>DATCRM010000323.1:0-11976 GCA_036568985.1 Lacunisphaera sp. | reverse complement strand
CTTGATCGCCGGGCAGGTCTCGGTGGTGGCGTCGATCTTGTTGGCTTTCAGCCACGCGTTGGCCTCGGCCTCGCCGCCTTCGCGGCCCCATTCCGCCGCGCCGCCGCCGTCGATTTTCACGGTGGCGCCGGACTTGATGGTGAGGACGGGTTTTTTCGTGGCGGAAAAACAACCGAAGATCGTCGTCTCCGGAGTCATCTTCACATGGTAGTCGTAAGGAACCTCGAGGGCGGCGAGGCTCGCGGCAAAAGCGAGGGCAGCCGCGACGGACGCGAAGATGCGGGAGGAAGGGAGCTGCGAGTGCATGGGTGGAAATGAAGCGGTCAGACCGGTTGATCAGGGACGGAACCAATAGGGGTTCTTGTCGTGGACGAAGATTTTCTTCGGGATCATCCCGTGCACCCCGAGGGTCTTGTCGACGCTCTGCGTCACGCGGAAGCTCACCGCGATGCTGGCGAGTGCGTAGGCGTCGGTGAAGTCGTAGCCGTCCTTCTCCTTGAGGAACGCGATCGTTTCGACGAGGGCCATCTTCATGGCCTTGTCGAGGTCGGGATCGAGGCCGAAGCACAGGTAATGGGTCGGAGTCTCGGCGCGCGGGGCGGTGAGCTTTTGACCCTTGTGGAGAATGAACTGGAGCGTGCAGGTGTTGGCCGTTTCAATCGCGTTGCCGGTTACCTCGCCATCGCCCTGGCCGGCATGGGAATCGCCGGTATAAAACAATCCGCCCGGATGGAAAACCGGCAGGTAGAGTGTGGAGCCCGCGACCAGTTCGCTGCAGTCCAGGTTGCCGCCGAACACGCCCGGCGGACTCGAACTGCGGAACGGTCCCTCGGAATCGGGCGGGCAGGTGGCCATCACGCCCATGAAGGGTCCAAGGGGCACTTCGACCTTGCCGTCAAACACGCCGGCATTCCGCTTGAGATCGAGCATCGTGACCTTGGTGAACGGTCGTGGCACCAGGTCCGGCAGCGTACCGCCACCGGGGCTGCCGCTCGTCGCTCCATATGGGATGCGGGGCGTGACATCGAGAATGCGGATTTCCAGCGAGTCGCCCGGCTCCGCACCTTCGACATAAATCGGGCCGGTGAGGATGTGCCGGCCGGAGGGTCTGTCCGGCGGACGCACCGCTTCCGTCAATACACGCAGGGTCTCCTGCAAGGCGGGAGAGGTCTCGATCGTAAGGGGGATCTTGTTTTCCCGCAGCCAGGCGTTGCCGTCGGCGCCCTTGTTCCAATCCCAGCGGACGCCCCCGCCACCGTCGATCCGAACGGTTGCGCCGGACTTGATCGTGAGGACCGGTTTCTTGTCCGAGGCGTAGTGCCAGAGGAGAACGTTCTCTGGGGTCAGCGGGAGGTGATGATCGTAAGGGATATCAATGGCCTGCGCGACGCTCGCCGACAGGGCGAGGCCGAGCAGCATGCTGCAGGTGAACGTTGCCGCTCTGGGTTGTTTCATGGACCGTGCATTCATTCGCAGAGGGGTGGATTCCCCGGGATTAGCCCCGGCTTGGTCGGGATGTAGGAGCTTGCTTGCAAGCGACACGGCACAAGCGGGGTTGGCGGACGTTCCGAATCGCTCCTACAAGAGGCGATGAAGCGGGAGGCCACGCTTACGGCCGGAACCAGTAGGGATTCCCGTCCTTGATGAAGAGTTTCTTGGGAATCATGCTGTGGATGCCCAAGGTCTTGTCCACGACCTGGGTCACGCGGAAATCGACCGCGATGCTGGCCAGAGTGTAGGCGTGGTGGAAGTCGTAGCCCTGTTTCTCCTTCAGGAAGTCGATGGTCTCGATCATGGCCATGCGCATCGCCTTGTCCAAATCGGGGTCGAGGCCGAAGGCCATGTAGTGGGTCGGCGTTTCGGCGCGCGGCGCGGTCAATTTCTTTCCTTTGTGGAGGATGAATTGGAGGGTGCAGGTGTTGGCCGTCTCGATGGCGTTCACCGTGATTTCACCGTCGCCCTGCGCGGCATGCGAATCGCCCGTGTAGAACAAGGCGCCCTTCTGGAACACCGGCAGGTAAAGCGTGCTGCCCGCGACGAGTTCCTTGCAATCCAGGTTGCCGCCAAACACTCCCGGAGGACCGGAGCGGCGTTCGGGTCCCTCGGAATCCGGGGGACACGTGGCCATCACGCCCATGAAGGGCCCGAGCGGGACTTCGACGGAATCGTCGAAGATGCCCGCGTTGCGCTTGAGATCGAGCTTCACGATTTTAGTGAACGGCCGGGGCGACAAATCAGGCAGCGCGCCGCTGCCGGGATTCCCGCTGACCGAGCCATAGGGAATGCGCGGCGTGACGCTGAGGATGCGGACTTCCAGCATGTCGTCGGGCTCGGCGCCCTCGATGTAGATGGGACCGTTGAGCATGTGGCCGCCACCACGCGCACCGGGAGCCGCGCCGGGGGGAGGGGGCAGACGGTTTGGAGTTTCCTTCTGCACGAGGATCGTCTCGGCCAGGGCGGGGCTGGTTGCAATGGTCAGCGGAATGTCGTTTTCTTTCAGCCAGGTGTCCGGATCCTTGTCGCCCCAGCGGGCGCCACCGCCACCATCGATCCGGACGACCTCGCCGGACTTGATGGTTACGACCGGCTTTTTCGTCGGGGAAAAATAGCCGAGGATGGCATTTTCCGGAGTGAACGGGACGTAATGGTCATACGGAATGTCCATCGCCGTGGCGCTCGCGGCCAGCGCGAGACCGAGCAGGGAGGTGCGGGCAAACAGTTTCATGGTTGAAAAGGTGAGGGTGATTGCAGGGGGTGATCGCTCAGAACCGCGGCGTGCGGTACCAGTAGTTGTCCTTGTCGTTTACGAAGAGTTTCTTCGCGATGGCGCCGTGGACGCCGAGAACCTTGTCGACGACCTGGGTGACGCGGAAGTCGACGGCGGCGCTGCAGAGCGTGTAGGCCTGCATGGCGTCGTAGCCCTGCTTTTCCTTCAGGAACTCGAGGGTGTTGAGCATCGCGTTCTTCATCGCGACGTCCAAATCCTTATCGAGGCCGTAAATGATGTAATGGGTCGGAGTCTCGGCGCGCGGGCCTTTCAGCGTCACACCCTTGTGGAGGATGAACTGATAGATGCAGGTATTCGCGGTCCCGATGGCATCGCCCGCGATTTCCCCGTCGCCTTGGGCGGCGTGGCAGTCGCCCGTATAGAAGAGAGCGCCTTTCTGAAAGATCGGGAGATAGAGCGTGGCGCCGGTGGTGAGATCCTTGCTGTCGAGATTGCCGCCGAAGGCGCCCGGTTCGGTCGAGCGGCGGTTGGGTCCCTCGGAGTCGGGCGGGCAGGTGCCGTTCACGCCATTGAACGGGGCGAGCGGGATCTCGACATCCTTGTCGTAGACGGCCGTGTTGCGCTTGTGATCGAGCAGATAGACCTTCGTGAAAGGACGCGGCATCGAGTCCGGCAAAGCGCCACCGCCGGGACGCGCACCGTTTGAGCCATAGGGCAGGCGCGGGGTCACATCAAGAATGCGGACCTCGAGCGAGTCACCGGGTTCGGCGTCCTCGACGTAGATCGGCCCGATGATGAAATGTCCGCCGCGGCCCGTGCCGGCCGGGGCGCCGGGAGGCGGAGGCAGCTTGTTCGTCGACTCCGTCTGGGCCTTCATGATTTCCTGCATGGCGGGGTTTTCCTCCACCGTGGTCGGAATGCCATTGTCCTTGAGCCATTTGTTCCGGTCCTCGGTGCCGCCGGCACCGCCGCCGCCGTCGATGCGGACGACCGCGCCGGATTTGATCGTGAGGACCGGCTTTTTGGTCGCGGAGTAATGGCCGAAGATGGCGTTCTCCGGCGTGCAGGGCACGTGATAGTCGTAGGGAATCTCGAGTGCGCTGGCGTGTATCGCCAGAAGGAAGCCGAGCACAACGGTCGGACGGCGCAGAGCGATCCGGATGGCCGGAGCGGGTTCGTGGGAATGAAGTGAAGTCATGGGAAATGCGGGGTGGAGAGGGAATGGATTTAGGGTGAATATTTCGCACCTGTAACGGAGCCAACACACCCCGCCCTGTCGGGCAGCAGCCTTCGCCCAATCGCTACGGCCCGCCAAGCCCCTCTTGATAGAGGGGACTTCGGCTGCGTGGGCTTGAACTCCCCTCTATGAAGAGGGGTGGCGCGCAGCCCATTCGAAAAGCTCAGGGCCTTGAGTAGGTCGAAAGGCGCCGGGGTGTGTGTGGTTGACACGGTGAGGGGTGAAATCCCGGTTAGAACCGCGGGGTGCGGTACCAGTAGTTGTCCTTGTCGTTCACGAAGAGTTTCTTCGCGACGAGGCCGTGGACGCCGAGGGTCTTGTCGACGACCTGGGTGATGTGAAAGTCAACGGCGGCGCTGCAGAGGGTGTAGGCCTGCATGAGGTCGTAGCCCTGCTTTTCCTTCAGGAACTCGAGGGTGTTGAGCATCGCGTTCTTCATCGCCACATCGAGATCGGGATCGAGACCGTAGATGATGTAATGGGTCGGGGTCTCGGCGCGCGGGCCTTTCAGCGTCACGCCCTTGTGCAGGATGAACTGATAGGTGGTGGTGTTGGCGGTGCCGATGGCGTCGCCGGCGATTTCACCGTCGCCCTGGGCGGCGTGGCAGTCGCCGGTATAGAAGAGAGCGCCTTTCTGGAAGATCGGGAGATAGAGCGTCGCGCCCGTGGTGAGATCCTTGCTGTCGAGATTGCCGCCGAACGCGCCCGGAGGACCGGACTTGCGGTTGGGTCCCTCGGAATCGGGCGGGCACGTGCCGTTCACACCATTGAACGGGGCCATCGGAATCTCCACGTCCTTGTCGTAGACGGCGGTGTTGCGCTTGTGATCGAGCAGGTAGACCTTGCTGTAGGGGCGGGGCATGACCCCGGGAAGGCCGCCGCCGGTCGGGCTCGCGCTGTTCGCGCCGTAGGGCAGGCGCGGGGTGATGTCGAGGATGCGAACTTCCAACGAGTCGCCGGGCTCGGCGTCCTCGATATAGATCGGCCCGATGAGAAAGTGTCCACCAACGCGAGTACCGGGCTTGGCGTCGGGCGGGGGAGGGAGGCGATTGGGCGACTCCTTGATCGCCTTCACGATTTCGGAGAGCGCCTTGTTGGATTCGACGGTGATCGGGACGTTGTTCTCTTTCAGCCAGGTGTTCGGGTCATCCGTGTCCTTCCACTTGTTGCCGCCGCCGCCCTCAATGCGCACCACGGCGCCGGACTTCACGGTGAGCACCGGTTTCTTCGTGGGCGAAAAATATCCGAAGATCGCGTTTTCCGGCGTGCAGGGTACGAGGTAATCGTAGGGAACTTCCAAGGCCAGGGCGCTCGCGGGAGCGACGGCGACAGCGAGCAACCGGCAGAGAACGGCAACGCCACGGGAGCGTGAAGAGCGGGCGGGGAGGAGCGGGTGGGTATTCATTGAGTGTGGTGAGAACGACCGCCCCACAAAAAGCCGCTCGTGTGCCAAGCCCCCGGATGCGGGCCAACTATACGTTCACATCTATATTATTCATCAATGCCGGGTCCGCCTCGGTTCCCGATCTCGCGGTTCGACGGAGGAAGCGGGCGCGATCCTGCGGTTTTGGCGTTGTCACGAATTGCGTTCATAACACCGCATCGGCACTGCTCGTGGCATCGTCCGTGCTCCGAGCATCGTCGTCCGGGATAATGTAGGTTTATTATAGGTTATGCGGCGTTCGCCTTCGCGCGGGCGCCGCATTTTTTTAGATTGATGGCTGGGAGAAAATGTATCCGGCGGTCGTCTTGAGCCGCGAGCGACCCCGCTTTGCCCAGGGGACACTCCGGACATGAAGCGAAGTTGCCCGAGTGCCCAAGCTGGTTGGGTGGGACACGTCGCAATCCATCGTCCGCCAGACCTGGGGAACGAACGCACGGACTCCTGCAACAATGATCCCGGAGAAATCGCGTGCGAATTGGTTTGGAAAATGTGGTGAGCGACCAACCACGGTTCGACAAAATGATCGCCGGAAGAGGGCCGGAGGTTTTGGCCCGTATCGATGCCGGGCGATGACGCGGCACTCCATCGGCGCGAGGAATGGAAAAAAATTCATAATACTCCCCGCGTCGAGGAGTGGCACCTGGTGTGCTCGCGTCGGCGGCGACCCACCCGCACACCAACACCAATCGTTCAGGTCATGTTCAAATACACCCACGCCTTGCTGGTCGCCTCGTCCATTCTGCCCGCCGCGGTTCTGCCTGCGCAGGAAACCGCCGCTGAAAAAAAACCGGAGCCCGTTCTCGTTCTCGAAAAATTTGTGACCGAGGACAAGGGCCAGGATCCCAACTATGTTTTGCCCACGCAGCCCACGGAGGGATCCTTCGGCTTCAGCAAAACGCTGCTCGACACGCCGCGCTCCACTTCGCTCATCAGCGCGGAGACCATCGACCGTTTCTCGCTCTCGGCCGTCGAGGATCTGGCGCGCGTGGTGCCGGGTGTTTTCACTACCACGCGGTTCGGCATCCAGGGCGGCATCGACGTGCGAAACGTTCCCGCCGACACTTATTTTCGCGGGATGAAGCGACTCTCCCTTCAAGGCAACGCGCGCAGTGTGCTCGCGGCGATGGACAGCATCGAGGTCGTCAAGGGCCCGCCCTCGCCGATCTTCGGCATGGGCAAGATCGGCGGCTACACGAACGCCACGCCCAAGTCCGGCCGGGCGAAGTCCGGCAAATATCTCGAGGCGCCGGAGGGCTTCGTGCAGGCCATCATGGGTTCATACAACAAGAGCGAGGTTTCGTTCGGCGTTGGCGGACCGGTCAAGGCCGGTAAACGCAAGGGCGGATACTATGTGTACGGGCTGATCGAGGACTCGGATGCTTTCGCCAAGGGCGTGCCGATCGAGCAGGAAATCCTGCAGGCGGCGATCAGCCTCGACGATGTGATCGGCCGGTTCCGGCTCGAATCCGGATTTTCCTACCAGGTTTCCCGGACCGCCGGCGCGCTCGTCGGTCGTTTCACGCAGGATCTGGTCGATACGGGCCGCTACATTCGCGGCTCCGCCATGGTGAATCTCGACCTCAATGGCAGCGGCGTGATCGGTATTCGGGAGATGTTCACCGCCTCGCCGGTCACCGGGTCGATCAGCGGCAACAATCTGCCGCTGATCCAGACCTTCGCCTGGCCCAAGGACGCGAACGGCAATCCGCTGCCGCTGGATCAATTTCCGAAAATCGCCGGCATCCCGAAGAACATGTACGACTACCTCGTGGCGCATCCCGAAAAAGATCCCACGGGTCTGCTTCGCGCGCAGGGCATCGGCGGACCGCGGCCCGGGACCACCGGCACGGGTCAGGTGCCGATCGGCATGGTCCTCGATCCCACCACCGTCGGCTACGACACCTTCAACATGCGCCGCTCGGCCGCATTCGAGCGCAACCTGCGCGCCGAGCTGTTCACGGCCTACCTCGATTTCATTCACGACGTCGATCCCGACTTCTCGATCAAGAACCAGATGTTCTTTGACAGCATGGATCAGTACAAGATCTCCAACCAGCCGTTCAGTCCGAAGAACGACGTGGCGCTCTGGGAGGACAAGCTGACCGTCGTCAAGCGCCTGACCCATCTGCCCGACTGGCTGGCCATCAACAGCCTTGCCTCGGCGAACTACCGGCTCACGACGTCGAACTCGCGCAGCAGCGGCGGCGACTATGGCACGCATCGCAGCGACGCCATGGCCCCGACCTGGGTCGATGAACGCGGCGGCATGACGCCGAATACCACCTTCGCCAATCCCTTCGAGAATCCCGACCCGAGCAGCGTCGACAGCTTCCCGTGGTCTTCCGACGGCCGGACGACATTTACGGAAACGGGTCTCGGCGTCCTCTTCGACGTCGATATCAAGGAGAAGACCAATCTCATGATTGGCGGACGCTGGGATGTTTCCACCGCCAAGAATCTCAACCGGGCCGGAGTGTGGGCCATCGGCGGCGCCGGCACTTCCAATGCGAATCCCCTGCGCGAGGTCACGACCTCATCGTATGCGAAAGGCACGGATGACGGCCCGTCCTGGAGCGCCAGTCTCTCGCATCTGTTCCCGTATGGCATCCGGCCCTACGTCACCATCGCGCGGGCCAGCATCGCGCTCGACGGTAGCGACAACAAGATCGGCAATGATATCATCGCCCAGGGCCACATCGGCAGCGCCGAGCTGAAGGAAGCCGGCGTCAAGGCGAGTCTCTTCAAGAATAAGATCTTCATCACTCTCGCCGCCTACGAGCAGACCCGCATTCTGCTGCGCAGCGTCGATGAGGATACCGGTGCCGCCCCCGCCGAACTCGGCGCTTTCGCCACGGCCACGACCACGAAGGGCAATGAACTGGAGATCAAGTGGGTCCCGAACAAGTCCCTGTTCGTGACGGCCTACATGCTGCATCAGCTCACGGAGTTCACTCCGAACACCGGCGGCACGATGCTCGTCGATGCACGGACCCTCGGGTTCAAGGACGTGGTCGATCCTGCCACGGGCAAGGTCATCTTCCCGGCGGAGGCTTTCCTCTACGGCGGTCGCAGCCGCATCACGCTGCCCGACGGCATGGCCCAATACAAATACAAGGGCGGCAATCCGCCGACACAGGCCGCGGTCACCGCCGGTTACTCGCTGCCCAACGGCCTCGGTTTTACCGTGAGCACGAATTACATGTCCGAGGTGAACACCGGCCGCCTCGGGATCGTGAGACTGCCCGAGGTCTATATCTACAACGCCGGCCTCTTCTGGAATTCGAAGACGTGGTCGCTGAAGCTCGATGGGTTCAACCTCACCGACGAACGCTACTTCAAGCCCCGCACCGGCGACACGCTCGGTGACGCCCTCGCCCAGGCGATGCCCGGTCTCCGCTGGCAGTTCAGCATGAAATACAGCTTCTGAGCGCGTCCGGTTCGAACCCATTCCCCGCCATGAACCCATCCATGCCCCGTCTGCTTCGCGCCGTTCTTCTCGGGACGGCGCTCGCCGCACAGTCGCTCCCTGCCGCCACCTTCGATCTCCAGACCGCCACCGTTGAAGACATCAACAAGGCCTTCGACGCCGGCGCCTTGACCTCGGAGAAACTCGTCGGGCTCTACCTCGCGCGCATCGCGGCCTACGACAAGCAGGGACCGAACATCAATGCGATCATCACCCTCCAGCCGAACGCGCTGGAAATCGCGCGGGCCCTCGACAAGGAGCGCAAGGAGAAAGGGCCGCGCAGTCCGCTGCACGGAATCCCCGTGGTGCTCAAGGATCTTTACGACACCAAGGATCTTCCGACCAGCGCCGGGTTCCTCCCGCTCAAAAATTCCCAGCCGCTCTACGATGCCACGGTGGTCAAACGATTGCGCGATGCCGGCGCGATCATTCTCGCAAAGGTCAACATGAGCGACTGGTTCGGCGTGCCCAAGAAAGGCGACCAGAGCACGGTGCTGGGCCGCACCTCCAATCCGTACAACCTCGACCTGACGCCCGGCGGTTCGAGCGGCGGCACGGGCGCGTCCCTCGCCGCCGCCTTTGCGCAACTCGGGCTCGGCAGCGAGACCGGCGTTTCGATCCGCAATCCGACGTCCAACAACAGTATCGTCGGTCTGGCGCCTACCCGCGGTCTCATCCCGCGCGCCGGCCAGGTCATGACCTCGTTTACCCAGGAGCGCTGCGGACCCATGGCTCGTTCGGTCTATGACGTGGCCGCGATGACCAGCATCGTGGCGGGCTTCGATGCCGAGGATCTGCTCACGATTTCCACGCCCGGCAACATGCCGGATGTTCCCTACACCCAGTTCCTGAAAAAGGACGGCCTCAAGGGCGCCCGCATTGGAGTCTTTCGTGACCTCTTCCGCCGGGGTCCGCTGCATGCCGAAGGCACCGCCTTGGTCGAAAAAGCGATCGCGCAGATGAAAGCCGAAGGCGCCATCGTTGTTGAAGGAGTCACGCTCGGCATTGATGTCTTCGACTTGCTCGACACGCACGGGGGCATGCGGACCAACTATCACGAGGCGCAGTTTTCCTATGACCTCTATTTCCGCCGCCTGGGGCCGAATGCCGTGATCAAGAACATGGATGAGCTCAACGCCCTCGGTGAGCTGGTGAAGCCCAGCATTCGCAAAGCCTACGCCGAGTTTCGCTCGCTCGACCATCACGCCGACTTCCTCGCGCGCCGGGACATGCAGGAGTCGTTGCGGACGGCCATCGTCGAGGTCATGGACAAATACAAGCTCGACGCCCTGGTGCACCCGTTCAAATCGGTCCCGCCCGAGGGGCATATGGATCGAGGGGCGGAGAAAGACAATCCTGTCAGTTCCGTGACCGGCCTTCCGGCCGTGCTCGTGCCGGCCGGCTACACCGCGAAGGAGAACGGTCCGATCGCCATCGAATTCCTTGGCCGGCCCTATGCCGAACCGGTGCTCTTCCGCCTCGCCTATGCTTACGAGCAAATCTCGCACAACCGCAAGGTGCCGCCCACCACGCCGGCTCTGCCCGGCGAACACTTCGATTACTAAATCCCGCCAACCATTCCCCCATACTTATTTTGCCCCGCCATGTTTACCATCACTATGAACCGTATGTTCCGCCCCGGCTTTGCCGGACTGCTCTGCTCCCTGCTCCTTCTTGCCGCCGCCCCCGCCCACGCCGCGAAGAAATTCGAGGTGATGGAAGCCACGATCGCGGACGTTCAGGCTGCGATTCTGGCGAAGAAGATCACCGCCCACGAGCTCGTCCAGCTCTACCTCGATCGCATTGCGGCCTACGATCAGAAAGGGCCGACGCTCAACTGCGTCCTCTCGTTCAACCCTGACGCGTTGGCCGAAGCCGACAAACTCGACGCCGCGTTCGCGAAAACGGGCAAGCTCGTCGGTCCGATGCACGGCGTGGTGGTGCTCGTGAAGGACGAGATCGACGCCGCCGGCATGGCCACCACGCAAGGCGTAAAAGTCTTCGCCAACTACCGTCCGCCGCTGGACGCCTTCGCCGTCGCCAAACTGCGGAGCGAGGGAGCCATCATCCTCGGCAAGACGACGCTCAGCGAATATGCGGGGGGCGACACCTACAGCACGCTGTTCGGTCATTCGCACAATCCCTACGCGCTCGACCGCACGGTCGGCGGTTCTTCCGGCGGTTCCGGCGGAGCGCTCGCGGCGAGTTTTTCCACGGTGACGCTCGGTGAGGAAACCAGCTCCTCGTTGAAACGGCCCGCCGCCTGGGCCGCGTCCACCGGCATGCGCGCCACGCCCGGCCTCATCAGCCGCAGCGGCATGTGGGACGGCCACCCCGTGCCCACCGCGCAGATGGGGCCGATGGCGCGCACCGTCACGGATCTGGCCAAGTTGCTCGACGGGATGGTCGGATACGATCCCGAGGACCCGATCACCGCCTTCGGCATCATGCACACGCCGAAAACCTACACGGCCTTCCTGGACAAGAACGGACTCAAGGGCGCACGCATCGGCGTGATCCGCGTGCCGATCGGCGGCAATTCCAATCCCGAAGCCGATGACTTCAAGCGGGTCGAGGCCGTCTTCCAGAAGGCGCTGGGCGAACTCCAAACCGCCGGCGCGACCGTGATGGACGTGGAGATTCCCGACCTGAAAACGCTGATGGCCAAGCGGGGAGGGGATCCGACGCTGAACGACGAGGCGCTGCGGGTTTACCTGGCGCGCAACCCCAATTCCGAATTCAAAACCCGCGCCGACATCAACAATCACCCCGAATACAAGAACGGCTTCAAGCAGATCATGGCGAGGAACGGCGGCGGCAGCGGCGGCGAGGGTGGCGGCGGTCGCGGCGCCGGCAATCGCGCCGCGCCCGATCCCGCGCGCATTCTCGAAGGCATCCGGGCCCGCGAACAGCTGCTCATGAATATCGCCAAGGTCATGGCCGACAATCATCTCGACGCGATCGCGTTCAAGACCGTCGAGCATGAGCCCTCCATCATCGCCGAGGCGACCAACCCTCCGTACAAGAGCAACGGCGGCGTGGTTTCGCTGAACACGTTCCTCATCTACACGCCGGTCATCACCGTCCCGATGGGCTACAGC
>DATCRM010000322.1:0-8695 GCA_036568985.1 Lacunisphaera sp. | reverse complement strand
CAATTCCTCCCAGGAGGTCCGCGAGGCCCTGCTGGAACCCATCTCAACGATTGTGGACTCTGTCCGCATCACCCTGGAGCGCTGCCCGCCCGAACTCTCCGCCGACCTCGTGGATCGCGGCTTCGTGATGGCCGGCGGCGGCTCGCTTATCCGCGGCATCGACAAGCTCCTTTCCGAGAAGACCGGCCTGGCCGTCACCGTCTCCGACGACCCGCTCTCCGCCGTGGCCAACGGCACCGGCGTCTTCATCAACAACATCGAGGACTACCGCCGGATCGCCGCGGACCTCTGAGCGAGGTCCGGTCCAACCCGACGGCCTTTCCGCCGACCGCGCTGTGCTCCCCCGCCGTTTCGACCAGGCCCGTCCGTTTCTTACCCTGGGCATCATTTTGCTCGCGTGGATCTTTCTGCCGCTGGCCGGCAAGGTTTTCACCCGCGCCACGTTTTTCGAAATCCAAGCCCCGCTCACCGTCGCCGACTCCTTCGTGCGCGACCTGCAGACGTTCTGGTCGAACCGGATGCATTCCAAGGACGAACTCCTCAAGGCGGGCCAGGAAGTCGCCGGGCTGGTTGCCCGCTATGATTTCGCCAACCAGCAGAATACCTACCTTCAAGGCGAGATCCTCCGCCTCGAGAATCTCCTGAAGATCCCCTCGATGCCGGATTTCCGCTTCGAACCGGCGCGCGTGGCGCGACGCGATTTCACCGGCTGGTGGCAGCGCATGATCATTCGCAAGGGTTCAAACTACGGCATCAAGGTCGGAGCGCCCGTCGTGTTTGCCGGCGGCGTGGTCGGCCGCGTCACCGAAGTCCATCGCTACACCTCCGTCGTCGATCTCATCACCAGCCCCACCCTGCGCCTGGCCGCCGCGATCACCGGCGACACGCGGCCCGTGAGCTATCAGGGCGGAGAAAACCCGACCTTCGGCGCCCCGAACGGCATCGTGGATTTCGTCCCCCTCGACATCTACGCCACGAAGACGGCGCCCAAACTTCTCGTAACCTCCGGCCTCGGCGGCGTGTTTCCGGCCGGGCTGACCATCGGCGAGATCGTCAGCCTCGAGCCAAGCGCCGACGGCCTGTTCAAGAGCGGCGAAGTGCGCCTCGACCAACGGCTCGGCAACCTGACCGAGGTGACTGTGCTC
Source organism: Lacunisphaera sp. (assembly GCA_036568985.1). GTDB lineage: Bacteria > Verrucomicrobiota > Verrucomicrobiia > Opitutales > Opitutaceae > Lacunisphaera. Next base: position 7,550 of record DATCRM010000322.1, on the reverse strand, counting down.
ATCCCGCTCAATCCGGAGGAATGAGAATGCCCCTCGAAACCGACCAGCCCCACACACCCCGCCCTGCGGGCACCCCTCTTCATAGAGGGGAATTCCCTCCGGTGTGGGCTCGGGTCCCCTCTATGAAGAGGGGTGGCGCGAAGCGACGGGGGGTGTAGCCATGCGCCGCTTCGATCCGCGCTGGCTCATCGTCACCCTCGCCAACGTGCTGCTTTGGTGGCTGGTCGGTTTGGCCAACAACACCCTGGGGAGTTTTTCCTTTCTCTGGATCGATCAGATGTCCGTGCATCTCTACCTCGGCGGCCTGCTGGTCATTTACGGAGCCCTGCGCCTCCCGCCCGGCCACGGAATCACCGCGACCTTGCTTACCGGGCTATTGGTGGACTCGGTCGAACCCGTGCCTTTCGGCACCAGTATGATCCTCTTTGCCCTCATCCATGCCACCATCCTTTACGGCCGGCACCGCTTCCCGCGCGAAGGCGCCATCTTCGGGATCGTTGTGGCATTACTCGCCAACCTGTTTCTCTTTATCGCCCTGTCGTTCCTGCTCGTCGGTGCCAACCCTCATCCGGCCAGCGCCTGGCTGCGCATTTTCGCCGATTTGTTTTTCTCCCAGATCGCCATCCTGGCCATCGCCCCATGGTTCATTGCTCTGCAGGACCGCGCCATGGAGCTGGCCGAAATCCATCCTGAAACCGGGAGACAGGTGCATAAGTAGGACCGGGAAACTCCAGACGCCAATTTTCAAACGCCAAACCTAGGAAAGGAATGGCCACAAAAAGCACACCGAACGCAAAAAATGAAGTGGTCTATTTTCGTGTCTCCTTGTGTTTTTCGTGGCCGTACCCGCTTTGCTGCGTATTCCATGGTCTGCGCGCCCTCCGAGTTTAAGGTGATTGCGGTTTCCCTATTTCCGCTTCGGGTTTGTTTGGCCTTTGGCCTTTTGGAATTTTGAGATTTCTCCCGCATGAGCCGCCTCATCGAACGCCGCACCCACCGCAATCCGCGCCTCCTGCTTTTTCACGGCGCGGTGCTGGGGCTGGTCGTTGTGCTCACCAGCGGCTTGGCCTACCGGCAGCTGCTCAACAGCGGCATCTACGCCGAGCGCGAACGGCTGCAGAATCTCCGTCGCATCGTCACGCCCGGTCCGCGCGGCAACATCTACGATCGCGACGGCCGGCTGCTCGTCGGTAACCGCCCGCGATTCTCCGTCGTGCTCGATCTGGCCGAATTGCGGCCCGAGTTCGCCGCCGAATACCGGAAAATCGCGGCCAATTACCGCGAGTACGACAAGGCTGACCGCCCTACGCCCGACCAGCTCACGCGCTTGGCCCGCACCAGCGTGGCGCAACGCTATCTCGACCGGGTCAACTTCATCCTCAACCGCAACGAGAAGGTCCGGTCCGCCCAGCTCAACAACCATTTCAATACCACGCTGCTGCTGCCCTACGTGCTCCTCGACGATCTCGCTCCCGAGGAATATGCGCGATTGCTCGAGCGACTGGAGGTCAATTCCCCCCTCCAAGTGTACGTCGCCAGCACCCGGTATTATCCTTATCACAATATGGCCGCGCATGCGCTCGGCTACGTCGGCGTCGACACCGACCCCGAGGTCGAGGACTTTCCCGGCGAGGATTTACTGACCTTCAAGATGAAGGGTTCCTTCGGCCGCGATGGTTTGGAAAAAGTCTTCGACGCCCAACTCGAGGGCGAGTCCGGCGGCGCCATTTATCGGGTTGATCCGCTCGGCTACAAGGTGCCCCCGCCCGTCGAAAAACGGATGCCGGTCCAGGGCCAGAATATCAACTCCAGCATCGACATCGACCTCCAGGAGGCGGCCGAAGCCGCGATGAAAGATGGCGACGGCAACGACCGACCCGGCGCTGCGGTCGCGATCGACGTCCGGACGGGCGAGATTCTCGCCCTCGTTTCCAAGCCCGATTACGATCCCCTCACTCGCGTGCCGAATCTTCCGGAAGGCGCCGACCTTGAAAAATCCGGAGTGTGGCTCAACCGCGCCACCCAAGGCCAGTACCCACCGGGCTCGACCTTCAAGATCCTCACGTCCGTCGCCGGGCTGCGTTCCGGCGCCATCGATCCGACCGAGTCGAAGGTCATCTGCCCCGGCTTCTACATGGTGGGCAACCGCCGTTACCCGTGTCACCAGCACTCCGGCCACGGCGAGGTGGATCTGCGCAAGGCCATCCAGCTGTCGTGCAATGTGTTTTTCTACAAATACGGCTTGGAAACGGGACCCGAGCTGATCGCCGCCGAGGCGAAGCGTTTTGGTTACAACAGTCCGACCGGAATCGAACTTCCGGCAGAATTCCGTACCCCGCACGTTGCGGATCCCGCCTGGAAAAAGGCCAACGCGAGCGAGCGCGGCCCGTGGAGCGCCGGCGATACGGCGAACACCGCCATCGGCCAGGGTGATACGCTGATCACTCCCCTGCGCGCGGCCTGTTTCGCGGCGTCATTCGCGCGCGGTGAACTCGAGACCAAGCCCACCTTGCTGCACGATCCCAAGCGGCCCGCGCAGCACACTGCCCCCATCGGCTTGTCACCGATCGACTACAACGCGGTTCTTGAAGGCATGGAGCGTTGTTATCAGATCGGCACCGGCCGTTTCTCGCGCGTCGATGGCCTGCGCGGCGCGGCAAAGTCCGGCACCGCGCAGAAGGGTCGGATCGACCTGGCCTGGATCATCGCTTTTGCCCCCGTCGAGAACCCGCAGATCGCCGTCGCCGTGGTCCTGGAAGGCGCGTTGGACGACAATAATTTTGGCGGCGGCACCTACGCCGGGCCCGTCGCCAAGGCGATTCTCCAAGCGTGGAAAGACAAGCAGGACCGCCCGCCGGAGAAGCCGATCAATTTCCAAGTGAGCAGGTAAGGCGCGGCGACGAAGGCGGTGGAGAATAAACTTTAGAAGTGGGAAATATAAAGAACGCATCCCAATAGCGCCTCCCAGCTATTGTCTTGAAATCCCCTCTATCAAGAGGGGTGGCGCGTAGCGCCGGGGTGTGTGCTTGAGCCACGAGGCGATTCAAACCAACGTCCCTTGATGAAGCTTCCGTATGACCCCGCGCTGCAAAAGCTCGCGCGTGAGCTCAGGAACAACAGTACGCTGTAGGAAGTTTTGCTATGGCAACAATTGAAATCCGGGCAGAGACAAGAGTTTGACTTTGATCGTCAGAAGCCGGTGGACCGCTACATCATTGATTTCTTCTCCCACGAGCTGATGCTGGCCGTGGAAATTGACGGCGACAGCCACAAGCAGAAAGGACCGGAGGACGATCAACGTCAGAAGCACCTGGAGTCTTTGGGCATCCGCTTCCTACGGTTTGCTGATAGCATGGTGAAAGGAGATATCGATGCCGTGGTACTGGCGATAGACTCGTGGATCGAAGCGAATCGGCCCAAGCGCTGATGCAGACCCTACACACCCCGCCCTCACGGGCACCCCTCTTCATAGAGGGGATTCAAACCACGCAGATGTTTTCCCCGGAGTCCGCGCCCTACCCGTTTCACGTCCTCCGCCCCGCCAGCTTCCTCGCCCTGCCCGCCCTCTTAAAAACCCCTCGCGGCTCCGGCCAGCTCTCGCGCGGGCCATAACGCAACCGCCGCAATTCCTCGCGCACGGCCAGACATTCCGCGGTTCGCACTCCGCTCTCCGCGATCCTGCTCAACCACCGCCCCGCCGTCCGGCGCACGGGATCAAACTCGGCCGGACGCCGCCATTGCCGCCAGCGCTGCCACCCCGAGCCGGCCAGCCGCCAGATCATCCAGCCCAAGGCCGCCACCCCCAGAATCAACCCGCCGCTGCGCAATACCCGCTTCCAGTCCCACGGCCGCGCCAGCCATTCCTTCACTTGCCGGCTCCACGCGTCCAATCGCGCCTTCAAGGCCGCGCCCGTGCCAGTCGTGAACGTCTTCACCTGGTCGATCATCTGCACCTGCTGGCGGGAATCGAAATTGACGATGCGCCGGTACCACAGCACCCGCAGGCTATCCATGCGCGCCGACCAGCTGCTGTCCTGCCCCCGGGCCGCATCGGCCGCGTCGTCTTGCGCGGCAGCGGCGCCGCCACCCGGGGTCGGATCCACACGAATCCAGGCGGTCGCGCCGTCGTATATTTCGACCCAGGCATGGGCGTTGGAATTTTTCACCATGTAGTAGTTTTCAAACCCGTTGAGCGCGCCGCCGTGAAACCCGGCGACGACCCGGGTCGGATATCCCGCCGCCCGGGCCAACACCGTGAAACCCGCCGCGAAATATTCGCAGAAACCGGGTTCGTTTGAATCCAGCCAGCGAACAATGTCATCGCGGCCATCCTTCGGGGGAATTTTCACCGAGAGCGAATAGGCGTGACGCTTGCGGATCCATGCCGTCGCCGACCGCGCGAATTCGCCGGCGGAGAGCTGCCGGCCGCCCGTTATTTCCTGCACCAATCGCGTCAGCGTCGCCGTGTTGGCGGGACCTTCCGGTCCCTTGAGCATGATCGGCGCAAAATAGTTTCTCTCATCCCGCACATTCTCTCCGCCCTGCAACCAGCCGCGGAGATGCCGGCCGAACTGCGGATCGGGCCAGGATTCCGCCATCACCACATTGTCCAGCTGGAACGCCGTCATGGCCATCGCCTCGGTGCGCAACGCGACTATATTGAATCCGTCAATCGAGTCCTGACGGTCGGACCTCGCCCGTTCCTGCGGGATCGTGGTCTGCACCTGGCTGGCATCGCGCAGCCGTAAAGTACCGAAGCTGCCCGGGAGCGGCAGATAGCGGCTGACTCCAGGCTCCATGTACACTGTCCAGAATCCGCCGGAAGTTTCACTCCGCCGTACCGGGTTCATCCGGCCGCGCACCACCTGCGTTGACCGCTGGGAGGTGAGCAGGTGCGCCTTGAGTCGGGCCGACAGCCGAAAACCCTCCGGCAAATACTCGTCAAGAACCACGAGCCGCCAATAGGGATCACCCCGCAGCTTGCCGACATCGGTCAGATCGACCCGCATGGCCACGCTGTCGTCTTTGATCAACTCGGTCACATCGCCAAATTTCACTGTATCGGTGAAACCCGACCGGCTCTTGCGTGTGATGTAGCGGTCGAGGAAGAACCCGCTCGCTAGTTCGAAGCGCGGGATAACGAGAAAGAGCACGCCCGACATCACCACGACCGCCGTGAACAGCGCGCTGGCAAACGCGATCATCCGCCAGTCGGCCACGGCGCGCAACCGGCCAAAGAACGGGCGCCACCCCAGCCGCGTCCACGCCGTCTCTGCCTCCGGGGTGCGCACCGCCCCCGTCGCGCTGGCCTCGATCAGGTTCACGACAAACAGGAATCCCAACGCACAGGCCGTGAACAGCAGCAGCATGAAGGCAAACTCCACCGCCACGGTCAGCACGCCCGCCACCACGATCAGGAAAAGTCCGAGCACGAGCAGCTGCAGGTCCTCGCGCCTGCGCCGGTAGCCGAGCGCCCGGTAGAGCACGAGCAGGATCGCCAGACGGATCAGCACCGGCAGCGTGTCGGGGCTCAAGTAGAAGTCCGCCGCCAGCGCGACGATGATCGCCGGCACCGCCAGCTTCCAGACGAGGGCCGGCATGCGGCCCGGCAGACCGGGCCAGATCAATACTGCCAACACCGCCAGGCTGGCCACGGCAACGAGGCCGAGCGCTTCGATATCCAGGAAGAAAACCGTCCAGAGCGCAACCAGCGCCGTGACTCCGCCGAGGAGCCATTTCAGCCGTTGCAGCTCGTCGAGATTAAGCTGACGCGGTTTTGCGGCCGTCGACATAGGCAGTGACACCCCGCGCCCCCTCCGGCGCAAAGGTAATGACGTTGTGGTTTGACTTGAATGGAGCCGCGCCGACCTCGGCGCGGAACGCGGGCGGGGTCGCCCGCGCTCCAGGGAGCGACATCTCCAACCGGGCGAGATCATCCAGCCAGGCCTCGACGTCGCGTACACGACGAGTTTCGCGCAATGCGCCGTCGTTGAGAATTACACCCCGGAGGCGGCCCGCGGCGAAAAGATCCTCGGCCATCGTCGCGGCGAGGCTGCATAGCAACTCGAATTGCTCGGGCCGCGTCCAGATCCCGGCGGGCATGTCGAGCCGCAGCACGTAGCCATCGTGGCTCTCGGCAGCAAACTGCCGTACCATCAAGCGACCGAGCCGCGCGCTGGCCTTCCAATGAATGAGCCGGTGCGAATCACTCTGTTCGTATTTGCGCAACGCCAACAGGTCGTCGCCGGTGCCGGTCCGCGCCGTTCGCCGGCCCTGAGCTCCGCCGCGCGCGGCCGCAGTTCCCGTCCACTGGTATTCGATCTGGGCCGGCCAGACGAGCACCGGCTGCCGCAGATCGGTGCCGAGGCTCTTCCGCAGAAAACCGAATGGAAAAAGCGATCCGACGGCGACGAGGTCCAGCACGGCCTCGCCGCGTCGCACCGGTTTGACGTTCCAGTCGAGCCCGACCGTCGCGCCCGCCTCGATCCGTTCGTGGAGATGAACCCGGCCGCGGGTAATGTGCTTCTCCGCCGCCGAGAGAATTTCGCGCATCTTGAGCTCCTTCCCCGCGTTTTCCGGCTCCGGAATGCGGCGAGGCTGCGTGGCCAGCTCGAACCACAGGCTGTAGGTGGGCAGCCAGCGCTTGCGGTTGCTCACCTCGACCGTCACCAGCGTGTCGTGCCCCGCCCGCCAGGGTCCCGCCGGACGCAGCCGCCAGCACGTGCCCATGAAATTGAACCAGGACAGCAGGCCGCTCAACAGCAGGCAGGCCAGCAACAGCGAAAGCGTAATGAACAGGATGTTGCTCGCGGTGTTGTAGGCGGCGGTACCGATGCCCATGGCCAGCGCCATGAGGAACAAACCGGGCACCGTCAGCGCAATGCGGTGCCGCTTCTTCGGAAACACCATCAGCCAGAGCAGCGCATGCCAGTCGAACTCACGGCGTGCGCGAGTCGGCGCGCCAGGACCAGACCAGCCGAGGCCCGGGGGTGTGATGACCGTGATCGGGGCACTCATGGCGAGCCTCGGCAAATCACAAACGCCAATGGCCAAACGCCAAACCACATCAAACCGTCACTTTCGAAATTCATCATTGGAATTTCTTTGGCGTTTGGACGTTTGGCCTTTGAGATTTGCCGTTATTCCGGCACCGGAATGGCGGTCAGGATCCTCCTCAGCGCCGCGAGGACCGTGCGCCGTTCCTCGAGCGCATCCGACGTCTGACGCGCCAGTGATAAACGGTGGGCCAGCACCGGTCCGGTCATCTCCTGAATATCCTCGGGCACGACAAAATCCCGGCCCTGGACCAACGCCCGCGCCTGGGCGGCGGTGCGCAGCGCCAGCCCGCCCCGCACGCTCACGCCGGCTTTGAACTCCGTCTCCGTCCGCGTGGCTGTGATGATCTTCAGGATATCGGAGCGCGTGACGACCGGATTGAGCGCGATGGCATCGTAACCGAGTCGCGGCATGCGCAGAATCTCCAGCTCATCGCCAGGTTGCGGATAACCCATCGCCAGGCGCATGAGAAAGCGGTCCATCTGGCTTTCGGG
>DATCRM010000321.1:0-4630 GCA_036568985.1 Lacunisphaera sp. | reverse complement strand
CGCCTGGCGCGATGCGACCCCGCCAGTCCTGCACGGACCGCAGCGTAACCGTCTCCGGGAACACGTCGGCTTCGTGGCAACTCGGATCGCCATTGCCGACGCCGATGATGCGGCCGCCCGTAACGGTGAAGTTCACGAGATTGCCGGCCGTCGGCACGGTGCGACCCTGCGCGTCACGCACGGAAACGCTGAACACCGCCACATCTTCGCCGTCCGCGTTGATCGTCGGGGAATCGGGCGTCAGCGCGAGCTGCACCGGAGCTCCGGTCGTCTCGACTTTCGCCGTGTCAACCACCTTGCCGCCACGGTAGCCGCGGGCCTCGAGCGTTCCGGGCTGGTACTTGACTCGCCATTCGACCCGGTCGTGGCGCGGCACATCCTTCTTGCCGAGCGAAACCCCGTTCAGGAAAAGCTCCACCGCTTCGTGATTCGTGTAGCAACCGACCGTGATCTCCTGCCCCTCCCGGCCGGGCCAGTTCCAATGGGGGTAAACGTGCAGCACCGGCTGGTCCGTCCACCACGCTTGGAGATAATAGAAACTGTCCTTGGGGAAACCGCAGGTGTCCATGAGCCCATATTGGGAACTGATCGCCGGAAAGCTGAAGGGGTTGGACTCACCGCGATAGTCAAAACCCGTCCAGAAGAACAAACCCGCGAGGTACGGCCGCGTCGCGAAATGTTTCAAGCCCATGATGCAGTTGGCGCCGGAATCGCCCTTGCGGTCCGGATCGTGCGCGAGATGCGCGCGCGCCTCGTCCGTGAAATAGATCCCGCGCGTGTGCTGGGCCGTGGTTTCCTCGGTGCCCACGCCGGGTTGGTGCGGGAACTTTGCGTGCTGATCGTCCGTGCTGCCGTGCGTGAAATAATTGTAGCCCATGACATCGGCCGTCGTGGACGAGCCCTGGCCCCAGCCGCCGCTGATCGCGACGGTCGTGCGGCGCGTCGGATCGAGGCGTTTCGCGAATGCCTGCATGGAGGCGGTGATGCGCGCACCCTTCTCATTGCCTTCAATCCCCCATTCCTCGTTGCCGACCGACCAAAGGATCACGCTCGGATGATTGCGATCGCGCCGGATCATGGCGTCGAGCTGGCTGAGTTGCTCGGGACTCGGTCCCATCAGACGGTTTTCGTCGAGGACCAGCAGGCCGAGCCGATCGCACGCGTCCAGCAGTTCGGGGGTCGGCGGGTGATGCGAGGTGCGGTAGGCGTTGTCGCCCATTTCCTTCAGCCGCCGCACCCGGTACTCCTGCAGGGCGTCAGGCAGCGCCACGCCCACCCCGGCGTGATCCTGGTGGTTGTTGGTGCCTTTGATCAGCACGTGCTGGCCATTGAGGAAAAAGCCCTGGTCAGGATCGAAACGGATCGTACGAATGCCGAAGGTCGTCTCGTAACGATCCACCACAACGCCACCCGCACGAATCGTGGTGATCAGCCGATGCAAGGCGGGCGACTCGAGCGACCAGAGTTTCGGTGCGGTGACTTGCAAGGTGCAGGGAAACTCCCCACTCGCGCCCGCTTCGAGCGAGAGACCGCGCACCGCGGTCTGGGCCACTTCGCGGCCATCAGGTCCGATGATGCTTTGTTCAACATCGAACGTGGCTCCCGCCGGACTGGCGTTGGTGATGGTCGTCGCAGCTTTCACCTGGGCCGCGTTCCCTCCCACCTCGCTGCTGACAAATGTGCCCCAGGGCGCGACATGGAGCGGCGCGGTCTTCGTCAGCCACACATGCCGGTAAATGCCCGCGCCCTCGTAATACCAACCTTCCTCCAAGGTGACATCGGCGCGGACGGCGATGAGATTTTCCCCGCCATAGTTGAGATAGTCCGTGAGATCGTAGCGGAAACTGGTACCGCCACTCGGCTGCCGGCCGAGATAAAAGCCGTTGACCCACACGACGGAGTCGCGGTGCACGCCATCGAACTCGACACTGATCCGCCGGCCGAGATCAGCCGCGGGAATGGTGAAGGTCCGGCGATACCAACCGACACTCCGTTCGGGAAAAGCCCGGCCAATGGCCTTGTAACCGTGGCTGTGGCTCGCGCTGCCCGAAAACGGCGCTTCCACCGCCCAATCGTGCGGCAAATCGACGCGTCGCCAAGCCCGGTCGTCAAAGGCGGCCGCCGCCGGACCGTCGCCATAGCCGGCCTTGGTGACATAGGAGAAATAGGCCGTCGCGTGATCGAAGTCCCGGGTCGCGTCCGAGGGATGGCCGAGGGCAAAACGCCAGCCGGCGTCCATGAGCAGCCTCTCCCGCACCGGAGAGACATCCGCCGAGATGGCGGACGTAAATGCAATCGCGACCAGGCATACGAGGGGGTAAAGCTTCATCGCAGACAAGAAAAAGGAAGGTCAAGCACTGCCGCAAGGCCCGCCGTTATCTAAAATATGCTACAAGCCTGTCCCCCACTTCCATCTTCCCCAACAATCGTTTTTCACTAGCGCTACTCCGTTGAGTTCCCACGCCCCGGCGCAGGTGCGCCACCCTCTCTAAAGGGGATCAAACCCACGCTGCAAAGATCCCCTCTATCAAGAGGGGTGCCCGTAGGGCGGGGTGTGTCGCTCGGGAAATCAGCCACTTAACGGAGTAGCACCAGGGTTTGTAGTTTTGCCGACTGAAACAAACTCGCCCGGAGCGATTGCTCTTACTGACTGCGCGGCAGCGCAAACGCCACGTAAGCGTCGCCGCTCTTGGTGCCGAGCTTGCCGCCGCCGCAGGCGATCACGACAAACTGCCGCCCATTCACTTCATAGGTCGCCGGTGTGGCGTAGCCGCCCGCGGGCAGTTTCACCTTCCAGAGTTCGCGACCGGTCTTGGGATCGTACGCGCGAAAATGTTCGTCCCTGCTGGCACCGATGAACAGCAGTCCTCCGGCCGTGACGAGCGGGCCACCGTAATTTTCGGCGCCCGTCGGCGGCATACCCGCTGCGGCAAGATCGGGATACTCGCCAAACGGTACGCGCCAGAGATATTCGCCGGTGTTCAGATCGATGGCGTTGAGCGTGCCCCACGGCGGCTTGATCGCAGGATAGCCGTCCGGGTCGAGCCAGCGGTTGTAACCGGTGTGCGCGTAAGGCGGCGGCCGGGCACCCGGCGCGTTGTCAGGCATCCACGTCACCCAGGTTTCGACCGGTGCGCGACTGTCGACCGCAGGCTGGGTCGGTCCGCCGAAAAGATAATCCACGACCGCCGTGCGCTGTCTTTCCGAGAGAAAACCCCACGGCGGCATCACCGCGCGCCCCTTGGTGATAACCTCGAACGCCTGCTCCCGCGTGAGCCGCTTGTCGACGTCGACCAGCGAGGGGATGTTGGCCGCCTTGTTTCCCGCCCGGTCGACGCCGTGACAGCCGATGCAATTCTGCATGAAGACCTGCTGCCCAGGGGAAGTCGCGCCGCCGGTTTCGATCATCGTAAGAATCCACGGCATCTCGTTGCTGTTGACGAAAAGCACGCCCGTCGGATCGACCGCCACCCCGCCCCACTCCGCCCCGCCATCGAAACCCGGGAAAATGATCGTGCCTTGCTTGCTCGGTGGCGTGAAAGGCGCGTGCGGCCGGAGACGGGAAAACTGTTCCAACACGGCCCGGTGCGCCTCGGGCGTACGCCGGGTCAGCTCGTCGGCCGTGACCAGCTGCCGGGCGAACGGCGCGGGTTTCACCGGCACGGGCTGAGTGGGCGCCGCGAGCTCACCGGCGAGATCGGAGGAGGGGACCGCGACTTCCTCGATTGGGAACAGCGGTTCGCCCGTCTCGCGGTTGAAGACAAAGATGTGGCCCGACTTGGTCGCCTGCGCGACGGCCGGAATGTCGCGCCCGTCGCGACGCACAGTCGCCAGGCTAGGTGGCGCCGGAGGATCGCGGTCCCACAAATCGTGCCGCACAAACTGATAGTGCCAAACCTTGCGGCCGGTGGCGGCATCCAGCGCGACCAGGCAATTGGAGTAGAGATTGTCGCCGTGGCGGTCTCCACCCCAGAAATCGAACGCCGCGGACCCGACCGGACAGAAAACGAGTCCGCGTTTCTCGTCGACCGTCATGCCCGTCCAGACATTGACGCCGCCCACGCGCTGCCAGGCGTCAGCCGGCCAGGTTTCGTAGCCCGGCTCCCCGGGCTGCGGAATGGTATGGAAGATCCATTCCTGTTTTCCCGTCCGGATGTTGAAGGCCCGGATATGCCCCGGCGCGGCCGGAGCCGGGCCCTCGCCCACGCGCATGCCCATGATGATGAGATCGCGATAGACCACGCCGGGCGTATTGGCCTGGATCGCGAGTCTGGTCACATCGCGCCCCAGCCCCTGTTCGAGATCGACCCGGCCGCGATCACCGAACGACTCGATCAGCCGGCCCGTGTCGGGATCGATCGCGTGGAGCCAGTGCCCGTTCCCAAAAAGCAGGCGGCGCTCGATGCCGTCGGTCCACCACGCGAGGCCGCGATTGAGTCCGTTGGGCTCTGTCGGCATAAAACGCCACAGCTCCCGGCCGGTGGCGGCATCGAGCGCCACCACCTTGGACTGCGGCGTGGTGGCGTAAAGCACTCCGCCAATGACCAGCGGATTGCACTGGATCTGCGTCGCGCCTTCGCGCAGATCGCCGGCGTGGAAGGTCCAGGCGACCTCGAGGCGGGCGACATTC
>DATCRM010000320.1:0-4395 GCA_036568985.1 Lacunisphaera sp. | reverse complement strand
CGTGCAGCGCATAAAATTGTTTTTCGAGCAGGGCGTGGAGCCGCTCCGGCTCGCGACGAATCTTGTCCACTTCAGCCGTCATCGCCTCCGGCGCTTTCGCCCGCAAATCCCGCCACACGCCCATGGCTTCGCGAGCCAGGTCATGATACGCAGCCTGCGCCGCTTCATCGGGCGTCACGGTCGGCAGCAAGCCGGCAAGCTGTGCGAAAACTTCATTTTCCACCCAGTCCGCCGGTAACAAGTCGGCCCAACTAGCGGGAGCGAGCGGCCAGCTTTGGCCGGCGAGCGCGAGCCGTGGACGATCACCCGACACATCGATCGTCATTTTTTCGCTGGCGAGCACGGTTTGGTAGGCATCGGGCAGTACGGCGAGGCCGACGCGCCAGCGCGGCGTGAGCGTTTCTTCGGCGATGTCAAAATAGCGCGCATACCGGCTGTAGGGTCCATGCGTAAGGACGTCTTCCCACCACGGATTGGCCGCATGCGCGGCCATGTGGTTCGGGACAAAATCCAGCAGCACTCCGAGCCCGTGTCTCCGGGCCGCGGCGCAAAAGCTGGCCCAAGCCGTTTCGCCGCCCAGTTCCGCCCGGATGTGGCCGGGATCGGTGACATCGTAACCGTGCGAGGTTCCAGGGACCGCCTGCAAGCAGGGCGAAAGGTAAACGTGGCTGATGCCGAGGCTGGAAAGATACGGAAGAAGCCGTTCCGCGTCGGGCAACGCGAATCCCTCGTGCAACTGTAAACGGTACGTGGCCCTCCAGGTTGTTTTCATGATCTTATGCACCGGCGACGGGAACAAACATCCCGGCGGCGCGCCAAAGGCACGACCGAGCGCGCGCCAGTCGGTTCCAAGGCCGCAATTTGCGAATCTATCGGGTTTTTCCGCGCGTCGGCGGTTCAGCATCGAAGGACTTACGGATGCGGGAACGCAGTCAGGCATTCTGGGTCCAGAACGGCACCCATCCCGACACCGCGAGCGCGTTTCGGGGTCTCACATGAGCGAGGCCGCCGTCTCATCCCCAGCGGCCGGGCACAAAGCCTTAACCCTACAAGCCATGAAAACTCCATTCAGCCGCATGAGTCTAGTCGCCTTGGGTTTGACCGTGATTGTTCCCGCTTGGGGCAGCCTCACCCAAAATGTCTACGCGGTGCGTCTGCCGCCCGGTCGGGTTGTTGCTTCAAGCGACGTAACGCCGCCAAAGCAGTTGGAACCCGTCCCCATCCCTCCCGGAATCACGCTCGATTCAGGCAGTTCCGGCCAATGGGTGGAACTCAAGGACTATACTTTCGCACGGCGGGATCTCCTGCTGAGCGGGCTGACTGGCATGATGGAGCGAGTGGATGCACAAATCGAGGAACTGAAAACCAAACGCGCCGCCTTGGTGGAGAGCGGACGCGCGATTGACTGGGACATTGCCTTGAAGGAAATGCACCAGGCCCGCGCCACCTTGAAATCGGCCTGCAACGAACTTAACAAAGCCACGCCCGAAATGTGGGACGAGCAGCGGGACCGGGTAGGCCAAGCTTGGGCGAGGGCGCAGAACGCATACGGCGTCGTCCGATCAACCGCCCGGATGTGACCTGCGGCCTTTGCACCACAGCAGATCGCAGTAAAAACGGCTCCAAGCTGGCTCGAAGCCCGGGAATTTACGGGGCCAAGCGTTACAAAATTAATTCGAAACGTGTGTTACGAGCACTCCGAGAAAAATGAAACGCGACCGTCAACGTTCTCTCGCGGAACTGAATACCGATCTGTTTTACGCAGCGTGCGACCCAAGGGATTCTTCGCAAACCGCTGCAGCCAGAAGAGTCCGGGCACAATGAATCTAATTTGCGGGAACCGAACAGGCCGAGCGTCGTCAATCAAGCGGTCCCAAGTTTCGTCCGTACACCGCAAACCACATTCGTTCCTCCCATGGACAGTCCTTTTTTTCCGTCCATCCGGCCCAAGCTCCGCAATCGTACGAATGCGTCGGCCCGCCGCGCACTCGATGTGTTGGGTTGCCTCCTGGCCCTGCCGCTCCTTTGCCTGACGGCCGCTGGCATGGCCGTGGTCACGGCGCTTGTTTCACCGGGCCCGGTGATTTTCCGCCAGCGGCGAATCGGCTGTGGAGGTCGTGAGTTCATGATCTTCAAATTTCGCACGATGCATGTGGGATCGGATCACTCGGCCCATCAGAATCATTTCAAGGTGCTGGTCGATTCCAAGGCACCCATGGCGAAACTCGACGCTCTGTACGATGCCCGTCTCTTGCCCGGCGGCCGGTGGTTGCGGGCCAGCGGTCTCGATGAGCTGCCACAGATCATCAATGTCCTGCGCGGCGAGATGAGCCTGGTGGGGCCCCGACCCTGCCTGCCGAACGAGTTTGTCCAATATTCGCCCAAACAGCGCGAGCGCTTCAATGCCTTGCCCGGATTGACGGGCCTCTGGCAGGTTTCCGGCAAGAATCGCACCACCTTTGAGGAAATGATCCGACTCGACATCCAGTACGTGCGCCACGCGTCCCTGCTGCTCGATCTGAAGATTATTTTCCTAACTCCGATGGTCCTGATCAAACAAATCGAGGATACGCGCCAGCGGCGCCGGACCATCCCGCCCGCGTTGCGCGAACCCCGTCCCGTATTCACGCGCATGCCCACCGTCCCGACGAAGTTTTCCAAGCCGGTGTAGCTTTTGGCTTCATCGATGTGGTCACAGTTCGGCTTAAGCGGAGAGAAACGGATTGAACCGGCGCTCGTTGGCCGCGGTGGTGAGCGGTCCGTGACCCGGCGCGAGTACCGTGTCGTCAGGCAGCAGGCTCATTACCCGACGTGAATGCTTGAGCTGCCGCTGACAGCAGAAGTAACCACCGCCGAGCGAGCCGGCGAAAATCAGGTCGCCTGAAATGAGCACGGCGGGCGCCCGGGGATGCGCGATGGATTTGACGAGATAACAATTGTGCGCATCGGCGTGCCCGGGCGTGCTGAACGTGGTGACCGAAAGCCCGGCATAAACTACGGTCTGTCCCTCTTCCAACCCGCGACACTGCGGCCAGCGGCCGTTCGGCGGGCCGTGAAAGAAACCGAGCTCGGTCTCGCGCAGAACCACCTCGAGACCGCCGATATGCTCGGCTTCGTAGTGGGTGATGAAGACCGCTTCGAGACGCTGAATGCGATCCGGCCAAGCCCGGTGCAATTCAGCATGGCTGGCCCCCGTGTCGAACAAAAGAGCGCTGTCGCCCCCCATGGACAAGAGGTAGGCATTGGCCACGCCGACCCCATACGGCATGCGCAGGGGAAAAAGACTGAAGGGCAGACCGACCGGATCCGGCAGCGGATAACGGCCCTGCGCGAGCGCGGAGAGACCCACTTCGTTGAGATTCAACACAGCGGCGACACGAGCCAGCTCGGCTTGATTCAAATCGGGACGGTAGTCGATAGCGTCCTTCAGCCGGCTGAGCTCGATGTCCGTCGCGGCCGCCAGGCTCTCCACCGTAAGCGGAATGTTGCGCGCGGCTTTTTCCAAGACGTCGCCCAGTTCGTCCTCCAATGCCGGTTTGTCTGATGAGGAAGACATGTAAGACGTTTAGTCTCGGATTTCCCAGATGGCACGGATGAAATCCACTGCCGGAGGGGTGGGCTCCCGCCCAACCCGGTCGGGCGGGAGCCCGACCCTCCAAAACTCCGGGGCCCGAAGCAAAGCGAGGCCTCCACAAACAGGATCCGCGTCAAAAAGGATTTCCCTTCGCGTCAGGATTCTCCCACGTTTCCGGCCATGGATGCCGTTCAACAGGAAGTCACCGACATTTTCATCCGCACCAAGGCGCTGCTTCAAGGGCACTTCGTGCTGCGCTCCGGGCTGCATAGCGGGCACTTTTTCCAATGCGCGCAGGTATGCCAGAACATGCCCGCCGTCGAGCGCCTCGGCACGCTGCTGAAACAAAAGCTCGGCGGCCTTGCCTACGACACGGTCCTGGCGCCCGCCATGGGCGGCCTTGTGATCGGCCAGGAGGTGGCGCGCGTGTCCAAGAGTCGGTTCATTTTCGCCGAAAAGGAAAACAATGTCCTGGTGCTGCGCCGTGGTTTCACGTTCAAGCCCGGGGAGAAAGTTCTCGTGGTCGAGGATGTGATCACGCGCGGCGGCCGGGTGCAGGAGTGCCTCGACATCGTAAAGAAGATGGGGGGAACGACCGTGGCCGTGGCGGTGCTGGTGGACCGCAGCGCCGGCCAGGCCAAATTCGATGTGCCCACATATTCCCTGCTCGAGATGAGCTACCCCACCTACCCGGCCGATCAGGTCCCCCCGGAGATCGCGAAGATCCCGGCCACGAAGCCGGGGAGCTGAGATTAGCCTCTTGGAGGCGGGACTATCAGTCCCGCGGGTTGCCGGCGGCGACGTTCAGGCCTTGCGGGACT
>DATCRM010000319.1:0-2413 GCA_036568985.1 Lacunisphaera sp. | reverse complement strand
CTGCTGCTTGAGCTGCTTTGGTGGCGGCTTGGAAGCCGGCGTCGAAGTACCCGTCGCGGTTCCACTGTGGCTGGGCGTGAACTCGATGATCCACGCGGATTTCGCCGCCGTGCGCGCGACGTAAGGCGGCTTGGGCGGAGGCGCGTAGGGCTCATCGGAAGCCGCGTCTTGAGCGCATCCGATCCGAGTGGAAAAAAGGGCCGCGCCGACCGTGCAGAGCAAGATCTTGTTCATAGATCAGAGCCCTCATTCGACGACGCCGGCTTCTTGGCCGGCTTCGATGCCGACGACGAGGAGGACTTCTTCGGCTTGGGCTTGGCGGGAGGGGGAGAAGGCGGCGGAGGTGGAGGAGGCGTGGCGTCGGGCATCTTCAATTGGCCGGGCAGCCCAAACTGAAAAACGTATTTGGCCCTGCTGTTATCGATTTCCACGGGCAAGCCGGTGCGGATGCTGACGTAGACTGACGTGGGCGAATCGGGCGTGTTGATTTCCGCCAGGGACTGATTCTGCGCTCCCGAGGCGCCCGCCGCATTGGCCGCAGTACCCTTCGTCTGGAAAAGATAGCAGGGTTCGCCCTTGTGGGTGACAGCTCCCACGTAATTCTGCGCGGTAATCCAATCGAGCAATTCGAAATCGCCGGTGCTGAAGTCGTGATACCGGGGATCGAGCTTGGGATTGTATTGATGGACACCTCTTCCATCGAGGCTCTGAGCGAACTTGGTCGGCCCGACCACCGTGTCTTCGGTCCGCGTGCCGTCGCTCCATTCATTGGCGCACTGGAGGGCCGTGCCTGATTTGGTCCAGAGTTGCGCACGGAGAAATTTGCGAGGCGCGGTGGAAGAGGCGCTCGCGGCATCGCCCGCGGGCGTGATGTCGATCAGCCAGGAAGATTGCTCGGGCGCCCGGGCGATGAAGGGCGGCGCGGGGGCGGGAATGTTGGCGACGGGGGCGTCTTGTCCCCACGCCAAACTGTTTCCGGCAAGGAAGACAACGACGGCGAGACGAAGAAGATTATCCACGAGGTTCCTTATTCATAGACCGGTTCCAGCGCCCGATCGACCACCTGGCCCGTGTAGCGGTCAAGGGTGAGATGCAGCCAGTACCGCTTTTCGCCATCAACGACGAATTGCTTGAGGCTGGTCGCGCCCGGCGGATAGTGGCCGACTTGCGCGACGAGATCGACGAGCAGCGTCCAGGTGCGCGTCGTGCCCGCATCGGAGAGCGCGCGCAGAGCGGCCTCGCGCTGGATTTTGATCTGCTGCTGCCAAGTGTTGGAATTGTTGACCACCAGGGTCGAGGCGGCCTTGGTCAAGAGATCGCCCCGATATTGAAAGGTGCCCTGACCGGCGCTCGAGCTTTGCGTCCAGGAGACGATGGCGTTGGCGATCGTCGCGGCTTCCGTGCCCAGGATTGGAGTGGTGCCGGGCGAACTGGCACTGCCGGTTTCGTCGCGAGTCGCCCCGGCGAGGATAGCCTGAAGGACGGGAGCCTGGCGCGTGTTCAGGTTTACCGTGCCCGCCACGATCGGCGTAGTCGTGGTCGATTCATTGATGCAGAAAAAATCGAGCAGGCCCGCGTCACCGGTACGCGTGGTAAAGAAGTCGATGTTCTTGAAGGGCTCGTCGCGGAACGCGTAGCCCAACTCGCCCACGTTGCGGAAGGGGCGGTTCAGGATGATGTCGCGATTGTTAAAGTTCCCGGTCGTCGTGCTGGAAATCAGCGGCCGCCCGTCGCCCTGGACATCCTGGCCATAGGCGCCCATCGCCGGACGGACGATTCCATCCTGATCCGCGTAGTACGGGTCCGAGACCAGGCCGCCACTGGGCATGGTGGCCGACGTCGTGTTGTCGCTCATCGTCCCAGAATGAAAGTTGTTCAGAATATTGTCGGGGTTTGATCCCGCCGCGTAAGTGAAGCCCGAGGTAACCCACGGGAAGTAATCGTAGGAGTTCGGTCCCGCGCCACGGTCGGGACGAATGCTTTTTCCGGGCGCAGGCGGGGCGGTTCCATTGTTGTACACCCACTGGCCGAGCGACGTTCCGAAGCGGTCCGTGCGGGGATCGACGTGGTGGTAGTAGAAGCAAACCTGCCAGGGATTCCAGTCGTGCTCGCCGGTCATGTTGCGGATCTGGTCGTAGATGCGCCACGTGGTTCCACCGTCGGGCGAATACTCAAGGTACAAGTTGCAGCCCTGGGGTTGGATTCCCGCACTGGGGCCGTTCTCCTTGAGGCCCTCAGCCGTGATGGTAATCGATCCCGTGTAGATTCCTTCGACGGAACCGCCGTAGAAACTGTTGCCGACGCCGTCAAACTTCGAGCCGTCATTGACGGTGGGGTCTGACGGGGGAGTGGGGACGCTATTGTGATAGAAACTCGGCAGGTTGCCGTTGTCGATGCTGAGCAAGGTTGGCTC
>DATCRM010000318.1:0-5195 GCA_036568985.1 Lacunisphaera sp. | reverse complement strand
CCGCCGGTCCCGGCGGAAACGTGGCCCACGTGGGAGTGCACTGTTACTCATCGACCGACTTGTACAACTGGAAAAATGAGGGAGTGGCGCTGGCCATCTCGAAGGATCCCACCAGTGAGATCACCGACGGCTGCATCATCGAACGGCCCAAGGTCCTCTATAACGCGAAGACCAAAAAATACGTCATGTGGTTTCATCTCGAACTCAAGGGGCAGGGTTACGCCGCCGCCCGATGCGGCATCGCCACGAGCGACACGCCGGCCGGTCCCTACACGTACCTCAAGTCGATCCGCCCGGATGCCGGCGCCTGGCCGCTCGACGTGACCGACGACGACAGGAAGGGCAAAGTCGCCCGCGATTTCACCACCGGCCAGATGGCGCGCGACATGACACTCTTCCAGGACGATGACGGCACCGCGTATCTCGTCGCTTCCTCCGAGGACAACGGGAAGATCCACGTCAGCCAATTGACGGACGATTATCTCGGCACCCCGGGCAAATACGTTCGCGCGCTTTATTGGTCGGAGGCGCCGGCCGTCTTCAAGCACGACGGCAGGTACTATATGATTGTCTCCGGCTGCAGCGGATGGGCCCCGAATGCCGCCACCATCGGGGTCGCCAGCTCCATGCTGGGCAAGTGGACATCCCTGGGAAATCCGTGCCGAGGCGAACCCGGCCAACTGAAAACCACCTTCGAGTCGCAGAGCACCGCGGTCCTTCCGGTCGCAGGCCAGCCTGACGCTTTCATCTTCATGGGCGACCGCTGGCGCCCCGACAACGCCATCGACGGCCGCTACGTCTGGCTCCCCATCCAGTTCGAAAATGGCATGCCCGTGCTGAAATGGCTGCCGCATTGGGACCTCACGGTTTTCCCGCCGGCTCCCGCCTCGAAATGACCCAACCTGATTTTTCACCTCCACCCTTCTTCAAAATCCAACCATGAAAATACTCGCCGCCGCCCTCATCCTGACCTTTGTCTCCCTCGGTGCCTCCGCCCAATCCATCGGAGTCGACTTCAACAGCGATGCCTCCGCTGCCAATCACGATGTGAACGACCCGGGGAACGGCATTTCGCCGACCTACTCCGGCAAAGGTGTGCTGGGTGAGTCCTTCACCGGCATCAATGCCGGGGGCAAGGGCGTTGCCTTGTCGGACGGCGTCACTATGGACATTACCTGCTCGCAGGGCGACGCCTCGTTTCGCGACCAGCCTCCGGCGGACGGAGACGGCCCCGCCGCCGATCTCTTCCGCGATTACATTCAGGCCGACCACGGCCAGTCCCTGACCATAACCATCCACGGCCTGAAACCGAAGACCGCCTACCAGGTTGTCGTTTACGGGGCGTCGACTCGAGCCGGCTCGGACCAGACCGCCATCAGCGGGGCCGTCACCGGAACGCTTACCGGCACCAACGCGGACGGAAGCCGCGTCTCGCGCACCTCGTTTGTGAAGGACGCCAACTATATCCAGGGCAAGGCCGTGGCCAACGACAGCGGCGACCTCACCTTCACCGCGACTTCCACCAACGGCGGATGGCCCGTGGTGAATGGCTTCGGTCTCGCGGCGGATTCCACCGTCTCGAAATAACAGAGCTGAGTCACGACAAAGCCTTGTCGAGCCAATTGAAAACGCGCAGGTCGCGCAAGCCATAGCCCTTCGGTTCACAATGCAGGTCGGCCCCATCGGACGCCGTGAAGGGGACCAATGTCTTGGGGCACGTCAGTTGATCGAAAAGCCGCCTGGACTGCCCGGGCCAGAACGCTTCATTGACGGGCGCGGTGACCAGCATGGGGCAGTTAATCTTCCCGATGACCTCCGTGAGGTTGTATTGCTTCGTCGCCTTGAACGCCTCGTAGTAGGAGGTCGTGCCGTAGGGGCGCATGCGGAAGCGCAGGGAGTTTTTTGTGGCCGGGTCCAGCGTCTTGGCCATGTACCCGTCGAACTCGTTTTTGCGGCCGGCCTTGAGGAGCTCGAGCATAGGCGGCGGCAGCGTGGCGGTCCATGATGTGGAGACATCGATCACCCCGGGATCGGCGATGGCGGCGGCGATCCGCTTCTCGAACGCAATCCCGCGCGGGACCCAGTAGCCGCCCTGGCTGATGCCCTGGATCGCGATCTTCTTCGGGTCGACGTCGTCGCGGCCCAGGGCGAAGTCGACGACCGGCGTGATGACGTGCTCCCAATCCGGCCGGAAGTAGAGCCCCAGTTTCCAGAGAGCATAGCCTTGCCCGGGCCCGTCGAAGGCGAGGCAATCGTAGCCCCGCGCCGCACCACCAACGGCTCCAAGCATCAGCATATCGAGAGCAGACCCGTCGCTTCCATTGACCATGATCAGCAGAGGACGTTTCTTCCTGCTGCTTTTTCCGTGGAAATAGAATCCGCGAAGGGCCGTTCCCTCATAGGGAATGCTCACCTGCTCGATCGGCGGATCGAAGAGGGCGATCGACTTCAGCCAGCAATCATCCATCAGTTGCCACGCCGTCTTGATGCGTTCCGGATCGCCGGTGCCATCGGCAAAATAGGTCGCGCTGTCGTAGAAATTCTGCGCCCAGAGGTAGGCTTGGCGGGCACTTTCTCCGTGGCCGCTGCTCGCGGAGTCCTCGGCCATCGCGCGGGCTTCGTCCCCCGCCGCGATCATGGCCTGGTAGGCGCTCTCGAAGTTGCCGTCTTCAATCTGCCGGATGACGTAGAGCACCTTGCCCACATTTCCGCCCTGGTAATAGGCACGCCCAAGGCTGGCCAGGACGACATACTCGAAGGCCGAGTTCTTGAAGAAGTAAGTCGCTTGATGGGCGCCCGTGGGCGTGGTGGGAACATTGGTCCTCGGCGCGGTGCTTTGCGCCATCAGGGCAGACGGGCGGACGGAAAATGCCGCCCCCAGCGCTGCCGAGGCCAGGCCGAAGCTGAATTGTTTCCGAGTCAATTTCATGTTGATCCAGGCTGCAGGTTTCGTTGCGCTTTCCGATTACGGTTAAGGACCGCGCTCGTTTTTTTTATTGGGCTGGGAAGGGCTCGACGAACGCATCGCCGTGCCGGCCAAAGTAAATCGCCTTACGCCCCTGCACATGCACCGTGTAGTAGACCACGCCGGCATCGGCGATACGCTTGAGAAATTCCCGATAATCGATCGTCTTGGCCTGGCTGGCCCGAATGGCCGCACTTACGCTTTGCGAGCAGAATTTCTCGGCGATAGGCGGCGTGATCCAGCCCGGCCACGGCGTCTGATAGTGGCTCAAATCCGTGCCATAGTAGGTCTTCATGCCGAAAATCAGGTTGGCCGAATACCATTCGACGCCGTCTTCCGTAATTCGCCTGACGGTCTCGGGGAAGGGAACGGAGCCATCGAAGGCTCCGGCGGTGCATTGATCGAGTATCTTGGGTGTCATGGTTATCCTGGGTTGGTTTGTTGTCAGGCGACAGGACTGCGCCCATCGCTCTTGTTTTGGGTCAGAAGTTTTTGAACGGTTCGGAGAAATTTATCGCGGTCACTTTGACTCAGGCCGGAGAAGAAGGCCTTGTCGTTTTCGTCCGCTTCGGCCGCGAGTTTGGGAACGAGCGCGCGGCCCTTTTTAGTCAGGGAGAGAGCAACGGACCGCCTGTCGCTGGGATCGGCCTCACGCTTGACCCAGCCACGCAAAATCAAACGATCCACCATTCGCGACAAGGAGCCCTGGTCCACCTCAACGCGGGCAACGATCTCTTTCAGCGGGAGCGATTCGCCGTCGAACAACACCCGCAGAACCACCCATTGCGGCACGGAGACGTCATGAACCGCGAGCCGCTTGGCGAAGGAATCACTGACGGCGTTCGACAGCTTCCGCAACCAGTAACCAAGGTGATCGGGCAGCGCGCTTGCTTCTTTCTGCATGGAGCCATCATGCATGCCTAGACAATATATGTCTAGACATTTATTCTGTTTCTCCGCGATCCGCACCCCACAGCATAAAGCCCCGGGGCACCGGGCACTCTCATCCGCGCCCTCGCAACCGGGACATCGCCTGCTTGCGCCACGAGGGCCAGGCTATAGGATCGACCTGTTGAGGTGCCGACGGGTTTTCATGGAATTTGGAATTTCGGCGCGGAGACGGAGCGAACAATAGACGCCGCATGAAAACGGACTCGAAGCAACTGGGGACGAGGATCACCGCCTTGCGCGGCAACGACCAATTGCTCTACTTCACGTCGAGCAGCCTTGCGCGGGAAGACAAGACGCTCGTGTTTCTGTCCGACCGGACGGGTTCTCCGAATTTGTTCCGCATCGACTTGGCCACGAGCGAAGAAACTCAACTCACGCGGCACGACGAGGGACTCCTCAAGTCGTACGTTTACTTTGACGGCTTGCCTTATCGCGGATTTGGCAAGGCGAGCGTCAGCCTCGATTCGCAGCGAGGGCAGATTTACTATATCCACGGGCGCGAAATCCGGGTCGTCAACCTGGAAGGCCGTGGGCGTGTTCTCGCCGAGCTTCCGCCTCGGCAGATGACCGCGTTCACTCACATCTCCCACGATGGATCGAGATTGTGCGTTCCGACAACGGACGCGCGCGCGCTCGATGATGAGAGACCTTTGCCCGCGCGCCTTCCCGGTTATGACGTGGATGGGCGAGTTCAAGAGGAAGCGCTGTCGTCCTACCTGCGCATTTATGAAACAGCGACCGGGCGCGAAATCGAAACGGTGCCCGTTCCGAAGGCGTGGGTAACGCATGTGCAGTTCTCCCCGGTCGACGCGAGCTTGATTCTCTATAATCACGAGTGGGCTTCGTTTGATACGGGAATTCGCCGTATGTGGATGTGGGACGGGCGGCGTCATTTACCGTTGCGCAGCGAAGGAGGCACGGACGGCCCGTGGACGCGTTCGCGGCATGATTGGGTCTGTCACGAAATGTGGGAACGCGACGGCTCGGCGCTGATTTACCACGGCAGTTATCACAACGGGCCGGCCTTTCTTGGCCGCATGCGTGCCGACGGCACGGGGGTGCGGGAAATTGCCCTGCCCGATGACTGGAAGCAGTACGGGCATTTCACGGTGGGGCGTCCCAACCAGCTCGTAAGCGATGGCTATTATCAAACGCCCGAGACGGCCGGTCCAGGTAACGGGCGCTGGATTGCCGGACTTCAAGTCGACTGGGACGCTGGCAAAATCGAGTGGCACCCTCTTTGCCAGCACGGCTCTTCCTGGGCCTCGCAGGATGCGCA
>DATCRM010000317.1:0-2235 GCA_036568985.1 Lacunisphaera sp. | reverse complement strand
CTGCACGCCTCCTTCGGGCAGCGTCTTCCCGATCGGCTCGACGACGGTCACTTGCACCGCCAGCGACACCAGCGGCAACTACAGCCAGACCACTTTCACGGTGACGGTCAATGACGACCGGGTGAACGACATTTCCCCGCCCTCCATCACGGTACCCTCCGATGTCGTGGTGCCCGCGACCAGCGCGGCGGGAGCCACGGTCACCTTCGCCACCTCCGCCTCCGATGTGATGGACGGGGCTCGGCCCACGACCAATACCCCGGCATCCGGTTCCGTTTTCCCGGTCGGCACCACGGTAGTCACCACCACGGCCTCCGATAGCAAGGGCAACACCGCCTCGCGGACTTTCAACGTGACGGTTCAACCCTTCATCCAGACGCGCGCTTGGTTGAAATTCGACGAAGCGAGCGGCACCACGGCGACAGACGCCTCAGGCAATAGCTGGAGCGGCACGCTCGTCGGCGGCCCTACCTGGGGGGCGGGCAAGCTCAATAATGCGGTAAACCTCAGCGGCACCACGCAATACATCACCCTGCCCAGCGGCGTCATCAACGGCCTCACCACCTGCACGATCAGCGCGTGGGTAAACCTGAGTTCCGTTAGCAATTGGGCCCGCCTCTTCGACTTCGGCAGCGGTACCAACAATTACATGTTCCTGAGTCCAAAGAACGGGGCGAACAGCAAGCTCCGCTTCGCCATTCGCACCGCCTCGGTCGCCGAACAGATCATCGACGGCACGGCCGCTCTACCCACCGGAGGTTGGCAGCACGTGGCGGTGGTCCTCAACGGGACAACCGGCACGCTCTATCTGAACGGCCTCCAAGTGGGCCAGAATACGGGCATGTCCCTCAACCCTTCCAGTCTCGGCACGACCGGCAACAACTACATCGGCAAATCGCAGTTCAGCGACCCGTATCTTGCCGGCGCCGTGGACGATTTTCGGATCATGGGTCAAGCGCTGACCGCCCAACAGATCGCCGCTTTGGCGGCTCCACCCTCCGCGCCCACGTCGTTCACGGCAACCCCGGGCAATGCGCAGGTTTCCTTGAACTGGGGCGCCGTCGCCGGAGCCCTCAGCTATAACGTCAAACGCTCGCTCGCCAGTGGCGGCCCGTATGCGTTCGTCAACAACGCGACCGCCACCAACTTTACCGACACCGGCCTGACCAATGGCACGACTTATTATTACGTCGTGAGCGCGCTCAACGCCGCGACGGAGAGCCTTGACAGCGCCGAAGCCGGCGCGACCCCGTTGTCTCCGGTCCAACAATGGCGGCAAACCAACTTCGGCACGATCAATGGCAGCGGCAATGCCGCCGACACCGCCGATCCCGATGGCGATGGCATGACCAACGCTTCGGAATACGCGGCGGGGACCGATCCGAAGAACGCGTCCAGCCTACTGCGGGTGAACTCGATCGCGACCAATGCCAATGATGTCGCCGTGAATTTCGCGACCGTCGCCGGAAAAACCTATCGCCTCGAGTGCTCGGACACGTTGCAGAACGAGTCCTGGTCGCCGGTGCAGAACAATATCGCCGGCACCGGGGGCATGCTGCAGGTCGTGGATGCCGGTGCCGGGACGGGCCACGCCAAACGCTTCTACCGTCTCGTCGTCGTTCCTTGAATGAAAGGTCGCGATTTCGCCGTTGTCATCCGACTGATTTCAACGGCGATCGCTCGCGGGCACGGGCTTGGTCGATCGCCTCTTCCGAATCCGCCGCGAAACCATGAAATTTGATCGCACCCCCGCCTTCGCCGCCCTCGGGTTTTCCTGCTGCCTCTGCGCCATTCCTTGGCAGCCCGCGTTCGCTCAAGCGGCCGCCCCTTATTCCTGGCGAAACGCGGCGATCGGTGGTGGAGGCTATATCACCGGCATCGAATATCATCCGCGACAGCCGGGCCTTTCCTACGTCCGCACCGATGTGGGCGGCGCCTATCGTCGCGACCGGCCCGACGGTCCGTGGATCGCCCTCAACGACGCGATCGGCGGTATCGACAACCAGTTCATGCGACTTGGCGTGTTAAGCCTGGCGCTTGACCCGTCCGACGCGAATCAAGTTTACCTAGCGTGCGGCCAATATGACGCTCCCTGGGCGCCACCCGCGGTTTTCATGGCCTCGGCCGATCGTGGCGCGACTTGGACGGAAACTCCCCTGCCCTTCAAACTTGGCGGCAATCAGAATGGTCGCGGCACCGGCGAGCGATTGGCGGTGGATCCTTCCGACGGAGCGC
>DATCRM010000316.1:0-7255 GCA_036568985.1 Lacunisphaera sp. | reverse complement strand
GGGTGTAGCTGGTGATGATCTGGAGGTTGTTCGTCGGGGAGAACACGAGGTCGGCGGACCAGCCCTTGCTCCGGTCGGAGCCGGTGACGTATTCGTTGCCCTGCGGGCTCGAGGCGCGGTCGTCCCAGGAGTTGTTGGTCTCGGAGTCGGTGTTGTAGAGCCAGCCCGGCCAGCTCATGCCATGGGCCTTCGTGAAGTCGAAGACGGCGTCGAGGAAGGCGGCGCCGGTGGGCTTGGAGGCGTTGGCATACCAGTTGGCGTTGCCGTTGACGGTCTTCTTGTAGATGGCGCCTGCGGCCACGGCGGCGTTCCACTGCGTGGTCGAAGCGTCGCCGGCGCCGTTGGTCCAGCTCGGACCGCCGAAGGCCTGCGGCGCAAACTCGTTGACCTGGTAGACGATGTCCTTGCTCGCATTGAAGTTGTGGTAGTTGGACGTCGGGGCCCACCAGTAGAAGAAGGGCGTGCCGGAGCGATCGATCTTGAATGAGCTGATCGCGCCGGAGATGCGGCCCTGCCAGAGGTCGAACTTGAGGCCGAACTCCTTGCTCTTGGCGATGACGGCCCCGATGGGGTCGCCGTTGGTGTCGACGAAGCCGTTGAAGTTGGGCTGGACGCCCTCGGCCTTCAGGGCAAACGCCGAGATCTGCGGAGTCAGCTGCACGCTGAGGCCGCGCTGGTAGGTGCGGACCTTGACCTTGTCGCTGCGCACCTTGCTGATGCTCTGGCCCACGCGATCGTGCGTGTAGACGGAATTATCGCTGTGGTCGTCGCGCGCGCCCAGGATGAGCATGACGCGGTCTTGGACGAATTTTCCGGAGTAAACGATATAGTTGGCCTGATCCCAGGCCTTGGTCTTGCTGTAGGTCCTGTCCTGCATGGCAACATCGGCCGAGCCATCGCCCTGCTTGCCGAAGACGATCGGCGTGGTGTCGAGCGGGCTCTTGTAGTTGTGGAGGTTGTTGACCGTGCCGCGGCCGTCGGACGTGTTGACCTGGGTCTCGGCGGAATGGCCGAACAGGAAGGAGTTCGTGCTGGCGAACCACTTGCTTTGCTCGAGGAGCTTGAAGGTCCAGTTGAGCTCGGTGCGGAACTGATCGTGCGAGTTGGAGGTGGCGGATTCGTTCCAGCCGTAACTCAGCGCCACGTCGTTCACCACGCCGTTGACGACGTTCAGGTTGCTGTCGCCGCCGGACTTGTCGAGCGAGGCGGTGCCGAAGTCCACGGTCTTGCGCAGGCTGGCGGGCCCGAGGCCGGTGACGAGATTGCCGCCGACGTCGCGGGTGTTGAACTTCGCCTTGCCGTAGTTGTAGCCGACCAGCAGGTGGAAGTTCTCGAGAATCTCCTGGGAAACCTGGAAACGGAAGTTGCTGGACTGGGTCTTGACGAAGGTGTCGGGGCCGCTCCAGCGGAAGGTATGGGGATCCGTCCCGGGCAGCGTGTAGAAGTCGGCGTGCTCCCCCTGGTCGCCGCCGCTGACGCCGGTCATGGCGCGGACTCGCTGGAAGCCGACGCCGCTGTCGGTCTGTTTGCCGTATTCATAATCGGCGACGATCTCCGTGGTCTTGGTCGGGCGCAGACTGATCGACGGGGAGACGAAGCTGTGGTCCGACTCGTTGTAGTCCGTGTAATCGTTGCGATCCTCCAGCGCGCCCGTGACGCGATAGTTGACGTCCCAGTCCTTGCTGACGGGGCCCGTCGTGTCGACGGTCACGCGCTTGAAGCCGTAGCTGCCGAGCGTCAGGCCGACCTCGTCGAAGCGTTTCGTCTGCGGGGCCTTCGGGACGTAGTTCACGATGCCGCCGAATTCGCCGATGCCGTAGAGCAATGCGGTCGGACCGAAGGCCACCTCCACGCGACCGATGTTGATGGAGTCGGTGGCATGCTGCCGGCGGAAACCGTCGCGCAACACGGCGTCGGTGACATAGCCGCGGATCTTGTAGGAGGTCTGGGAAAGGTTGGCGGTGGCGCCCTCGGGGTTGTTCACGCCGCCGGGGCCCTGGTAGGCGCCGCCGGGTGTGCCCTGGTCGTTCTGGCTCCGCAGTTGGATCGCGGAGGTATAGGAGAGAGCCTGCCGCAGATCCGTGGCGCCGGTGTCCCGCAGGAATTTTTCGGTGATGACCGAAATGGGCATCGGCAGATCTTTGATGGCCTCGTTCAGGCGGGTGCCGGTGGTGGCGTTGGTCGCGAGGTAGCCCCGGTCCTTGTCCGTGGTGACGGTGAACGGGGAGAGGACGAACACTTCGTCCTTTTTGCCGGCGTCACTGATGCCGGGTTGCGTGCCACCGGCGGTTTCCTGCGCCCGGACGTCGAGCGGCGACGCCAAGAGGGCCGCCGCGGTGATCAAGAATCCCGCCAAGGAAGCGGAATGTTTTCTAGGGTTCATGGGGTGTTCGGTTGGTTGATCCCCGCCGGGGAGCGCGGAAAGACGCCGTTTTTCATGAGGTGCCGGCGCACAATCTGACTTCCGAGGGGTAGGAGTTGGGGAGAATCGAGCCCGGATTTCGCCAGGCGCTGGGAAAAAGAGAGCGAATTTTGTGCATCAATGTCAAATGTGATGTGCACATGTTGTTGCATAGATAAATTGCGATTTTATAGTATCTCAATATGTTTGTTTATAAACGTTTATAGTTAATATATGCACACGATTGCCCAGACAATATGCATATATTGTTTATTTTGTTGCATAATATTATTCCGCGATTGTTTCTTCCCTTGTCGCACCTGTCTGGCTTACCTCTCGAGCCATGGCGCGCCCCTCCGCAGCGAAAAACCCCATGTCCGCCGTCAACCAAGAGCTGATCGCCCAGCGCCTGAATCTCTCGCGCGCCACGGTCTCGCGCAGCCTCGCGAATCATCACGCGATCAGTGCGGAAACGCGCCGCCGCGTCCAGGAGATGGCCGCCAAACTGGGTTATCAGCTATCGCCCGGCCGGATTGGGCGGCGGGGAAAAAATTCCCGCGCGCTCACGATCGGCGTGCTCATCGGCATTCCGGCCGAGAAGGTCGAGATGGCCACCTTTCCCTACATCCTGCGCGGAATCCAGGCGCGCGCCGAGATCGAGCATGTGACGATCGATGTCTGCTACCAGGCCCCGGCGGATTTTCATCCTGAGTCCGGCCGCCAACCCGTCTTCCGCAATATGCGCCAAGGCAACTGGCGCGGCGCGATTCTCATCTACCCCTTCGCCGAAAAGGCCGTGGAAATGATCTCGCAACGCCTCTCCACGGTCGCCGTGCTCGAGAGTTATAACCAGCCCGGCATCGACATCATCGATACCGACGACGCCTCGGCCATGGTCGCGCTGGTCGAGCGTCTCGCCGCGGCCGGGCACCAGCGCATCGGTTTTCTTTCGTGGGAATATCCGATCGGCGGTCACTGGGTCGCGCGCCGCTTCAGCGGGTACATCGAGGCGCTTTTCGGCCTCGGGTTGGATTTCAATCCGGACTGGGTAATCAACGTCCGTAAGAACACCCCTCGCCTCTCCCCCGCGCAGGTGGCCGACGCCGTCGCCCACCACATCCGGCATGATCGGGTGACCGCCTGGGTATGCGCCGCCGATCACCAAGCCTACCAGCTGGCCCTGGATCTGCCGCAACGCGGCTTGCGCGTGCCCGAGGATTGCTCGATCACGGGCTTTGACGGCCTCGATCCTGCTGGCGGCCAAAAACGCGTCACCTCCATGCGCGTCCCGCATGAGCAAATCGGTTCCGCCGCTGTCACCCGTCTCGTCAATCGCATCCAGCATCCCACCGCGCCCCGCCGCAAGATCCTCGTCGAGGCCGAGCTGGTCGCGGGCGAAACGATCGCCGTCCCGCCAGCCTGACGCCGCGCGGCTGGTGACGCCCAAGAGGTTCCGTAAAGCTGTAGCGACGCGCTGTCGGCGCCGTTCTCCGCTCGGCGGCCCTTTCAGCACGCATCAGCCTCCTCGAACCATGGGTTGCTTCTGCGCGTCGGCGGGAGTAAACTGACGTTTGGATCGGAGGATCCGTAACCCAAGAAAGGAGTCAGTCATGAAACTCACTACGACACACGTGGAGATGTGGTCGGTTGAAATTACCGACGAAGTGGGCGGACTCGCCCGCGCATTGCGCGCCATCGCCGATTTTGGCGCGGATCTGGACTACGTGATGGCCCAGCGTCAGTCCGACAAGGCCGGCAAGGGGATCCTGTTCGTCTCTTCGCCGGGTAATCGCGTCCAGCTCGACCGCGTGACGGATCTCGGGCTCCGCCGCGTCAATGATCGGCCGATGCTGAAGATCGAAGGGAACGACGCCCCCGGCATGGGCGCCCGCCTCGCGCGGGCGATCGCCAACGCGGGCGTCACCATAAAAAGCTTCACGGGCGGCGCGACCGGCCACGGGTTCGTGTGCTTCGTTGGCTTCGACACGGCGCAGGACCTCGACAAGGTCGATACCGCGATCCAAGCGCTAAACACGCACCCCGCCTGGGCCTTCTGGCACCGCCACACGCACAAAGCCGCGTGACACCACGATCGCGCGACGTTGCGGGTGCCATGCGGAGACATGCACCTCTCGTCGCCAGGTTTGCCTCGCGCCGGCGCACGGTTTTCCGCGCGCCAGTCGCGCGAGCAGATCCGCCGGTTCTTCCGTTGGATCCGGCCTAAGAGGGACGGCGCGAAGCGACGGGGTGTGCAGGAAGCGTATTGAGGAATATGACTAAGCGGACCGGGCAACGCGGTCTATCCGCCGCGCTTTTCGCCTGG
The DNA here is from genome assembly GCA_036568985.1 of Lacunisphaera sp. Lineage (GTDB taxonomy): Bacteria > Verrucomicrobiota > Verrucomicrobiia > Opitutales > Opitutaceae > Lacunisphaera. Next base: position 2,531 of record DATCRM010000316.1, on the reverse strand, counting down.
GCAAAAGCGCGGATACAGAAAGGTGAAGTGAACGCCGTCGGCGGACGATACCTTACAATTCGGGATCGTTCAGCGCGCTGGTGTTGTCGAGGGTGAGTTGGTCGCTGATTACCGAGCCATGGAGGGTTGCGCTGTCGCTCAGGCTGACCGCTCCGTTCGGCGCGATCACCCTACCGTGGATCGTGCCGCCGCCGCTGGTGAGGCCGCCGGTGGCAATCCGCAGCGTGAGCCACTGTGGATTCGCCGCCGAACCGGCCGGGCCGTTGATCACCACGTCACCCGCCACGGTGATGATGACCGGACCCACAATCTGCAACTTGGCCTTGCCGGGCACGACATTGATGCCGAGGTCCTGGAGATTGTAGATCGCGGGTTCGGTGGCGCCGGGGATGCCCAGACTGAAACCGCTGTTACCGGTCGCCGTGAGATTACCGTAAGTGCCCGGTGGCAACGCCACCACTCCGGCGTTGCCCGACAAAGAGAGATCGCGGAGGGTGGCAAAGTCGCCCGCACTCTGGCCCGCCTTGGTCAGGGCGACATTGCGAGTTCCGGCCGGCGCCGGGGGTGCCGCTACTTCGGGAAGAGCCCATGGATTGATCCGGCGCACGACGTAGCGCACGAGAGCCTGCCCGCTCATCGCGACAGCATAGTTGCCTGGCGCCGCGTCGCCCGGACCGTCCAGTGTACCGGCGAGCAGGGCGTTTCCGCTGAGTTGAACCCCGGGAGTGCCCGGAACCAACAGATCACCGGTAACCGTCGAATGGCCACTCAACGCGATAGTCTCCGTCGACAACACCTGCACCGAGCCTTCAACAATACCGGCGATGGCCGGCGCATGACGCACCCGGGCACTCGTTCTGATTTGGAGGTTGGCCGTGAGCGACGCCGCGTAGTTGGCGTCGACCACGGTCGCGATCATCTCGTAAACCCCCGGATAGATCGGCGCAGCCGTATTGCCCGCGTAGGTGAGAGTGACATCGAGGCCCGCCGGCACCGTCGTGGCCGTCACGGGCTTGGCGGTGCCGTCGTAAATCTGCTTCAGGGGATCGAGCACGATCACCGCCGCGGCCTTGGCGACCACGAGCGTGCCACTGGCCGATCCGGCGTAATTGGACTCGTTCACCGTGGCGACGACGGCATAGCTGCCGGCGTTGGTCGGAACGGTGGCACTGCCGTTGTAGGTTACGGTAATCGGCAGACCGGCCGGGGTGACCGTAGCCGTCACGGGCTTGGGCGACCCGTCATACGTCTGAGCCAGTTGCCCAAGCATGATCGTCGGGACGGCTTTCGCCACGACGAGCGTGCCAGAGGCGGAACCGACAAAGTGAGGATCGGTTACCGTGGCCACGACATTGTAACTGCCGGCGTTGGTCGGAGCGGTGGCGCTGCCGTCGTAGGTCACCGCCAAGGGCAAGCCGGCGGGCGTGGTGGTAACGGCAACGGGTTTCGCCGCCCCGTCGTAAACCGTGCTGAGGTTGCCGAGCACGACAGCCGCCGGCGCCGGCGCGATGGCCAGCGCAAGAGTGGCCTGACCCGTACCGGCGGCGTTCGTGGCGCTGAGCGCGACTTCAAACAGGCCGACGACCGTCGGCGTGCCCGAGATCACACCGGTGTTCGCATTCAGGGTAAGACCGGCCGGAAGACCGGACGCGGCGTAGCTGGTCGGGCTCTCGGTCGCGGTGATCGCATAATTCAATTCCGTGCCGAAAACGCCATTAGCGCTCGTCGGGCTCGTGATCACCGGAGGGCCGTAAACGATCAGCTTGAGTTCGGTGGCGGTGACAACAAAGCGCCCCGCAAGACCTGCCGGAATACCCATGGCCGAGAAGTCGGTGGCGGTAAAGTTCGTCGATCCAAACGAGGCGAGCGTGTAGCTGCCAAGGGCGACCGTCGCATCCGGCGCGAGCTGGAACACATAGCTGCCGGTGCCACCTTTCGTGAGCGCACCGGTGAGCACCAGCTGGTCGGCGGCGGTACCGAGATCGAATGCCAGGACGCCACCGGCGTTCCAAGTCAGGCTCGCCGCATTCAGCGCGGCGGCCGCGCCCGCGCCACCGGGAGCAATCGTACCGCTGGCGTTGAGCACGACCGGGCGGTTGATCGTGCCGTTGCCGGTCAGCGCCGCGCCGGCGTTGATCGTCAGGCCAGTGGGGGCCGCGCCGAGGTTGCCGGTAACGCGTAGCGTGCCGGCATTGACCGCGACCGGCCCGGTGAACGTATGTGTCACCCCATTTCCATCCAGCGTGAGCGTGCCGGCACCGGCTTTCGTGAAGCCGCCCGCACCACCGACCACGCCGTTGAGCGCGATGTCACATGGCTCGTCCGCCGCGTCCGCCGCAAGGAACGTGATGTTGCCGTTCGCCGGCAGGTTGACCGGCAGCGCCGTCGACCAGCTCGCCTTCGCGCCCAGCACCCCGCTGCTGAAGTTCAGGTTTGTCGCCAGCGTCGCGGCGCCGTTCTTCACGATGCCGCCGGCACCCAGGAAGAGCGTGCCACCGTTGATCGTGATGGTTGCCGAACCGGCCGTAACC
>DATCRM010000315.1:0-4262 GCA_036568985.1 Lacunisphaera sp. | reverse complement strand
AGCGGCGAGCTCGGCCGGACCCAGGCGGGTGCCGGCCGCGACCACGATGTCACCGGCGCGACGGTTTTCTCCGCGACGACGGATGTGGGAGGCGGTCGGAGCAATGTTCGTAATACGAACATTGGCTCCTTCGCGGCTGGTTTCCTCTTGTTTGACGACGTGATCCGCTTCGGCGGGCACGGGGGCGCCGGTGAAGATGCGCACGCATTCGCCCGGACCGACGGTCCCGGGGAAGGCGAGGCCAGCGGAGGATTCGCCGATTAGGCGGAAAACCATATGGTGGAACCCGGCCTCCGGACGGGTTTTTATGGAGTGTTCGCTGCCAAGCCCGTCCGAAGGCCGGGCTCCACCGATGTTCAGCGCATAACCGTCCATGGCCGAAGCGTCGAACGGCGGCGAGTCCAGGTCGGCGCGTGCGGGTTCGCGTAGCACGCGGTCGAGAGCGGAGGCTAGCGACACCGGCTCCGCGTCGAGCTGGCGCGCGCGGCTCAGGATTTCGTGCAGGGCATCGATGACCGGAAGCATGAATAAACCCTAACAGGGCCGGCTCGCGGGGGAAGGCAAGACGTCGTTGCGTAGTGGGTGGAGCCCGCACTTCGTGTGGGCTTGAACCGGCGCGGAGCGCAGGTTCCACCAGTTATCGTTTTTGCGGAGCTGGTAAGAGCCGCACTATCGGCTTCACCGGCGTGTCGTCGCTCCACCGGCCCATGTCGAGCTGGGCGGCACCTCCGCCGAGTGCGAATTCGCGGTATTTATTTTCGAACGCGGCGGTGCAGAGTGCGTCGAAGAGTTTCCAGGTTCCGTAGTAGTCGAGCGCGTCGGTCACGGCGGGTTCCTTGGAGGAGGCGTCGAGGTCGAGGCCGCGTTCGGCCAGGCGTTCCTTGGCTTTTTTCGCGATTCGTTTCCGGAGGAGGCCTTTGGGCTCCTTGCGCTGCGGCGGCTCGTAGCCTGGCAAGGGCGCAGCGGGCGCGCGATGGGTGGCCACCAGCGCGGGAGAGCCATGGTCGTCGGACGGCAGTTGCAGCAGGTCCTTTTGGGCGGCGGGAACGGCAACGGCCTCTTCGTAGATCCGACGGGCGTCGCGATCGCCGACCAGTTCATCGTCCTCGCCGGTAACGGCGAGCAGGAGGGTATTGGCCGTCATTTGGCTGAGATCGGAGAGGGGCAGGAGTGGGCCCTCGGGGCCGCGGGTGAGACCGGGTTCAACGCTCATGACGGCCTTGGGGCAAGGGAGACCGGCCTTGGGCAGTTCGATCGAGAGATTCGCCGCGAGCACGCCGCCGGCAGAATGTCCGACGGTGGCCCAGCGTTGGGGATCGGGTTGCGGGACTGATTTCTGCTCGCCGAGCCAGGCCACGGCCCGCCGCACGCCGTCCACGGCATGCTTGGTGAAGGTTTCCGGTTTCACTCGCAGGGTTTCCTGATAGCGCGGATAAATCACGATCGCGCCCCGGCGCACGAGATGGTTGATCCACGCCTCATAATGCTCCGGTTTCACCGCGCCCCATCCGTGGGTGAAGACGACCACGGGCAAAGGCCCGGTGGCGGTCGGTTGCTCGGGCCAGAAGACGGTCGCGTCGTCGGAACCCTCGCCGGTCGAGTGTCGGGCGATGCGGGCATAGGGATAATCGGAACCGCCCGGACCTGAGACAGGTTGGACCGGCGGGGTGGGCGCAGCTTGAACGAAGACTGCACCGGGACCGAGGAACAGGGAAAGACCGAGCAACATCAAGCGCATGGTCCGGGAATGACGCGCGCGGCCCGGTCCAGTTACCGGGTGGTCACGACTTGGCGCGTTTTTTGGTCGCTGGCTTCTTCTTTGGCTCTGGTGCGATGAAGGGTTCGAAGAGTGCCTTCTGCTTGAGAGGAAAGCGGCCCGCGATGAACACGCCGTCGTCGCGGGATTCCTGGGTGCGCACCTGGCCGGCATGGTGGAGCTTCGACACGACATCGTAGCGGTTATGCGGGATGAGCAGCTCGACGGATTCATGATCATCCACCGCGAGTTCCTCGCAACGGGCGAGGAGCCGGTCGAGGCCTTCGCCGGTGTGGACGCTGATGAACAGCGACTCCGGGTGCTGGGCGCGGATCAGGGCGAGCGTCTGCTTGTCCGCGGCATCCACCTTGTTGAAGACGGTGATGATGGGCTTGTCGGCGGCGCCCAGTTCACCGAGGACCTCCATCGTCGTGGCGAAGTGATGGGCGACATTCGGGTTGGCGACGTCGAGTACGTGGATGATGAAGTCGGCGACGACGACCTCCTCGAGCGTGGCCTTGAAGGCCTCGACGAGACGGTGGGGCAGGCGGCGGATGAACCCGACGGTGTCGGTCGCGAGCAGCAGACGGCCATCGGGCAGTTCGAGCTGGCGCGTGGTCGGGTCGAGCGTGGCGAAAAGCTTGTCGGCGGCGAGTACCTGCGCGCCCGTGAGCTTGTTGAGCAGGGAGGATTTACCGGCGTTGGTGTAGCCGACGATGGCGACGCCGGGGACGGGCTTGCGCATGCGTTTGCGACGCTGGGTGGCGCGCTGGGAGATGACGGTGGCGATTTCCTCCTTCAGGTGCGCGATGCGGTCGCGCACGATGCGGCGGTCCTGCTCGAGCTGGGTTTCGCCTTCGCCGCCCATGGCGCCCTTGCCGCGCTGGCGGGAGAGGTGGGTCCACGCGCGCGTCAGGCGCGGCAGCGAATACTCCATGCGGGCCAGCGCGACCTGCAGCACCGCCTCGCGGGTCTGGGCGCGGTCGGCGAAGATCTCCAGGATGACCTCCTGTCGGTCGATGACGGCAAGACCGGACTCCTCCTCCCAGTTGCGCTGTTGGGCGGGCGAGAGTTCCTCGTCGATGACGATGACGTCGGCGCCGTCCTCCTTCGCCTGCGCGATGAGTTCCGCAGCTTTGCCCGAGCCGATGAGGAACTTCGGTTGCTGGCGGTCGCGCAGAGTGACGAGGGTGGATCGCGTGATGGTGAGCCGGAGATTCTCGACCAGTTCCTGCAACTCGCCCAGCAATTCGGCACCTTCGCCGGCTTGCATGCCTGGAGTTTGCACGCCCACGAGGAAGGCCTTCGACACCACTTTTTCGTCCGTAAGAAAATCTGCCATGAAGGGTCATTCCTACCCGGGCAAGCGGGGGAGTCAATCGGGGCGTAAGTGAGGATCGGTTGAACGCGGTAGGGCGAGCGGCCTGCGATGAGCCGAGTATCGGTGGAACCAGCCAGAGGCTGCCCCGTGCTCAGGCGGTCTCCAGGCGGATGATTCGAACCTCCTTGGTGGCGTGGTCCAGCCAGTAGGTGACGATTACGTCGTCGAAGCACTTCACATCGTAGATGCGGCCAGCAGGAGATTTTTCGCGAAAATCCGGCTCTCGAAATGGGGTTTCGGCGAGGCGTTGCAACACTGTTTCCATTTTCTCCCGCTGCCTGCGCTCAGTGCCCAACAGGGCGCGGGTTGCTTCAGGCGACAGCCAGAATTCGTAGCCCATGTCAGGCGCCGTTCTGGCCCAATTCCTTGCTCAATCTCAGGGCTTCAGCCAGCGGAACCTTGTCACCGGACTCCATAACCTGCCAAGTGGCGTCAAGTGAAGCGAGATAACCGGCCTCATGGCGACGAGCGGAATGTTTCAGGTAGGCCGCGAGGTAGTGTTTCTCGGCGGGAGGCAAGCGCTCCAACTCTGACTTCAGTTCGGCCAGTGACATGGCAGCACCCTAGTGCCTGACGAAGCAAAGTCAACGTGGACGCCTCGGACATGGTCGCCTGTGACGTAGAATTCAATTGCGCCGCGCGCCGGGATGGTAATTTTAACCCCGTCTGGCGCGAACTCGTGCGCGACCGGACAGCACAGTTCAACCACCGTCCTCGGACACCCAAAGGCCTGATCGCCATGCGACAAGCACTCCAGTCCAAATACCTCTGCCGCCCGCAGGTTATCCGTTCACGGACAACTGCCGGAGCGGAATGAAGAGCATCCTCGATTTCAACCGGGCACGCCAGGAAGGGCGGCCCATCGTCATGGTCACGGCCTACGACGCCGCGATGGCGCGGCTCGTGGCAGCCTCCGAGGCCGACGCCATTCTGGTCGGCGACAGCGCGGCCATGGTCGTCCACGGTCTGCCGTCGACCGTTCACGCCACCTTGGAAATGATGATGCTGCACACGGCGGCGGCCCGGCGCGGAGCGCCCGACCGGGTGATTGTGGCGGACATGCCGTTTCTGACTTTCCGCCGGGGCTGCGAAGAAGCGGTTCGGGCGGCGGGAGCGCTCATGCAG
>DATCRM010000314.1:0-10872 GCA_036568985.1 Lacunisphaera sp. | reverse complement strand
AAAACCCCGCCGTGCCGGCGGTAAAAAACACCGCGTGGGTGCGTTCTCCCGTCGACAATTTCGTCCTCGCCCGACTCGAGGCGGCCGGCCTCGCGCCCAATCCCGTCGCCGACAAGCGCACGCTCATCCGCCGCGTCACCTTCGACCTCACCGGTCTGCCACCCACCGAGCCCGAGATCCAGCGTTTCCTCGCCGACGATTCACCCGACGCTTTCGCGAAGGTCGTGGACCGGTTGCTGGATTCGCCCGCCTACGGCGAACGCTGGGCCCGCTACTGGATGGATGTTGCGCGCTACTCCGACACCAAAGGCGATCCTCCGCGCCGCGATGATCCGCGTTTCCCCCACGCCTGGACTTACCGCGACTATCTCATCGAGGCCTTCAACACCGACAAACCCTACCCGCAGTTCATTACCGAGCAGCTCGCCGCCGATCGGCTGGTCGAGCAGGCCGTCGCCCAAGCCAAGGCCGCGAAACAGGAGCCACCCACCGACCAGCACATCCTCGCCGCGCTGGGCTTCCTCCGCCTCGGCAACCAGCACGATGGCCGCCGCAACGACATCATCGACGACCGCATTGACGTCACCTCAAAGGCGTTTCTCGGCCTCACGGTTTCCTGCGCGCGGTGCCATGACCACAAGTTCGATCCCATCCCGACCAAGGATTACTATTCGCTCTACGGCGTCTTCGCCAACACCGAGGAACCCAGGCTGGCAATGTTGGAACCCACGTTGACGAGTCGCCTGCTCGTCACGCCCGAGCTCACCGAGTATCTCGACAAGGGCCGCGAGCTGATCCGCCAGGGCGAGGACCTACAGAAGCAATTTCAGGAAATGCGCCGCACGCGCACCCGCGATCCGCAAAAGCGCCGCGAACTCGCCCGCGCCGAGGGCCAGCTGCAACGCGAGATCGGCAATCTCGAGATGAACCACCCCGGCGCTCCGGCTCGCGCCCACGCTCTCACCGACGTGCCTAACCCCAGGGATTATCCCGTCCTGATTCGCGGCGAGGTTGGCAACACCGGCGATCTCGTCCCGCGCCGCTTCCTCGAAATCCTCTCGCCCGACCCGAAGAACCGCCCCGCTTGGAAAAAGGGTTCCGGCCGCCTTGAGCTCGCCCAAGCCATCGCCGATCCCAAAAACCCGATGACGGCCCGCGTCCTCGTCAACCGGCTCTGGCAACAGCATTTCGGCTCCGGCTTCGTCGGCACGCCCGACGACCTCGGCAACATGGGCGGCACGCCGACCCATCCCGAATTGCTCGACTGGCTCGCCGCAAAATTTGTCGAGGGCGGCTGGTCCATCAAGCAGCTCCATCGCACGATGCTGCTCACGACCACCTATCAGCAGGGCAGCCAGGCCAACCCCGCGGCGGTCGCCGCGGATCCCGACAATCACCTGCTGTGGCACTACGCACTGCACCGCCTCGACTTTGAGGAAGTCTACGACTCGCTCCTCGCCATCTCCGGCACGCTCGACCGCACCATCGGCGGCAAACCCGTCACTCCCGCCAGCGATCAGTTCGGCAAACGCCGGGCCCTGTATTTCATGATCGATCGGCGGAATCCACCCGAACTGCTCACCCAGTTCGATTTTCCGAACCCCGACACGCCGACCGGCAAACGATTCGACACGACCGTGCCGCAGCAGGCGTTGTTTCTCATGAACAGCCCGCTCGTGGTCGAAACCGCTCGCAAGCTCACGCATCGCCCGTCGTTCGAGACCCTGGACAACGCCGAACAACGCGTTTCCTCGCTCTACCTCGCCATCTTCCAGCGCGAACCCACGCCCCAGGAAATTGATCTCGCTGTGCGTTACGTCCGGGGAAATCCCACCGGCGTCAGCCTCGATCCTCCGCCCGAGCCCCCCGCGATGAAATCCCTCCGCGAGCGCCAGCGCGAGCAACGCCAGGCCCAGCGCGCCGCGCTCGCCGCCAAGCTGGGCGCCGACCAGCGTCCCGTCGGCTCAACGATCGAACACGGCGGCCCGATCGACGCCTGGACCAAGCTCGCCCACGCCCTGCTGCAGACCAACGAGGCGATGTTCGTGAACTGAACGCGGGAGCCGATCCAGCCATTGAGGCACTCGGTCCCCAATCACCGGAGGGTCGAGCTCCCGCGAGACCGGGATTCGCACCGAGCGCAGCGCCGCGGGAGCTCGGCTCTCCGCGACTTTCCGACCCAGCGGTTCAATCTTACTCCGATCGCAACAACCGCGAAACATCCACCTTCGCCGCCCGCCTCGCTGGCCACGCGCATGCGGCGATTGCCGTCGCGAGCAACAATCCGCCCACACCTGCGAGCACCCACGGATCGTTGCCCGAAACGCCGAAGAGCAACGACTGGACAAACCGCGCCAGCGCCACCGCGCCAGCGATCCCGAGCGTCAGCCCGCTCGCCACGAGCATTATGCCGCGCCCGAGCACAAGGCGCGCGAGATCGCGCGGCGTGGCACCAAACGCCATGCGCACGCCAAACTCCGCCATCCGTTGGTTGACGGTGTAGGCGAGCACGGAAAAAATCCCCGCGACCGTCAGCAACAGCGCCACGCCCGCGAGCACGCGCAACACGGAATTCGCCATGTTTTCCGTCCAGAGAAATTCCTGGCGCTGCTCGCTCAAAGGCACGATGCGCCCCACAACGACGTGCGAGTCGAACGCATACAGCCGCCGCCGCAATGCGTCGGAAACACCCGGATCGAGCTCCCGCCCGAGTCGCACGACGAAGACGTTGGACGACTCCAGATTCCAGCTTTCCGGCGTATAGATGAAATTGCCTGGCTCTTCTCGGATCGTGCTGCGCACGTTCCCGACGACACCCGCCACGACCCAACCTTTCCAGTCGGATGCGTTCGGATTGGTTCCTTCGGGGCGCACGATCTGTCCGGTGGGATCGGCGACGTCGGGCCACAGCGAGCGAGCGAGCGCCTCGTTCACCAACACCTCGTTACCCTGCGGCACGCGCAACCAATGCCCATGCTTCAGCCGCAATCCTGCCGCGACCTCGAAGCCGCGACCGAAACCTGCCATCGCCGACTTGACCGTCCGTCCCTCCGGCCCCGCCAAGCTCATGCCGGGAAAATACCATCCAGGCAGCAGCACGTCCGCCCCAAAGCCGACGGCGCGTACGCCAGGCACGCGTGCGATCTCCGCCTCGATCTCGCGAAGGCGATTCAGTCGCGCCTGCCAATCGTTAGCCCCGATGTAATCCGGCGGGAACGAGACGTAGACTTTCGCAAGTTTTGTCGCATCGAACCCGAGATCAATCTTCTGAAAATTCGCGAACGTGCGCACCATCAGCCCGGCACCGGCGAGTAGGATCACCGCAAACGCCGCCTGCAACACCACGAGCCCGCCGCGCAACCGTGCGAGCCCGCGGCTCTCGCCTACGGCGTTGCCACCGTCCTTCAAACCGGAATTGAGGTCGGTGCGCAGCACACGCAAAGCCGGCAGGATCGCAATCGCCGTACTTGTGAGCACTGTCAGCACCGCCATCACGCCGAGAATGCGCGCGTCGAGCCGCCACGAAATCCAGCCGGGCGATCCGAACGCGTTGCTACCGCCTGTCGCGCTAAGCAGCAACGGAAACAGCCAGTTCGCGACCAACACTCCACCCGCGGCCGCGGCGAGCGCCAGCGTCACGCACTCGAGCAGCAACAAGCGCACCATGCCGCGCCGCCCGCCGCCGAGCGCGAGCCGGATACAAAGCTCACGCCGCATGCCGAGCATCCGCACCAGCATCAGGTTCGAGGCGTTGAGGCATGCGATCGCGTAGAGAAAACCCACCGCGCCCAGCATCATCCAGTAAACTTCCGGACGATAGACGTCGTTCAACTCCGCCAGACTGGAGAGTGCGACGCGGTCGCCTTGCATAAACCCGGAGAACTGCGACGGCAGCTCGACCTTCGCGCCGCGCAATGCCGCTTCGGCCTGCTCGCGCGACACGCCCGGAGCAAGCTGCACAAAGCAAAACATCTGGGGGACCCACGGACGCGCCGGATCGGCCCGGTAAGCTAGCGGGCGAAAGATCTGGCCCTGCACATAGGGCGGCAGCATCTGTCCCGCGCGCAAGATGCCGACGACCGTGCATACCGCGTCGCCCGCGATAATTTTTCGCCCGAGCGCATCCTCCCGTCCGCCGAGGTGCTGCTGCCAAAATTGGTGCGAGACGATCACCACCTCGTTGCGCCCTTCCCTATCCTCACCCGGTAAAAATCCGCGCCCGACCCGCGGCACGATGCCAAGCATCGGCAGGACGTTCGGCGTTACACCCAACCATCCCGTCTCGACCGGCTGTCCGTCGATCACGACATTCCCTACCTGCGACACCGCTTTGCCGAGCGCCGCAAGCGCCGTCCGCTCGCCTTCGTAAGCGCGAATCATGCAATCGAAACGCACGGGCACGAACGGTTGATCGGTCGTCTGTCCACCGACTAGATAGACGTCCGGCGGATACTGGTTCGTGCGAAACAGCACCCAGTCCGTGACGCTGAAGATTGCTCCGGCCGCGCCGATGCCCAGCGCGAGCGTGACGACCGTCACAAAGGTGAAACCACGATTGCGGACGAAAGACCGGAGAACATAACGCAGATCGGAGAGCATGAGCAGGCGGGGTTGCGGGTAATGGCTACACCAGCTACCTACCACGTGTGGCCCGCACGTTTCTTAGCAGCTCGGATGAAAATCGCGATCTGTCGCGCGGTTTCAAACGTTTATTCCCCGCAAGCCAGGTCAGGCCAGGTCGCCTTGGCGTAGGCGCGCACGTCGTCGATCACGGCTCGCACCTGCTCGGACGCCCGGCCCCGCCACAACGCGCCCATCGTCAGCGCAGAAAAACCGGGAAGGGAGATCACCTTCACATCCCGCGGGCGGGTCTGCCGGTCGACGAGCACGTTCAGGCCGATGCCGTCGCCATTGGCCACGTAACGCGTGACGAGATCGAGCGAGGTGGCCTCGACGACATGCGGCCAGGTCGCACCCTGACCCTTCAGTTCCTGAAAGAAACGCCGCACGACGGTTGATTGCGGCTCAAGGCAGATGAGCGGTTCGGCGATTCGCTTCTGCGCGAAGAGCTCCGCCGCGCTTTTCAGTTTCGATGCCTTCGGCACCTGCAACACGAGGGGAAACGACGCCAGCCGCGTCATATGCAGGCCCGCCGGCGCGCGCTCATAGACGGGCAGGAAGGCCACGTCGGCCTGCCCCTCGCGCAGCCATTCTTCCACCTGCGACTGGTAGCCCGTCGTGCGCAGGCTGAAACGCAGCTTGGGAAAGCGCGCCTTGAGTTGCTTGAGCACCGCCGGCAGGTGGTCGCGCAGGACCAGCTCGGCTCCGCAAATGCGCAGCTCCGGATGCCCCGCGGCCTTCACCTCGCCGGCCACGCTTGCCAAGCCCTCGAAGAACGGTTGCACATGCGCATAAAGCCGCTCCCCCGCCGGCGTCAGTCGAAAGGGACTGCGCTCGAACAGCCGCACGCCGAGCTCCTTTTCCAGATTCCCCACCTGGCCGCTCACCGCCGGCTGCTGGATGCCATAGGGAATCTTCCGCACCGCCGCGCTGATTCCGCCATGCTTGGCTACATAGTAGAACAACTCGAGGTGGTGGATGTTCATGCAAGACCGCCCCGGAACGGGCGGAGTAATTGGTAATTGGTATTTCGTATTTAGGAACACGAATCTTGCCCAAGGCGGGTTTCCGAAATTTCGCAAGTAGGCAGACGGTAGGTCCGCTCCTAATCACCAAATACTAACTACCAACTACTCCGGGCCGAATACGGCCCCGGCTTCGCATTAAAAAATCCGATGCCGGACATCAGGCTTATCAACTCACGGCGTTTCACGGGTTGCGATATTCTCGCCGCGCTCCGGGCAACCTCGGACATCCAACCAACCATCCGCCATGAACCTCCTGCTTCATCTCCTCCTGATCGCCGCTCAAGTAGTCCTCGTCGTAGGCCTGGCCGACTTTGTGGCCGGCTTCGTCCACTGGGCCGAAGACGCCTACTTCGCCGAGAACACTCCCGTGATCGGCCCGCATGTCATCGTGCCGAATATCGTTCATCATCACCTGCCGCGCTACTTCACCCGCCTGTCGTGGTGGGAAAGTTCCAAGCTCCTCGTCCTGGCCGGCGCTATTCTGCTCGCGGTTGCCTGGCCGCTTGGCCTGATGTCGTGGCAGCTTCTGCTTTTTGTGACGGTGAGCATCAACGCCAACGAAATCCACAAGATGGCCCACCGCACCCGCGCCGAAAACGGCTGGCTCGTCTCCACGCTCCAAGACTGGGGCATTCTCCAAACCGCGCGTCACCATGCCTTGCATCATGCCGACCCGAAGAACACCTACTATTGCCCGGTCACGAACTATGTGAATCCGTTGCTGGAGTGGGCTGACTTCTGGCCGCGCCTCGAAGCCTTCATCGAACTTCGCACCGGCGCCACCCATCGTCACGATACTGCCGTGCGGGGCCAAGGCCCAGGTCCCGACTGGCTGGCCCGCTTCCGCAGCGAATCCAAACGAGCCTGCGGCCGCAACTGCTCGGATTGCTCCTCCTGCAGGTCCATCGTCCAGCAAATGGCCGCATAGCAAATTCGTGGGCGGTGAGCTTGCTCACGCCACCAACCACCGCCGATGTTCGTGGCGCCCAGCAAGCTGGCCACCCGCCCGAACCAGGATCACGCAACGAGCTCAGGGCGGCCTGAGTTTCCTCAGGTCGCCCCAACCCGCAATCACTCTGCCATCCTTATGGCCCCAAAAGTCTCGGACCGCGATCCGGGTCGTCGCCCGGCCGGTCTTCATCATCCACGCCCATGGCCACGGGATCGCTGGCCTCCAGGAAATTGCGGCCGTGGGTGTAGTCCCACAGCCAGCACGAACCGTCATGGCTGTCGTTGACCAGCATGAACTCGGGCTCGCCGCCCTCGTCGGCCGTGGCGATGTTAAAGCGATTGTCGGTGATCTTCTCGACCGTGATGCGGAGACGCTTCAACAGGTCGGCATCGTCAACCAGCACGGTCCAGAGACCCGCCACCACGACGGCACGGTGGCCGGTGAAATAGTAACCGAAGAACCGAGGAACCTTGAAGCGACCATTGATGCCGAGCCGGCGCGCGTGGTCTTCCACTGCCTCGATGAATTTGACCCGCCAAGCCATATCGCGTGGCAGGCGCAGTTCGGGGATATCGATGATCATGTTGTCCGTCATGGACGTGGTTCCTTCCGTGGTGGTTTAGTTTCCCTATTAACGGCCACTTCCGGTCCCAACTTGAGCGCGAAGGGCACACCTTTTGCACCAAAGCTCTCCGCGCCGAAACAAGCCCTTCCCTGCCAGACTCAAGTAATGCTATCCCCGCGAAAGCCGTTTCACCGATTCCGGTGCATCGAGGTAGTTTTCGCGGCTGACAACCTTGCGGCCGGACTTCTTTTCCAGCTCGCGCCGGGCATTGCCGGCCACCGTGCCGCCTTCCTTGGCGGCCGTCTTGTTCTCGGGAAAACCCTGCGCGTCCTTCGTCCGGGTGATCTCGGTCGAAGCCGCCTCGCCGAGCATCGAGAAAACCAGCTCCAAGTCCGTCATGTGGTCGCGCAGATTCTGGCGTTTCAGGCCCTTGTGCGTCGCGTGCTCGGTCGGCGTGAGCCCGAAGGCGGCCCGAGCGATCTCGGCAGTTAGGATGGAGTATTCCCGCTGCTCTTTCACCCCGCGCTTCTTCCATTCGTCCGTCAGCTCATCGCGAATCGCGATGCTGCGCATCCGCCGCTCGATCCACGCGTCGGAATAGCCCTTGGCCCGGTAAATCGCCCGCATGCGTTTGGTGGCCAACTCCGGATCCTCGATTTCCTGCACCCGCTCATAACCCACCCGCGCCAGCCAACGCTTGAACGGCTCGGCCTTGGGGCTGGGGATGGACTGGATCAGGCGGAAAATACCCTCGGTGTTCCAACAAAGCATTCTCTGCGGCCCACCCGCGGTGGGAAACTCCAAGGCAAGGGGGGGGGCAATCTGCCCCCCCCCTTTGAGGGCCTCGGCCAAAGCCGGGTCTCGCTTGCGCATATCCTTGAGATAGCCGGTCGGATTGGCCGAATCGGTAAGCGCGGCCACGACGTCAACGACGACAAACCACCACTCGTTTTCGTGGATGGTCTTTCGGACTTCCTTCTTCTGAAACAAAGCGATGCGGGTTTCCATGTCAGGATGAGGTTTCATAGCGGCCCGCTGTCGCGCCAAACTCTCCGCTCCACCGGGGAGTCGCGAGCCCAAATTTTCAGGGCGCCTCCACCACTGCGTGAGCACAGCAAGAGACCATGGGGCGGTCGCGTTTTTGTTCTTTTTGTGCTTTTTGTGGCCATTCCTTCCGCGAAACATTCCGCCGTGCCCGCCCTCTACGACGCCCACCAGCACTTCCACTTCGACCCGCTGGCTCCCCACCGGGCCGCGATCATGGCCGACTTGGGCGCCGTCGGCCTGAAGCGCGCCGTCGTCAACGCCACCAACGAGGAAGAATGGACCGTCGTCGCCACCCTGGCCCGCGAACATGCGTGGATTCTCCCCAGCTTCGGCATCCACCCTTGGGATAGTGGCAACCGATCCGACGGCTGGCTGAAAGGACTCCGAACCGCCCTGTTGGCTGACGAGACCGCCGGTGTCGGCGAAATCGGTCTCGACCGCTGGATCGTCGACGGCGTCCGCCCCGACGATCCCCGCATCGCCGGCCTCCGCGTGGCACCCATGGAAGAACAGTGCGAGGTGTTCGCCGCGCAGCTCGCACTCGCCGCCGAACTCAATCGCGCCGCATCCATTCACTGCGTCCAGGCTTTTGGGGCCCTGCTCGAGGTGCTGCAAAAGACCCCGCGACCCGCCCGCGGCTTCCTGATCCACGGCTATGGCGGTCCGGCGGAAATGATCAAAAGCTTCACTGATCTCGGCGCCTATTTCTCCTTCAATATCGAGCTGCTCCAGCCTCGCCTGTCCGCCCGTCTCGCGAATTTCCGCACCATCCCGGCCGAGCGGCTGCTCGTCGAAACCGACGCCCCCACCAAGCCGCCGCCGCCGGAACTGAACCGCTTTCCGCTCCCCGGGGCGGCCGAAGAGTCCCCGGCCAACCACCCCGCCAACATCGTCGTAGCCTACGAGCAACTCGCGAAACTGCGTGATTTGCCGCTCGAAGCCCTCGCCACGCAGGTGGAGCTGAACTTCCAGCGGCTGTTTGAGTAGCGACAGCCCCTCGTCACACCCAAGCCGGGCCGAGGTGGATTACGCTCCGTCATCGCGTCGCCCGCGTCGAGTCCGTCAATTTTGCTGCGTCACCCCGACCCACTGCGCGTAATTTGCCAAAAGCTGCCCGCGGCGCACTCCCGACTTTCCATCTGCCCACCAGTGGAGGATTGATGGAGCGTCGGCCAGCTTCCACCCAAGACGGCGGTCGTCACCCGTATGACCATCGCACATCCAACGATCATCCAAGGCGGCATGGGCGTCGGCGTCTCCGGCTGGCGCCTCGCACGCGCGGTGGCTCAGACCGGCCAGCTGGGCGTCGTCTCTGGCACGGCCCTGCCGCTGGTCCTCGCGCGCCAGCTGCAACTCGGCGATCCCGACGGCCATTTTGCCCGCGTCCTGGCCCGCTTTCCCCGGCCCGAAGTCGTGGAGCGCGTCTGGTCCGCCTACTACATCCGCGGTGGCAAAGCGGCCGATGACCCGTTCAAGGCCGTTCCCATGCCCAATCTGCACCCGAGCGAAACCTTTCTCGATCTCACCGTCCTGTCCGCCTTCGCCGAGGTCGCTTTGGCCAAGGAAGGCCACACCGGGCGCGTCGGCATCAATCTGCTGGAGAAAATTCAACTCCCCACCCTGCCCACCCTTTTTGGCGCCATGCTCGCCGGGGTCGACTATGTGCTCATGGGCGCGGGCATTCCCCGCTCCATCCCGGGCGCGCTCGACCGACTCGCCCACGCCGAGCCCGCCGAGTTGAAGATCGATATCGCCGGGGCCGATGAATGGGACGATTGCCTCAACCACTTCGACCCGCGCCCCTACACCGGCAAGCCACCGGTTGCCCTGGCCCGCCCGCAGTTCCTCGCCATCATCTCCTCGGCCACGCTCGCCCTGACGCTCGCCCGTAAATCCAACGGCCGCGTGGACGGCTTCGTCGTCGAGGGTCCGCTCGCCGGTGGCCACAATGCCCCGCCCCGCGGGGCCCTGACCCTCACCGAAGCCGGCGAGCCCATCTATGGCCCGCGCGATGTGCCCGAACTGCCCAAGATTCGCGAAATCGGCCTGCCCTTCTGGCTCGCTGGCTCCTGCGCTGATCCCGAAAAACTCGCCGAGGCCCGAGCTCACGGTGCCGCTGGCGTGCAGGTCGGTACCGCCTTCGCCTTCTGCGAGGAATCCGGCTTGTTGCCCGACCTGAAACGCCAGGTCTGCAAACTCAGCCGAACCTTGGGCGCGCTCCGCGTCCGCACCGATCCTCGCGCGTCTCCCACCGGCTTCCCCTTCAAGGTGCTCCAGCTCCTCGGCACGCTCTCGGAAGAAACGCGCGTCGCCGCCCGCCAACGCATCTGCGACCTGGGCTATCTGCGCCAGGCTTACAAGAGGTCCGACGGTTCCGTCGGCTACCGCTGCGCCGGCGAACCGGTCGAGGACTACGTCCGCAAAGGCGGCATCGCCGAGGAAACAAAGGGACGACTCTGCCTCTGCAACGGTCTCATGGCGAACATCGGCCTCGGCCAGATCCGATCCGATGGCCCGGAGGACGCCCTAATTACCGCCGGCGACGACGTCATGAATCTCGCGCGTTTCCTGCCGGCCAACTCGGATTCCTACCGCGCCGCCGACGTCATTCGCTGGCTGCTGGGTAATCCTGTGACTGCGTAAATTGAGGTAGGGCGCAC
>DATCRM010000313.1:0-6762 GCA_036568985.1 Lacunisphaera sp. | reverse complement strand
CCAGGCGAAGAGGAAAAGAAAAATGATCAGTCCGTCCTTCCAACTGTTCCGCGGCGGGCGCGCGGCAGGGTCCACGGTCCAGCTTCCGGTTTGGCTGACGATCCGCCACAGCAGGAGCAGGGTGGGACCAGCGACAATGACCCAGTAGACGGGCGAATGGTGGTCGAGCCACGAAAGGAGGATCTTCAGCATCGGGAGCGGGCACGGCTACCGAGCCCCGGGGTAAATGACAAATGATTCGGCTGCATGAGGGGAGCGGGTTACTTGAGGTTAAGGCGGCTGATGTAGGTCCAGTCCCAAGCGGCACTGCCGGATGGACCGGGATCCAAGCTGATGATCAGCTGGTCGCCACGTTTGATTGCGGGCAGAGCCACGTTGGCGGTCTGTGTCCCTCGGTCTTCAGTCTGTTGCGAAGGCCTCAGGTAACGTTCGAACAGCACGCGCTTCGGTTGTCCGGGGCCGGTGATTTCGACGCGATAGATCGCGCCATCGGTGTGCCCGCCGTTGTCGTAGGAACCAGGCCGGAACCCGTACTGAAAGTTCAGCCGGCGCTCGGTACCGTCGAGTAAGAAGACGATGGATGCAGGGGTGTGCAGCTGCAGTACCGAACCGTGCTCGTCCTCCAACAGCCCCGAACTGCCGGCATCGGCCAGATCGGGCACGCGGTTGAAACCGGGGAACTGTCGGGGCAGGAAGGTGGGACTGCGATGCAGGTTCAGGTTGGTGAAATAGAGCCAGTCCCATGCATTGTCTCCGGATTCTCCGGCCGAAGTGCGCAAAACAAGGTGAGTGCCGGGGGTGAAGGGCGGCAATGTAATCCGAGCGGCCTGCCGTCCGCGGTCGGCACTCCGGCGGGCAGGATCCAGCAGCCGGCTGAAGACCCGGCGGGTTTGATCAAAGCTGACGAGCTCCAGGATGATTTCGGCACCGTTGCTCCGCCCCTGCTCGTAAGCCACCGGATCAAAACCGAATTCGAGCGACACCTCCCTGACGTCATCCTCCAGCTGCCATTCCACCAAGGTGGGTGGCAGGATCATCATCACCTGACGGTAGTCGATGACTTTCCGGGTCAGCTTTTCCAGCGGCGTAATGGCTGGCGGGGTCAGGTTGGTTCCACTGTTTCGTCCCTGGGCCAGGAGCAGGTCGATGCGGGTGGCGCTGAGTTCCCGGAGAGTCGCGAGGTCATTGCGCGCATAGATCCGGGCATCGCGCACGTCACGCACCAGGGTGTAATGCTTGCTGATGTAGTCGGCCAGTTCGGGGAAAATCTCGTGCGCCTGCACCTGACGGTGTTCGAAGGCGAAGGCTCCCGGGCCCACTGCATCGACGAACACGGCCGGTTCGTGGCGTTGCAGATCGGCGAGGTAGTCGCGCCGATGGTAATCACGCTGCGCACTCGGGACGATGCACCAGACCGAGTGTGCATCACGCGTTGCCTGGCGCAGGTGGGTTTCGACATACAGGTTGGGCGCCCACCCCCAGACAGCGAGCGTGTCCTCGCGGCCGGCCAAGGCATGCACGACCATCGCCGTGGGATTGCGCGGATGGCGCCAGTGGTAGGCGAAGGCTTCGAAAATATCCGGCACCGGGTGGCGGGCGCGGGTGAGCAGCGGTGGGAGGCCGGCGGCCCACAACAAGGTCAACGCCAACAGCCAGCGGGCGCGGAACGAAGCCAGCCGGTTCCACCAGCCTCCGGCCGAAGCTCCCAGCCATAGCGTGAGCGGCACCGTCAGCCAAAGCGTGTAGTGCAGGAACTCCCTCCGGGGCATGATAACGGCGAGCGTCGCCGACACAGTGAGCACACCCCCCACGACAAACAGGACCGGCGGGCGCACCCGGCGCCAAGCAAAGCCGGCGCCGGCCACGAGGATGATCGTCAGCGCAGTGGCAAGGAGGAGAGGGAAGCGTCCGTCGATCATCGCGAGGCCTAGCATTTCACGCAGCGCGTCCGTGACGGTACGGACGGCTCCCTGATCCACGTAGATGAGATTGTGCAGGAAATAGCGGCGGTACGCGGCCTCGGCCTGGCCGGTGGCCACGATGAGGCTTGCGGCAATCAGCGTGGGTGCGAGTGAAGCCAGCGCTGCAGATGCAATGCACCTCACTCGCGGCGCAGCCGTATCGCTGGCCTCGCGCAGACCCTGGACGCAGGCCCAACCGATCAGGACAAACGCAAGGGGGACGGATTGCAGCTTGGCCCAAGGGGCCAAGCCGGCGATGAGCAGGGCGGTCCACCAACGAATCCGGTCGCCAGGTTCACGCAAGGCGAGCAGCCAAACGGAGCTGGCGATCAGGAGGAGCGAGAGATGCTCGGATGAATAGTGGATCAGGTCGGAGTGAGTGACCGTGGCGAAGAAACCGGCGGCCGGCAGAATCCCCAGCCACCCCATGGTCGCTCCGAACCGCCGGGTCAGCGTTCGCTGGCAGGCTAAGAGTGTGCCCCAAATGAGGAGCAGACCGGTAAGGCGGGCGGAGAAATAATCCAGCGGCAAGCCGAGCCAGTGCAACGGCAACAGGGCATAGAAATTTAGCGGTCCCGAAGTGGTGCCATCGACCGACCGCCAGAACACCGGATCATGCGTGAGGGTTATGGCCCCGGCGATGAGCTGGCTCTCGTCGGGATTGAAATCGTGCGAGACCAGCAGGAAGGGCCATCGCCACGCGAACAGAAACAGGAACAGCAGGGTTGCATCCACCCAGACGGACGACCGGGATGGGACTGCCGGACCACGCGACTCCTGCCGGATGAGGATGATGACCCGGGCGATCAACGCCAGGGAGGGGGCGAGCGCAATAAACCAATACGAGGCGGGATGCAGATCGAGCCAGTCGAAAGTGGTTTTGATCATCGCGGAACAGAATAGAGGTCCGGGCTCAGGAAGAGCGGAGAGAATGGGAGCAGTTGATCAGAAGCATTGGCGCAGGCAGTGGGCGAACCAAACAGGATAACGGCGGAGGGAGAAGCGAGAAATTCTCCAAGAGGCATGAGTCAAGCATGGCTTTCCCTCTGACAATCCACGCGCGCAAAGCCGCCATTTTGTCGCGCAGTCGGTTGCGCTCGCCGACGGGAAGGAGACTTCCGAATTTCACGTGACAAGGCCGGCTGGCTGGTTTCGGATGCGGGTTCGACCGGATGAAAGCGGATCAGTCCGGCGTTCCGACTTCATCATCATTTCCCTTATCGATATCCCCCATGCGAAAAGTTTTTGTCTGCGGCGGCGCCGGATTTATCGGCAGTCATCTGACCACCCGTTTGCTTCATATGGAGGGTGTCGAGCAGGTGGTGGTTTTCGACAACTTCACCTCGGGCACGCGGGCTCATTTGCGCGGAGTGAATGATCATCCGGCTTTGCAGGTCATCGAAGGCGACGCCAAGGACCTGAAGGCCATCACCGCGGCGATGACCGGGTGTGATACGGTGTTTCATCTGGCGGCAAATCCCGATATCGCGAAGGCGGTGACGCAACCCGACATCGATTTTTGGGAAGGGACTTATCTCGCCCAAAACATGCTTGAGGCGATGCGAGTGAACGGGGCCAAGCGTCTGCTCTACATGTCGGGCAGCGGCGTATACGGGGAAAACGCGGGAGTGGCGTTCGCGGAAAATTTCGGGCCCAACCGGCCTATCTCGACTTATGGCGCCAGCAAACTCGCCTGCGAGGCGCTGATTTGCGCCTACTGCCACATGTTTGGCCTGACCGCCCGGGCTTTCCGCTTCGCGAATGTCGTCGGGCCGCGCCAGACCCACGGGGTGGGCTACGATTTTGTCCGCCGCCTGCAGAAGGATCCCACGCAACTCCGTATCCTCGGCGACGGCACGCAGAGCAAGAGTTACATCCACGTCGAAGACATCATGGACGCCGTATTCCTCGCCAACGAAAAGTCTCCCGAGCGTTACGACGTGTTCAATGTTGCCACGGGTGATTACATCACCGTTCGGGAGATCGCGGACCTCGCCGTGCAGGTGTGCGGTCTGCCGGCCGGCAGCGTGCGGTACGAATACACCGGCGGAGATCGGGGATGGAAAGGCGATGTCCCGGTGGTGCGTTTCGATTGCGCCAAGATCAACCGGTTGGGCTGGCAATGCCGTCGCAACTCCGCGGCGGCGCTCCAGCATTCGATGGGAGCGATGCATGCCGAGATCCACCATGAGTGATACCCGCCGCGCTCCCACTGTCGTCGAGCATCTGTTGCCGCCCGGAACGAAGCCGGGCGAGGTGGATCTGAGTCTCGTTGTGCCGGCCCTCAACGAGGCGATCACCGTCGGCGAGTTCGTGTCTTGGTGCCGCGAAGGGTTGTCGGCCGCTGGAGTCAGCGGGCAAATCCTGATCGTGGACAGCTCAACCGACGCCACGCCGGATATTGTGCTGGCGCAGGGTGGCGAGGTGCTGAGGGTACCCAAACGGGGATTGGGTCGGGCTTACATCGACGCGCTGCCCTACATCCGGGGGCGTTGGATCGTGATGGGAGATGCAGACCTTACCTATGATTTTCGGGAATTGGCTCCCTTCGTCGCGCAGTTCCGGGCGGGGGCCGAGTTCGTCATGGGCAGTCGGTTTCGTGGAACCATTGAGGAGGGCGCTATGCCTCCCTTGCACCGCTATTTCGGCACGCCGCTCACGACTTGGATCCTCAATCTCATTTATCGAAGCCGGTACACGGATATCCATTGCGGCATGCGCGGGCTGACGCGTGAAGCGCTGACCCGGATCGACCTGAAGTCGCAGTCTTGGGAGTACGCTTCTGAGATGGTCCTGAAGGCGGCCCGGCTCGACCTTCGCATTGCGGAAGTGCCGGTGAAGTTCTACAAGGATCGTGAGGGACGGCTCAGCCACCACCGGCGAGCCGGCTGGCTTTCCCCGTGGATCGCCGGATGGATCAATCTCAAGGTGATGCTGGTTTATTCGCCGGACACTTTCCTGCTGGCTCCCGGGTTGCTCCTGCTGGTCTTCGGTCTGGGCTTGTCGTCGGTTCTTGCCGTGGTCGGGCCGTTTGCGCTCGGCGGGATCGGTTTCAACCTGCATTGGATGTTGCTGGGCCTCACATGCGCGACCCTCGGCTACAGTTGCATCCAAATTGGGATCGTGGCCCGGATCATGCACGGTCTGCGTCAGGGCCTGGCGCTTTCGGTGCAGCGCTGGCTGGTCTATGATCGGGGTCTGGCCACGGCAGGACTCGGCGTGCTGGCCGGGTTGTTTCTCGTGGGCCGCCTGGGCTGGCACTATGTGCAGGGCGGCATGCGACTTGAGGCTATTTCCTATTCCGGCATCTTCGGGCTGCTCCTTATCCTGCTCGGTTTCCAAACCTTCGCATTTACCCTGTTGCTTGAGATGGCCCAGCGGGTGATTGGCCAACCTCCACGCTCATGAGCGATCGCACGACCGAATCCTACGGCCAGCATGGCGTGTCCTGGGTGGACCGTTTCGGGGTCTGGCTATCCATGCGCGCGATCCGCCGTCATTTGCCGACGGGGAACGCACTCCGCGTGCTGGAGCTTGGCTGCGGCTACCGTGCCACCCAACTGATGGCCCTGAGGGACCGGTTTAAGGAGGGAGTCGGGGTTGACTTCACGATCGCACCGGAGCTACGCGGTGTGCCCGGGGTGGTGACGCACGAAGGTACCATCGAGGATGTCGTGCCGCGATTGCCCGTGGAGGCATTCGACGTGGTGCTCTTGATCTCGGTGCTCGAACACCTGCGCGAGCCGCTGTCGATTCTGACTGCCGTCAACCGCTTGCTCAAGCCGGGCGGAGTGCTGCTCGTGAACGTGCCGACATGGAGAGGCAAGACGTGGCTGGAGTTTTCCGCCTTCCGTCTCGGGCTGAGCCCTCGGGTGGAGATGGACGATCACAAGATGTACTACGACAAGAGGGATCTCTGGCCCCTGCTCGTGCGTGCCGGATTTCGGCCGAGTGCCATCAGACTTTCCACGCACAAGTTCGGCCTCAATCTTTTCGCTGTTGTCCGCAAGTCCGACCATGCCTGAACAGGACGACTGGGATAATCACTGGACGCACTACGCGGCGGCTGCCAGCCGCAATCCCGCCCAGCGCATGCGGCATGACATCATCGTGCGGCTGCTCCGCGAGGATCCGCGCGCAGCTGCGCGGACGTTGGACATTGGCAGCGGCCAAGGTGACCTCCTGGTCAAGCTGGCCCAAGCCTGTCCCGGGGCGGAGCTGCTCGGTTTCGAGCTGAGCGCAAGCGGGGTGGAAATCTCCCGCCGGAAGCTGCCTCAGGCAAAATTCATGGTGGCCGATCTCTTTCAGCCTCCGCCGGAGCTGGCTGGTTTCACCGGTTGGGCCACCGCTGCGGTCTGCTCGGAGGTGCTCGAGCACGTCGATTCGCCGGTCGATTTCATGAAGGCGGCGCGTGCCTATCTCGCCGAAGAGGCCCGGGTGGTGGTGACGGTGCCTGGCGGCCCAATGTCGGCCTTCGACCGTCACATCGGGCATCGGCAGCATTTTACACGACAATCGATCGCCGGGTTTCTGGAGCAAGCGGGCTACCGGGTCGAGCGGGTGTACCTGAGCGGTTTCCCTTTTTTCAATTTGTATCGCGGCGTTGTCATCGCGCGCGGCGAGAGCCTCGCCGGTGACGTGAGCTCCGGCGGGCGGGGGTTCGCCGCTCGCCTGGCGGACGGGGTCATGGCCGTCTTTCGCGGGCTGTTCCGCCTGAATCTGCTCGACTCGCCCTTTGGCTGGCAGGTTGTCGCGGTGGCGCGGAAAGCAGGCCGGTAGAATCAGCCCTCGGCGGGACGCG
>DATCRM010000312.1:0-2238 GCA_036568985.1 Lacunisphaera sp. | reverse complement strand
CCTGTTGGGTCCCGCCCGCGGCGCGTCGTTCAGGATCGGCCTGCCCGGCGGCGACTTCGTCCCGGCCAAGCTGGTGCGCAGGGACAAGGCGCGCGACCTGGCCCTACTGCGTATCGACGAACCGCCCGCCCTGCCCGCGTTCGACCACACGCCGTCGGACGCCGCGTTCGGCGACCGCGTGGTGGCGATCTGGATCGATCCGCTGGCCAAGCCGCCCCGCGCCCCCACCCTGCGGACGGGCCGGCTGGTGGAGGAAGGCGCGGTCCAGGCGGGCGACGGTTCGTCCTTCACCGGCGTCCTGATCCGAGTGGGGGCGTCGCCCGGCATGAGCGGCGCGCCGGTCGTCGACAGCGCCGGACGCCTGCTGGGCCTGATCCAGGCGTCGGACCAGCAGGCGCAGACCGTGCTAGTCCCCGCCCGCGAGGTGTTCGCCTTCGCGGCGGAGGTTTGAAGGATTTTGCCCCAGCCTGACTACCCGTTGGGTTCCCGTTTCCAGCACTTGGACAATCTCTCCTCGGTCGCTTGCCCCCATCTTGCAAGGTCCCCGGAATTGGACGACCACTCGACAGTGATCGCCGAGCCATCGGGCTGGGAGCCATCTGAACTCCAAACCGTCTGGAGTGCGCCATCGGCCATATAAACGTGCGGCGGCGAATAGGGCGACATGCCCAGAATTTCCAGGCGCTGCGGGGCCAAGCGCTCCAAAAGCGCCAGGCTCGTCACCAGTCCGGGACAGCTGGCCGCGTCCGTCCACCCCGGGACAGCCATGTCGTTGGCGACCCTCCTAGCCACCCAGCGACCGCGCGGCGACTGGGGGCCTTGAACATAGATGGACACCACGCTCCACGAGCCTGCCAGAGTATCCAACCGGGTAAAGCCCGCTGTCGGTGGTCCTAGTCCGGCGAGCCACTCGCTTCGAGCCTTCACGACCTGGCGCTCGAATTCGGTCTCGGCAGTCGCGTGGGCCGAGCCACAGACCAGAAGCGCGCCCGTTACCAAGCCAATGCATGCCGGGAGCTTCAACATGGCTCGCCCGCCGGATTAACTTCGGGACCCATCACCGCCTCGGTTCGGTTGCGTTGATCATAAACGAAGATGCGCCAAGTCGGCGCCGGCCCTCCAGGTGGATAGGTGGCGCCGATAACATACATCAATAATTTGTTACCATCTCCGCCCGCGTTATTGATATAACGAACCATTCTATCATAGACCGAAGTCCAATCGGCGGCCGACGGGATTAATGTTCCCCCCGGGTGATTATGAATTATACCGATGACATCTTTAATGTCGATGCCAGTCAAGTCGTAGGCGGCTGATCCTGTCCCTATAGGCCCTGCGCCTATAACACCGACCGCGACACCTGAGCCCGATTTGTAAAGAACCGCCGTTTGTTCGCGATGCCCCAATTGTTCACCGCGACTTTGCGCCGCCAACCCAAATCGCCGCTTGGCCTCTGCCGCAGCTGCGTCCGCATCCCATTCCCGACGCCTATTTCCGTCTTCACAAGAATTATTGAGAACCGGCTGCTGTCCTTGCTTAGGCGGACTGACGGGTTGCGACACGGGATGATAGGGAAAGGGGGCCGTAGTGCTTGTACGCCGTTGGCCTACAACCGTGATCGGCTCAACTTCCGCCGGATCATCCGGCATGCTCTTCCTCCGCTCTTCGAGGAAGAAGGACAATCTAAAGATTATATCGACGCAAGACTGAAACTTTCTGTTGAGCTCACAAAAACGTTTCCCCCTTGATCCCGCGCCCGTAATCGCCGCCCCCCTACCCCTCGATCACATGCGGCACGAACCGGGCCAGGTTCTTGGTCACCACGCTGTCGTCCTCGCGGATGCCGACGCCGGCGGGTTCGTTGCCGACCATCCACGCCCCGACCACCGGGCGCTTGCCGTCGAAGTCCGGCGGCGGGTGGTAGGCCTGGACGATCGCGCCCTCCTGGCCATAGCCCTGATCGAGCACGGGCTCGCCAAGGTGTTCTGGGCCGCCGAAAATCTCGACATTGGCCCCCTCGCGCGAGAACAGCGGTTTCCTCACGAACTGCCCGCCCAGGGCGGAAGCCGCCGGATCGTTCTCGAAATAGGCCTCCAGCAGGTTGGGGTGGCCGCGGTGGCGTTCCCACAGCAGCGGCAGGACGCCCTTGTTGGACAGGATCGCCTTCCACGGCGGCTCGATCCAGCGGACCTGGGCGGTCTCCAGGTGGGCGGCGTAGGGCTCGCGCAGCATGAACTC
>DATCRM010000311.1:0-3604 GCA_036568985.1 Lacunisphaera sp. | reverse complement strand
AACCCGCCGCACCGTAGATCGCCAGTTTGTCGTCGATCAGCCCTTTGTTGAAGCTGAAGCTGCTGCGGAACGAGCCGTACTGATCGGTGCGAAACGCGACGCTGGCGTTGTCCCGGTTGAGTTGCGCCGACGCCGTGCTCTGATTCGCAATGCCTGCCGGGCTGCCCAAGCCGAAGAGCATCGAGTTGGGCCCACGGCTGATTTCCACCGATGCCGTGTTGTAGGAGTCAAATGGAACCGCCGCTATCGAGGGATAATAGTTGATGGCCGCGCTCGGCGAACCGAGGCCGCGCACACGATTGGCCTGCGCGTTGGTGAGGGAGGCGACGGCATTACCCTGCGTGCCGCCAGCGTTCACGTCGAGTACGCCGTCATTGCGGAAGCTCTGAGTGCCCGGGGTGTAGGTCAACGAACCCTCCGTGTTTACCTCGTAGCGGAAGATGTCGTTGATGTCCGTCGAAGCGGTGTCCTCCATCTGCTGCTTCGTGATGACCGAGATGGACGCGCCGAGGTCGGCGAGATTGGTGTTCATGCGGCTGCCGGCCAGCGTGTTCGCCGCATAGTAGCCCTGATCCTTGGTGGTGGTGACCACGAACGGCGATAGCTCCAGCACATCGCCCTCCCTGGCCGTGGCCGCGGGTGCGGCCTCCCTTTCGACTGGGACGGATTTTTCCTCGGCGGGTTTCGTCACGGCGGGGTTGGTCACCTGCTGCGCAAAGGCAGGCAGGGCCACCGACAGGGCCAGCAACGGCGTCAGGAAACGCCGGACTCGGCTAGAGTTCATGGGGAGCGGGGTCATGGATGTGAGGACTCAGGTTTACTTGAGAAGGACATGGCTGCGCGCGGGAATGCGTGAACAGCATGGTGCCTGATGGGTGCGGGGCGGGGTGAGGGCGACTGGTTCACGACAACTCTCCGCCCAGCCCAACACAACCGAGCCAACTTTCAGACAGTCCGAGCTATTTCCGCCGGAACTCCGCTCAGAAATCGAAACGGTCGATGTTCTCCCGGGTGAAAACAAATGGCTGCCCAAGGAGAATGTTGTCGCCCTCGATGCGAAACTCCCGGCCGCCCATGCGGAAAGTCTGGTCGCCGGCCTTCAGTTTGTTCTCCGCCAAGGCCACGCCGGCCTGCACCGTGAGGTAGCCGAGATCGCCCGTGTCCCAAAGAATGATGCTGTCGGTCACCCCCTCGTGGACGTAGCGCTTGTTTTCGTTGGGCAGGCCGAGACCGATGACCTTCACCTGGCCGGCGCGGCCGGCCTGCTTGACGGCCTCGGCGGCACCCGGGACACCTGGCGAGCAGATGGCCATGATGAGTTTCAGATCCTTGTGGGCACTCATGAGCGCGGTGGCCTCGGACTGCGCCCGGTCCTTCAGGTCATCGCAGGGTCGCACGGCCACGAGCTTCATCTTCGGATATTTTTCCGCGAGCCGGGCCTCGATGTGTTTCTGCCACTCGCGCTGGTTGGCCGCGGTGAGCGTCGCCGTGATGATGGCAAACTCCCCTTCCCCGCCGGTCAGCCGGGCGGCCTCGTCCATCAACGTGTAACCGATGCCCTGCGGCGTGGCTTGGTTGACGAAGAAGCTGCGGGCGTTCGCCTGGGCGTCGGCGTCGTAGGTCACCACCGTAATGCCCGAGGCGCGGGCCTTGCGCAGGGCGGTGGAGATGCCGTCGCGATTCTCAGCCGCCACGGCGATGACATCCACCCCGAGCGTGATCCAGTTCTCCACGATCTCGTTTTGCTTCGCCGCGTTGGTGTCCGTGGGACCGTCGAAGAGCAGCTCGACGCCGAGCTCCTTCGCGGCCTTTTCCGCGCCGGCCCTCACCGACAGGAAATAGGCATTGCCCTTGGCCTTGGGCATGAGCGCGAACATCAACTTGGCATCGGCCGCCAGCGCGGCCGTGGCGGTGGCGAGGAAGAAAACGAGGAAGCGGGGAATTTTCATGGGGGAAACTTCAATGCGGACACTGCATCCGCAAAACAAAACCGACCCACCCCGCCCTGTCGGGCAGCAGCCTTCGCCCAAGCGCTTCGGCCCGCCAAGCCCCTCTTGATAGAGGGGACTTCACCGGCGTGGCTTTAAAATCCCCTCTATGAAGAGGGGTGGCGCGCATCGCCGGGGTGTGTGGAATGGTCACGGAGGGGCTGAAATATCCGGCTAGTGAAAAGAGCGGCGACCGGCACCAGCCGACCAGCCGACCAGGCGCCCAGGCCCAAGGCCAGCAGCAGG
Source organism: Lacunisphaera sp. (assembly GCA_036568985.1). GTDB lineage: Bacteria > Verrucomicrobiota > Verrucomicrobiia > Opitutales > Opitutaceae > Lacunisphaera. The sequence goes on along the minus strand of DATCRM010000311.1, from coordinate 1,370 downwards.
AGGGCCCCGGTGGCAAGCCCCGCGATTTCCTCGGCCGCGTTCAGACGAATCACGGCCGGCAGGGTCGCCAGACCGCTTTTCAACACCGCGATGGCCGCAACGCCAAGCAGCGTGCCCGTGACGCTGCCGCGTCCGCCAAAGATGCTGGTGCCACCGAGCACGACGGCGGTGATCGCAAAAAGTTCGTAGCCCATGCCGGCATCGGCCTTGGCTTGCCCGAGCCGGGCGGTGTAGACGAGAGCGGCCAGAGCGGCGATGACGCCCGCCATGATATAGACCAACGAGACCCGGCGACCGGTGGGCAACCCCGCATAACGTGCACCCTCTGGCGAAAACCCGATCGCCCGCAGCGACCGGCCCGCCGCGGTGGCATGCACCCATAGCCACACTGCCAAGGCCACCGGCAGGAAAATCCACGCCTGGACCGGCAGCCCCAGCCAGCGCTCCTGCCCGATGAAAAGAAACACCGTGGGAAAATCCGTGTAGGTGACCGAACCGTGCGTGAGTGCCTCGGCCAGTCCGCGGAAAAGCGAATACGTGCCCAGGGTCACGATCAACGGCGGCAGCTTCAGCTTCGTGATGAGCCCCGCGTTCAATCCGCCCGCGAGCGCACCGACGAGCAGTGTCAGGGCCGCCGCGAGAAACAGGCCGAGTCCGGCATCGTGCCAGAGCATGCCGAAAACGACCGCGCACAAACCGAGCAGCGAACCGACGGACAAGTCGATGCCCGCGGTGAGAATCACCGGCGTGAGCGCAAGCGCGAGCAGGCCGATTTCGCAGGAGTGTCGGAGGATGTCCAGTTGCCGGTCCAGCGTGCCAAACCCGACCGTCACGCCGCGCCGGTTCGTCGTCGTGCCGAAGTGATGAAACAGCAGCCACTCGGCCACCAGCACCAACAACAGCAGCGTCTCGTGGCGTCGGAGCATTTGGAGGGCCCAGCTCCCGCTGGGCCGTGGATCGGCGGGAGCCGAGCCTTCCAGTTTATTTATAGAGCTCATGGTGGGGCGAGCCGTTGCAGGACGAATCCTCTGACCGGGATACTATCACTCTCCATCGTCATCCTGAGCCGTGCGAAGGATCCAACGGTATGGCGCGGCTCATCCCTCTGCTTGGATCCTTTGCAGGGCTCAGGACGACGGGTCGCGAGAATTGGCTCCTTGTCTGTATTCATCCGCGTCATCCGTGGTTGGTTTTCTTCCGGCCCAACCCGTCCGCCGCGGCGGCGAGCAGGATAATCGCGCCTTGGATCGCCTTTTCCCAATAAGCTTCGATGTGCAGGTGCGTGAGCGCCGGCGGAATCGCCGCCAGCAGCAACAGACCCGCGAGCACGCCCCACAGGCTGCCGCGTCCGCCCGAGATCGCCACCCCAC
>DATCRM010000310.1:0-3687 GCA_036568985.1 Lacunisphaera sp. | reverse complement strand
TCGGCCGAGGATATGCTCATGGGCATGGTCACCGGCCAGGTCATGACCGCCCCGGCGCGGGCCGACGGCGAGGACGTGAAAGCGATCGATGAGCTGATCCTGACCGCCATTCCCGACCGCACGCAAAAGCGCTCCGCTCCGGAACCGCTGATTCCCACGAACCGCTATGGCTCCGCCGCGGAAGCCCTCAAACATTTCCGCGAGAGCCGGGCTAAAACCATCGCTTTTCTTAAGGATACCGCCGGGCTGCGCGGCCACGCCATCGACAGCCCGCTCGGCAAAAAACTCGACGGCTACCAATGGCTGCTCTTCATCGCCGCCCACTCCGAACGTCACACCAAACAAATGCTCGAGGTGAAGGCGGATCCGAGCTTCCCGAAGTCGTAGTACCAACAGCCCAGGCTCCCGCCGTACAGCTGGGAGCCGTCTTCCTGCGGCCGAAAATCCTGGCCGCCGAGTTTTCGCGGGCGAGGTCACCCGCGCTCCAAAAGAAACTGGAGCCACGGCGATCTCGCCGTGGCCTTGGTCATTCAACCCTTCGCTGCCACCTGCAACGTCCCCTGTAAGCGGCACGTTCAGGTTCTGACGAACTCTCCCCAGAGTCATTTCAGTCCATCCGTGTTGCTCACGAAGGCTACACGCGTGCTATCCGGCGCCCATGACGGCACGTTGATGGTGCCTTGGCCGCCGAAGACGTAGGCGATTACGCGCGGTTTTCCGCCCTCGATCGGCATCAGGCGCAGGTAGCAGTGCTTGTAGTACGGATGCTGGTCGGGCTGCACGTCCTGGCCGTAGGAGATGAAGACAATCCATTTTCCATCGGGCGAGATGTGTGGAAACCAATTATTGAACTGGTCATCCGTCACCTGCTCCTGGCCTGAACCGTCGGGGCGCATGCGCCAGAGCTGCATCAGGCCGGTGCGGGTCGAATTGAAGTAGATCCATTGACCGTCCGGCGTGAACTCCGGTCCGTCGCTCAGACCAGGGCTGCTGGTCAGGCGGATCTCCTCTCCGCCGTCAGCAGAGATTTTGTAGATGTCGTATTTGTCGGCCTTGGCGTCCGGTGTCTCCTTGCGGCCACCGGTATAGACCATCCACTTCGCGTCCGGCGACCAGCCGTGGAAGTAGGACGGCGACTTGGGCGTGACGCGCACAGGTATGCCACCCTTCGCCGGAAGCTTGTAGACCACAGAACGTCCGCCGTCGTCCGGCGTGTGGATGCTGACGCCGAGCATCTTGCCGTCGAAAGTGAGGACGTGATCGTTGTTGTTGCGGCCGATGGTGCCGGTGTTGAGCGGGCCGACCAGCTTTGTGACGAGGTCGAAGGTTTTGAGCTGGCCCTTGTCCTCGCCGGGACCGCTGATGTTCACAATCAGCGTCTTGCCGTCAGGCATCCAGTTGGGCGCCTCGAATTGCACCGGCGAGCTGTGCACGATCTCGAGTTTGCCGGTATGCACATTGAGGATCTCGAGATGGGCGCCGATATAATCGCGATACGGCACGTACCCCGCCTTGGGTGGCTGGATGATACGAACGTCCTTGAAGATGAATTCCTCCTTAACCTTCGGGTTGTGCGAGCACCCAAACAGGCCGACGAAGAGTTCCTCTCCGAGGTCGAGGTCGTCCAGCCTCTGTGAAACGAACGTTTCCCCATAGCGGGCGGAGGAAAAGATGTAGGTATTGCCGCGGCGTTCGAGCTGCACGACGTCACAGCCCGTAAGCGGTACCACGAGCTGCTCGGTAATCGCTCCCTTCGTCCGGCGGTACTGCAGCGAGGTCAACCCGTCGCCATGCACACAGGCATCGGCGTAGGGTGAGTCAGCATCGAGGCTGGAGCGCGCGATCCAGCCGGCCTTGCGATGGGGATCCACACCCTGACCGACAAACTCGATGCGGGCGCGGACGACGAAGTCGCCCTTCAGCTTGTTCCAGGCGAGATGATGTTGATCCGTGGGACCCCACATATTGATGCCGGCGGCGCTCATGCGGTAATGCTGAATTGAAGCGTCGTACGTGATGGATCCGGGTATTTCGGGCGAACCGATGTCAGCCGAGTCGGCGAATTGCCCGACGGGCGCTTCGGCGGCCGCGTGGCAGGCAACGACAAACAAGCCGGCCAACAGGCCGGTGAAACGGGGTGAGTTCATAGGGGGTAACCAAGGAATGAACGACTGAGATCAATTAAGCCAGAAAAGACCCCTTTGCCAACCTTATGCCGTGATTTCCGCCCGATCATGGGACCGGGTGACCAATTCACTTCCACCCTGCGCTCCCGTTATCCTGAACGAAGGGCTGTTCTTTGATGGGCGCACCCAAACTGATTATGGCTTGGTCTTGGATCTCGGAATGACGCCGGGGCCGTGTATTCAGAAACCCACACTCGCGCCGCCGTCCACGGGGAGGGTGACGCCGGTGATGAATCGCGCCGCGGGCGAGGCGAGATAGACCGCGGCCCACCCGATATCGGCCGGCGCGCCGAGCTGTTGCGCCGGCGTGCGGCCGAGGATCTTGACCTTGCGCGCGGGGTCGCCGTCGAGGGCCTTGCGCGACATCTCGGTCTCGATCCAGCCGGGAGCAATGCAGTTCACCCGGATGCCATGCGGCGAAAGCTCGGTCGCATAACCCTTCACCATGCCGACCATCGCCGACTTCGCTGCCGTGTAGGCGATCACAAGCGGGATGCCGAAAAGCGAGGCCATCGACCCGGTGAACAGGATCGTGCCATGCTTGCGGGCGATCATTCCCGGCGCGACCGCGCGGGTGAGCGCGTGCGCTCCGACGATATGTGTGGTGAGCACCCGTTGAAATTCTTCGGGCGTCGTCTCGACCGCCGGTTTCTTCAGGTGGATGCCAGCATTGTTGACGAGGCAGGTGATCGGCCCCACTTCCCGTGTCACGCGCTCAATGAGTGCGGGCGCGGCGTCGAGCTGCGTGATGTCGTGGGCTACGCTGCTGGCGCCGGCACCGAGTTCCTGGGTCGCGGCCGTGAGCTCGGCCTCGCGGCGGCCGACGAGCACGACGCGGGCCCCGGCCGCGTGCATGGCGCGGGCCATGGCCAGGCCGATGCCGGTGCCGCCACCGGTGATAAGCGCGACCTCGCCACGCAGTGAGAAGACATCGGGAAAGGTGTCGGTTGGTTTCATGAAAGGAATCAAGGATCCATCGGTGCGCATCCGTGGAATCCGCCGTTAATACGATTGGGTTTCGCGGCTCTCCAGCGACATGATGCCGGCCTTCAGAAAACCCATCGCGTAGGCCATGCCCGCATGCCAGGGCGCCGCACAACTCATCTGCGGGGCGTGGTCGGGAATGATCACACCCTCGAAACCGTTTCGCTTCAGGATGGCGAGCACGCGGATCACGTCGACCTCACCGTCGTCGATGAAGGTTTCCTTGTAGTGCGGCACCTTGTCGCGAACGTTGCGCAGATGCACGTAGCCGAGCCGATTTTGCCGGGCATATTGTTCCACCACCTCGTAGATGTCGCCCTCGGTCATCTCAGCCAGTGAGCCGACACAAAATTCGAACTGATTCGCCGGGCTCGGGTTGAGGTCGATGACCTTCTGGTACAGCGACGGCTGGTAAACGAGACGCGGCTGGCCGCGGATGAACGGCATCGGCGGGTCGTCGGGATGCAGGGCGAGACGCACGCCAGCCTGCTCGGCGACAGGCAGCACTTCGTCGAGG
>DATCRM010000309.1:0-21834 GCA_036568985.1 Lacunisphaera sp. | reverse complement strand
GTGCCCCACCGTGTCGAAGAGATTGGGTTCCTCCATGCCGCCGTCCGCCACCGGCGTCAGCAGCAGGCTCAACTCGTCCACCAATCCCGCCGCCAGGAACGCTCCCGTGGTCTTGCCGCCACCTTCCACCAGCAACCGGCGGATGGCCCATTTCTCCCGCAACTTGGTCACCACGGTGCGCAGGTTCAGCTCCCCGGCCTTCTTCCCCGCAAACAAGTACGAGATTCCCCTCTCTTGCAGGTATTCGAGATAGGCGTCCGGCACCGCCTCGCTCAGCGCCACGATAACCGAGTCCCCTTCGGTGGTGTTCTCCTTCCACGCCAGTTTTCCCGCCGAATCCAGGGCCACCGCCCAACGCTCCCCGGCCTTGGCCGCAACGAAGTCCGCCCGCGTCGTCCGCCGGGAGGTCGGACCACGCCAGCGTCCGTCGCTAAACTCCTCCATTGTGACACGGCCCACCAGCCAGGCGTCGGGCTGGTAGGTGTTCGCCGTGCGGTCATACTCCTCCTCCGTCGTAGCGGGAATATCCCAGCGATCCGTGCGGAGTCGTCCGTCAAGCGAAGGCATCATGTGGCAGACAATAAACGGTCTCATGCCCCATCCTGACCCGCCCGGCGGCCGGCGACCATCCGGCGAATCACCTGCTCCTCCCTCGGTGAATGGACCAAGCCGAGGAGCCGATGGGAACGCTCTACCCGACGCCCAATGGTTTACCCGAAGTTCGCGAAGTGCGCTAAGAAACAAACCGATCTCAGCTCTGCTCTGACTTTGTGACCTTGCCGGCCGTGGCGTGCAGGAGGGCCGGTCAGGCCTCGGTCGAACCAGGTGGCGCGGAAGGCTCGGGCGAGGTCATCGGGGAGTTCCAGCTTCTTCAGGGTGAAGAAGCCGTCGATGGCGCTGGCGAAGATCGGGAGGCAGAAGACTGAGTGCCTGCTGCCGCAATGCGTGATCCGCGATCCGGAGATCGAAGGCATTGCACAACGTCAGAAAAATGTGGAGCGAACCTGTCGAAAGCGATTGCAGTTTTTTCGCGTCAAGATCAGCCAGACAGCGTTCCACTTGTTTGCGAGCCAGGTCCGCGTGCTTGGCCCGGGCGAGTACGATCGCCAGACTGATCCGCCGGTCCCACGGCAGAAAACGATCCGCTCCGCTCGAAAGCCGCGTGTGCAGCGATTCGAGCGCCTGGCTAAGCCCGGCCTGATCGCGACGTTCGAACGCGACCTGCGCCCGAGCCGTGAGTGCACCGACATCCCCCGGATAGCGGCGCAAGGCTTCGCCCGCCGCCGCCGCTTTGTCCATCTCTCCGATCTCGATCAGACACTCCGCCAACCGGCTCATCGCCACGGCGGGATTCTGTTCGTCCACCACCTCGAAAACCAGCACCGACTCCTTTTCGAAACCGGGAATCTGGGGAATCCGGTACGGCAGTGGCCGGAGCCAGGCAGGGAGATTCCATTGGCGGAGCGACGGAATGAAGATGCCCTCCCAGTTACTGAGGCCTTTCGCCAGATAAAGGCGCGCATACTCGTCGAAGAACGGGTCCCACGACGGAATGACAATGTACCGGACCTGGCGGCCCTCCAACAGCACCTGTGCCTCAGGGATCGTTGGCACGGCCGCGATCGCAACGGTCGCTCGCAAGCCCTCCCGATTGTCGGGAGACAACGTGCCGATGCCACGAAGCCCGCCATAAAAGCACAGCGTCGTCGTTACCCGTGGCGACGCGTAGACGACCGGCGACTCCTCTTCACCGGCGCGCTTGGCCAGCCAGTGAGCCAGGTCCCGTTCTATCAGGAGCTCGGCCTCGTCCTGTTCCAGCACGAGCTCGGCCTCGGGCAATGCCGGTGTGTCGCCGTTTTGCGCCGATGACGCTGGCAGCAACTGCATCGCTCCCGGAATGAGAGACGCCACGACGGTGGCCGACCACACCCACTGCAACGAGCGCCGCATCGGTCGTTCGCTCGCAGCCGCCACCACCAGCGCCAGGAGCAGTGCGCCGAGCGAGCTCAACCAACCAAGCTGCAGGCCGGCGAATCCCAGCGCAATCAACACCGGTGTCACGGCTATGGCCAGCGAGACACGGGTGGTGAGTGGCGTTGTTTTGCGCCAGAGCGACCATGACGCCGGCGCCAGCGCGAGCAATGGAAGCAAGCTCGCCACGACTCTGGCCGAGAATCCGTCGCGGACCAGCCAGTCCCGCAAGTTGGCCGCGACCGCGCCGTCCGGTTGGTTGGTCAACCGCGACGAAAGCAAATCGCGCGTGAGAAACCCCTGGCCATCCGTCAGCATCAGGACAACAGGCACCCCGGCCACGGCGAGTACGCCGAGAACGATGGCACCCGCATCGCGCCAACCCGACGGGCGTCGGCCGAGTTGGATCCAGTTGGTCAGGCGCGCGAGCAATTCGGCCGCTCCCATCCACGCGACAGCGTAGAGCGGATGAACATTCTCGAGCCGCCACGAGACCAACTCAGCGGGCGGATACTCGATGAGAAACGCGGCCATTACCGTGGCACCTCCGGACAGGCCCCACACGCGCCAAGGCGCCGGTGCGATCGCTTGGTCTGGCACCGCCTTCGCCTGTTGCCGGGCAATCCCGGCTGCAAGCAGGGCGCCCAGAGAGATGCCTGCGATCACCGGAACCCCGATGGAAACGCCCACCCACATGCCCAGCCCGCCCAACACGCCGGCGGCGCAAAACCAGTATCGTGCCGCGGGTGAGCTCACGCCGGCCAACAGCGCGAGGACACCGGCCAACGCGCCGAGGCGGGCCAACCCATGATCATCGGGAATCCCCGGAAGAAAGTTGGCCGCGAACGGAAAGACGCCCACCAGTCCCACCGAGATCAGGCAAGCGGCGAACGGTCCGAAGCGCCAGGCGGCAAACGCGGTGGCGCCGATCAGGAACAGTCCGTGCAAAACCGGCTCCGCGACAACGGCGGCGCGTTCGATCGACAGTCCGATCGGCCGGCCCGAAACGAGATGATCCACCCACGCCACGGTCCCGAGCCACCAGCGATAGGGCGACGCCTGATGCACCGCACGACCGGCAGGCGCGTTGTCGTAGTCGGTGTGGCGCACTCGCCATTCGCCGCGGGCAAACATCTGTTCGGTCTGCGCGATCCAATGAAAGCTGTCTTCATTGCGTTGCGGAAGGATCAGCTCGCGTTGCCGGTTCGCATAACCGGTCGGCGAGGCGGGATCGATTCCATCGGTGGCTTCCGCCCGTCCCGGAAGCCCGGACAGTTGGTCGATCCGCTGCACGTGGACCGCGGCGACCCAGGCGAGAAATCCAAGGGCGGACAGCGGCACGAGAAGCCAGAGTCCTGAAATTAGCCGCGAGAATATGCGCATTCGGTTGCCAACGTTTGCCCAAATCCCACCCGATGTCGCTGGCAGCGGCAAGCAAAGTCCGGAGATCCGAAGCGAAAACAGACGGGCGCACTTTACGGTTGAGCACCCTCTGTCGCTTCCCCAAATGACTGCGTGCCCAAGCCCCACCTTTCGCCACTCCGGAGCGTGACTGCAGTCATGTCGCGCGTCTGTTTGGTCGCCCTCTTCGTGCTCGCGAGCGCTGCTGGTTGGATGGCCGAACCCGATGACCGGCTGATGTCGCTCCCCTTCGCACCGCGCTCGCAGGCAAGAGAAGCTACGATGTTTACCGAGCTGGCGCCAGGCGAGACGGGAATTGTCACCGAGAATCACTACGCCGACCCTGAGATGTGGGGCAGGCTGTCTCGCGAATTCGAAATCGGCGAGTTGGGGACGGGAGTCGCGATCGGCGACTATGACGGCGATGGTCGACCGGATCTTTTCGTGGTCAGCAAGACCGAGAGCTGCCGGCTGTTCCGCAATCTGGGCGGCTTCAAGTTCGAGGACGTGACCGAACGCGCCGGAGTCATGGACGCCGGCGCGGCGGCGAAAATCTGGAAACAGGGTGCGGCGTTCGCGGACGTCAACAACGACGGTTTGCTCGACCTCTACGTGTGCCGGTTCGATGCGCCCAATCTGCTCTACATCAATCAAGGCAATGGCGCGTTCAAGGAGGAGGCGGCCGCTCGCGGCCTGGCGGTCAAGGACTCGTCGGTGATGGCCGCATTCTGCGACTACGACCGCGACGGGGGGCTGGATGTTTACGTGCAGACGAATCTGCTGGACGCCTACGGTCACCCCGGTGGCCAGCCGGACTACCTCTTTCACAACAATGGCGACGGCACCTTCAAGGACGTGACGCGGCAGGCCGGGATGGCGGGAGAGTCGCAGGGCCACTCGGCCACGTGGTGGGATTACGACAACGATCACTGGCCCGACCTCTACGTGGCGAACGATTTTGCGCCGCCGGACAAGCTGTATCGCAACAATCGCGACGGCACATTCACCAACGTGATCGATCAGGTCGTGCCGCACACGACGTTCTCGTCCATGGGTTCGGATCTGGGGGACGTGAACAACGACGGGCTCATCGATCTGTTCGTCGCCGAGATGGCGGCGAGCACGCATGAGAAAGACCAGCGCGGAATGGTGAATTTGCGCAGCCAGGCCCAGGAGCCACGGGAGGGCGGGCTTGAAGCGCAGCAAAGGTATTTCAACACGCTCTTGCTCAACACCGGGACCGGTCGATGTCTCGAAGCTGCCTTCCTCGCCGGTGTCGCCGCGACGGATTGGACGTGGTCACCGCGTTTCGAGGATCTGGATCAGGATGGACGCATCGACCTTTTCCTGACCAACGGCATGCACCGTGAGGCCACCAATGCCGATCTCCTCCGACGTCAGATGTCAGCCGAGACCGCAAACGCACGGCTTCGCGTGATGCGGGATAGTCCAGTGATGGCCGAAGCCAACATGGCATTTCGAAATCTGGGCGATTTGCGGTTCGAGTCGGTTGGCGCCGCGTGGGGCCTGGACCGGCTGGGCGTGAGCTTCGGCACCGCCTTGGGCGATCTGGATGGGGACGGCGACCTCGATATGGTGTATGGCAATTACCAGAAGGGCGTCACCGTCCTGCGGAATGATGGCGCGAAGGGGCACAGTGTGATCGTCGCCCTTCGGGGTAGTGTCTCCAACCGATTCGGCGTGGGGGCCACGGTGCAGATCGAAACTGCGTCGGGAACCCAGGTGCGGCAGCTGGCGCTCGCGCGTGGGCTCCTGTCGACAAGCGAGCCGGTTCTTCACTTCGGCCTCGGCGATGACACGACGATTGCCCGTCTGACAGTCACGTGGCCCAGCGGGCACGTGCAGACGTATCGCGAGTTGTCAGCAGATGCTCGCTACACGATTACCGAGCCATCGGAATCAGGCCCCGGGATCCGAGAGACCGCCATCGTTCCGGACGCGCGGTTTGAGGAGGTCAGCCAGGCGATGGGCCTTGCGTTGCGCTCCCGCGAAGAACCCGTCGATGAAAACGCGCAGCAGCGACTCTTGCCGATACGCTTGAATCGGCGGGGACCGGCCCTGGCCGTCGACGAAAGAGCGGACGGTGGACTGGCTCGCATCGCCGTCGGCGGCACCACGCTGAGCCCGGCCCGAATCCTCCGGCAAGCGGCGCCGAATCAGTTCACGGCACTGGACACCGGAGCGGTGTTGCCGACTGATACGATCAACGACGGCCCGTTGCTGTGGTTTGATGCGAATGGGGACGGACGAAACGATTTGGTGGTGACGAAAGGCGGCAACAGCCTGCCTTTCGGAGCGCCAGAGTATCAGCCGAAGCTCTGGCTTGATGACGGCCGCGGCGGATTCCAAGCGGCCGGTCCCGATGCCTTGCCACCGCTGCAATTCAGCACGGGAGCGGTGGCCGCGGCCGACTGCGACGGCGACAGCCGCCTCGATCTCTTCGTGGGCGCACGGGTATCGAGCGGCCTCTATCCGGCCGCGCCACAGAGCGCCTTGCTCGCCAACCGCGGCGGGAGATTCGAGGACGTGACGGATTCGGTGGCGCCCGGTTTGCGCGAAGTGGGGATGGTAACCTCCGCGTTATGGAGTGATGTGGACGGCGATGGGCGGCCGGACCTGCTTCTGACGCTGGAATGGGGCGGCGTGAAGTACTTCCACAACCACCAAGGCACGCGCTTCGAGGACTGGAGCGACAAGGCGGGTTTTGCCACCGCCGGCACCGGCTGGTGGTATTCAATCGCGACCGCCGATTTCAACCGGGATGGCCGTCCGGATTACGTCGCGGGCAACGTGGGACTCAACACGCAGTACCGCGCCGACCGCGCACATCCGGCACTTCTGTTCTTCGGCGACTTTCGAGGTCAGGGTGAGCAGCCGGAGCTGGTGGAAGCTTATTACGAGGGTGATCGCCTCTATCCATGGCGCAGCCGCAACGATTTGGGCGCTGCGCTGCCGCAGATCCGAAAGCGTTTTCCTGCCAACAACGATTATGCCAAGGCCACGCTGACCGACATACTCGGGCAGGACAAGCTGGCGGCGGCGGAGCGTTACGCGGCCACGGAGTTCCGCAGTGGCGTTTTTATGAGCCAACCGGACGGAACGTTTCGATTTGAAGCGTTGCCGCGCATCGCCCAGATCGCGCCGCTGCAGGGCCTCGTCGCAGGCGATTTTGATGGCGATGGCAACGCCGACATTTACGCGGTGCAGAACCTGTTCGCTCCCATTCCCGTGGTCGGCCGTTTCGATGGCGGGCTGAGCCAGTTGCTGCGCGGCGATGGTCGCGGCCACTTCACGCCCGTGCCGCCGGCGGAAAGCGGCCTGGTTGTTCCCGGCGATGCGAAGGCGCTGGCCGTGCTCGATCTCGATCAGGATGGCTGGCCGGATTTTCTGCTCAGCCGAAACAACGACACTGCGCTCGCGTTTCGCAACCGAAGCGTGGCCGACCGACATATGCTCCGGGTTCTTCTCCGCGGTCCGGCTGGCAATCCGAACGCGATCGGTGCGCGCGTCACGTTGGAGCAGGCGGACGGATCGGTTCAGACGATCGAGGTCGGTGCCGGTGCGGGTTACTACAGCCAATCGACGGCCGGATGCTTCTTCGGCTGGCCCACGGCCAATCCACCCCGAAAGATCCGCGTGCGCTGGCCTCCGGGTCAGGTGACCGAGCATGACGTGCCGCCCGCAACACCGACCCTCGTGCTGAGCGTGCCGTCCGCGTAAAGCGAGGCGCTATTCGCGGGACGGATACCGAGCAACCGGCCAGGATCAGGCTGTGTGGTATGAGCCTCGTGCGTCGAACCAGCTCACAGGGTTGGATTGTCGACGATAGCGTTGTCTGGGCGGACAAGGAAAATCAGATAAGGCTTCACCTCGTTCGCGGCCCTCTGCTCACTTGCTACCTCCTATGATCAAACCCGTCCTCCTTCTCACCGCTGCCTTTACCTTCTTTGCCATGCTCCCCGCGTCCGGAGCCACCGCCGACGACGAGGCCCTTCAGGAGTATCTCAATGCCGATGCGAAGCAGATGCCCGCGGACGAGGCTTATGCGGCGTATCTGCGACTAAACGGCGGCGTCGATCCCGCTCTCTTCGAGTTCCCGGCTGCGCCGACGGAACCCGAGGACCGGATCAAGGAACTGCTGCCGACCCAGGAACAGTGGGACGAGAACGCCAAAAAGGCGGAGGCTAAGGATCGGCACGCCCTCTTCCTGCTCGGACTGGGTTATGCCGAAGGCTACCGCGTGGCGAAGGATCCGGAGCGGGCGATCGCGTGTTTTCAAGCCGCCAACAAGCTGCGTCATGCCAAGGGAGAATTCTATTTCGCCCGCTGCCTCGAATTGAACTACGGGAAGGCTTGGGTCTCCGATCCGCGGACCCGCGATATCATGGAAGGGATCTATGAGCTGGCCGCCGACAAGGGCGTCCCGGACGGCGCCTATTACGCCGGATATTACCGAAAATATAAGCTCGGGAAACAGGACGAGCGGACGGTGCGCTACCTCCGCACGGCAGTCGACAAGGGTCACGCCGCGGCCCAATACGAACTCGGCCTGCAATACCTCTGGGGCCGCGGATGCCTGAAAAGCAACCGCCAGGCCCTGCGACTGATGTCCGCGTCGGCCAAGCAGGGTTACGCCAAGGCTCAACGCGAGCTCAGCGGTTGGTATCTCGGCATGAATGGCATCCCCAAGGACGCCAAGCTCGCCTATGCGTGGCTCTCCGCCGCGGAAGCCAACGGCAGCCGCGACACCAAGTCGCTGCGCCAGCAGATCGAGGCTGCGCTCCCCAAAGCCGACCGGGCGCTAGCCAAGAAACTCGCCAACGCGTTCATCGAGGCCTACAAGTCCAAACCGCCCGCGAACGTGCTCGTCGCGTTCGAGTGACCGCCGCCGGACTGCGGATATTGATATCCGGCAAGTCAGGACAACCCTAAGCCGACCCTCCTAGCCTACTGGTAGGCGAAGGAGAACGTGAGCGTTTGTTCGTTTCCGAGGGTGGCGATCATCGACTCCGTCCACGTCGGGTGCGGCCCGCTCCCGTCAAGGGCCGCGATGGCGGCGCGGACACCAAGCTTGCCGCTGCCGTGATCGGTGACGTCCACAATCTCGGTATCCCCGCCTGCGTTAAGCTTGAACCGAATCACAACCTGGGATCCGCGCACGGGGACAATATGGGATTCCTCGAGGATCCGATACCATCGTTGCTGAATCGAGGCAGCCAGCTGGTTGAGATAGTCGGAGAACTGGGCCCAGCCCGGATCGCCCGGCTCAACTTTGCTCCCCTGACCGATGGTAATGACCGGAGGCTTGGGTGGCGTGGGTACCGAAGCGCATCCTCCCGAAAAAACGAGACCCAGCATGGCGAGAGAAACCATACCCAGAGGACGCATTGCAGGACACGAGCAGTACGCAGCGGCATTGTCAGTCGAAAATGAACTGTCCCGGGCGAAACGGGGCCCGCAAGGGTCGGGTAGGACTTCATGTTTCACCTTCGCTCGATTGGGCCGTTTCAGCCATTGCAACCGTCGCCCTACCCGCGTGCAGTAATCTTCGTTCTGGATAGCGTCGCGGTTCCCCATCTGGACAAGCCAGCAGTGTCCGGCCTAGTCTCGCACCATGGGCCTCCTGACTTTCAGCCTCAACGTCACCCTGGACGGCTGCGTGGACCACCAGGAGGGCATCGCCGACGACGAGACGCACGCCTTCTTCACCCGCCTCATGGACGAACACGGCGCGATGCTGTGGGGACGCGTCACCTACGAGATGATGGAGGGCTACTGGCCGACGGTGGCCCGCGGCGACGTGGAAGCACCGCCGGCGATGCGCGCGTGGGCGGCCAAGCTGGAGGCCAAGCCGAAGTACGTGGTGTCGTCGACACGCAAGGACTTCCCGTGGACCAACAGCCACCTCATCGCCGGCGATCTGCGCACGGGCGTGCAGCAGCTCAAGGACGCGACCCCGGCGGGTGTGCTGCTCGGCAGTGGCAAGCTTGCCACCGAACTGGACCGACTTGATCTGATCGACGAATACCAGTTCCTCGTCCATCCGAGAATCGCGAGCCATGGCCCCACCCTGTACCAAGGCGGACTACCCGCCACGCGACGACTCGAGCTCGTCTCGGCCAAGCCGCTTCGCAACGGCGCCGTTGCCCTGCACTACCGCCGCGCCCGCTGACTCGGAGGCAACTGAAACCCGGTGCCCGATGGTTTACGCGAAGTGCGCTAGGAAACGAACTTCATCTGTAGCTCTGTCTTTGTGACTTTGCGTCCTTGGTGTAAGAACTCCGAGCTATCGAAATTGGATCGGAAAAGGATTTCTGTAGCGGGGGCGGTGATACTGCTGATTCACTCATTCGAAGCTCAGGGCTACTGGAAAGAGTCAGGCTCTCTCGCATGTGTTCCGTGTCTGCCATCAGGGCAACCTTAACCTCCGCTCTGTCGGCCTTCGCCTAAAATCAGGCCGTCAGAGGAGTTCAGATCATCGCGCAAAGGAAATAACACCCCGCATGCTCAGCACCGTTTCCTGAGCTACAACAACCCCAAACCACGTAATCATATGAAGTCCCTGCCTCGTCTCGCACTCGGCGTTTTCTTCGCCGCGATGCTCGCTGCCACCACGCACGCCACAACCCAAACCTATTCGACCGCCCGATGGAATGACACCGGTTCGGCAATATTCAGTCAGAGCTGGACCTTGAATGTGCCGTCGAACGTCAACATCACGACCTCCATCATGATCAATGCCACCACCGCGAACGGCGGAGGCGGATCAACCACGATCTCCCGTAACGGCGTCACCGTGCTCACGGTCTCCGCGAGCGGTCCCGGGGTCCACTCGGCTGGTAACGCCACATTTGGTCAACCCGCCGGCACCTACTCGATCAGCCACGGGTTCGGTGGCCCGCCCAACACCGTGTACGCCGAAATGTACACCCAGTTCAACTGGTAACACCGGCAGCGTATCTCCCGGTTGATTTTTCGGGGCTCCTCACCGGAGCCCCTTTTTCTTTTCCCGCATGCGGAAGCCCCATATTCTCCGACGCGAGCGCTGAGAATTCCACGCTATCACAATCGCATCGGTCGGAGTGGCTGTGGCCGCAGTGGTTGTCTGCGATGATCCGTCCCGACGACAAAGCATGGCGCTGCCATCGGGGAAAACCCGGTACCTCGTTTCCGGCCCACGCCCGCCCGGCAAATCAATCGAACACCCCATCGCGATGACGCTGAGAATAATATAAGATCCGCGCGCTCCGAAACCGAATCCCTTTTCCCATCCACTGCACCCCTTTTCAACGTGAGATGCGATTGACAGGCGGACTGATCGTTTCACCCGGGAACCCTTTTGCCAGTTCAACCAAAACCAAGACTAAAAAATGAAATCCCACGCGTTACGTTCGTTCGCCGGAGCCTCGCTCCTGGCTTTGGGTCTGGTCACCTCTGCGGTGGCCGTCCCGATCAGCGGTTCAATCTCATTCAACGGCACGCCGGTCTTCAACAGTTCGCCCATTTCCGGGGCAACGGCGATCTCCGGCTATGAGTCCGCCTTCATTGCGGTTGACCAGCGGTCCGGCGACTACGCGGTGCTGCCGGACTTGCTGCCGGTCACGTTCAGTCCCTTCGTGTTTTCGCCGCCGGATCAAACGGTGAGCCCTTTGTGGACTTTTGATTTCGGCGGCCGCACTTATTCGGCTTGGGTCACCTCCATGACCGCCAGCTTCAATGCGGCGTTGAACATCTGGAATTTCGGGGGCTCCGGCTTTCTCAGCATCACCGGCTTTGAAAACACGGCGGCATCGTGGAACTTCTCGGCCGGCCAGGTCGGCGAATCGCAGTATTTTGGTTCCGCCGCCGCTGCGATCAGTCCCTCCGTTCCCGAGTCCGGCGCCACCATGCTGATGCTTCTCGCCGGCTTGGGTAGCATGACGCTGTTCGTCCGGGCTCGCGGGAGCCGCGCCGGCCAATTCCTTGGCTAAATTCAGACAGGATAACCGCGACCCTTCGCGGTGAAGACGTGCCGCACGGATCTCCCCTGTCCGTGCGGCTTTTGTTTAGGATCCAATATCCCAGCTTGCTTCGGTCGGAGTGTCGCAGCGGTGGTGACACCGCTATCAGTCCTAGACAAGCTCGGGGCTTTGAGTCTGCCGAAACGGCTGTCTCACGACGCCGGTACGAGAACGAAGCGCCTCGTCCCGATCCTCTGATGATTTACACCAAGGCCGCAAAGCGCGCCAAGAATCCAGAACCTCAGCTCTGTCTTTGTGACCTTGGCATCCTTGGTGTAAGAATTCCGGCGATTCGAGATCGAATCGAGGGCAATCGAACCGGCAGTCTGCTGAGGTGCGTGCTTCGTGTCCGTCATATCAGGGCGACTCAACCTGATCACTCGGCCTTCGCCTAAAATAAGGCCGTCAGAGGAGTTCAGATCGGCGCGCAAAACAAGTAACACCCTGCGCGCTCAGCACCAATTCTCTGAGCTACAACAACCCCAAAACACGCAATAAACATGAAGTCCCTGCCTCGTCTCGCGCTCGGCGTTTTCTTCGCCGCGATGTTCGCTGCAACCACGTACGCCACGACCCAAACCTACTCGACCGCCCGATGGAATGACACTGGCTCAGTTTTCGGTCAGGGGTGGACCCTGACCGTGCCGTCGAACGTCAACATCACAACCTCCATCATGGTCAATGCCACTACGGCCTCGGGCGGCGGCGGGCAAACCACTATCTCCCGCAACGGCACCACCGTGCTGACTGCCAGCGTGAGCGGTCCGGGCGTGCATTCGGCCGGCAACGCCACATTTGGTCAACCCGCCGGGACCTACTCGATCAGCCACGCTTTCGGTGGTCCGCCGAATACTGTGTACGCCGAAATGTACACCCAGTTCACCTGGTGACATCGGTCAACGTATATCACGGTTGATTTTTCGGGGCTCCCTGGCGGAGCCCCTTTTTCTTTTCCTTCCGGCGGAGGACCGAAAAGCATCGTAGTGTCCGGACACACGAGGGTGGTTCGTCGTAGATTTGAAAACCCAATCCATAAATCTCATGAATGCTTCCACCTCATCTTCGAAAACTGCTCTCTGGACCGGCCGTGTCCTCACCGCCCTGTGCGCTCTCTTCCTGCTTCTGGATGGAGTCGCCAAATTGTTCAAACCCGCTGTGGTCGTCCAAGGCACGGTCGACCTCGGTTACCCGGCTTCCACCATCACCGGCATGGGCCTCGCCTTGGTCGCCGGCGTCGTCCTTCATCTCATCCCCAGGACGGCGGTCTTGGGCGCTTTGCTCGTAACCGCATACTTGGGCGGTGCCGTCGCTACTCACGTACGCGTGGAGAACCCGCTTTTCTCCCACGTCCTGTTTCCAACCTACCTCGCCATCATGCTTTGGGCCGGCCTTGGTCTGCGTCGTCCCGCCATACGTGCGCTGCTTCTGCGTCCCGACCGCACCTGACCATGGCGGAACGTGCTGCGGCCACCGACGCTGCCGGCGTTTGAGATTGTCGACGCCTTTTCCATGCGACAGAAAGGGCGCGATCTCACCCCAGTCCAAACAGGAGATTAAACTCAAACCTCTACCCCCATGAAATCGATTCGCTTCCTTTGCTCATTCCTCGCTCTTGCTGCGGCGGCCTCAGCGCTGGCTGCCGACCCAACCGGTCTCTGGAAATGGTCCGTTCATTCACCCAACGGCGAAATTTCGACCACGCTCAAACTCGAATCCAAGGACGGCAAGCTGGTCGGGGCCTACTCGAACCAATTCGGCGATGCGACGATCAACAACGCCTCCTTCCAGGAGGATGTGCTCGCGTTCGAAGTCGTGCGCGAGCTCGGCGGCGGCAAATTTGTGGTCAAGTACCGCGGCAAGCTCGCAGGCGACACGGTCAAGGGCACCCTTGAAGCGCCCGGCCCCGACGGCGGCGAGCCCATGAAGCTCGATTGGAACGCCACCCGCACGCCGAACAAGAGCTGATCCCGGAATTAAACACCGACCGATGCTCTACAGAGGGCAGCGAAGAGCACGAAGTCACACCCATCGACCCAGCCTGAATAGTTCAGAGGGTGACGGACGTTCCCGCCACACCCCGCCCTTCCGCCTTCGCCAAGGCTACGGCGGACAAGCCGGGCATCGCTCTCCAGCCGGAACGATGCAATTGGCGCGCAAATTAGCTCTGAAAATTGCGATACCGAAAGGTGGTCGCGCACGTCCCCGTGCGCGTGGCTCGATGTCCTCCGAAACGGGCACAGGGACGTGCCCGACCACCCGCGCCGACTGCATCGTTGCGGTCACCAGATCTTATGTAGGGCCGGCGCTTGTCGCCGGGCCGGGTTTTGTTCGCGGAACGGCCGCCGACGAGCGGCGGCCCTACATTTAACAGCATTGTTCCGGCTCGAGAGATCGTGCTTCACACGCTAGAGTGGATTCTTCTCGACGCCCCGAATGACGCGGCTGTTGGGTCAGACGGTCTCCTCGATCGCCCGGTAGCTGAACCGGCTCAGGCGGAGCCGTCCCGCACCGAGAGCACAGATGCCCACGCGCAGGCTGAGGAATCCGCCGAAAACATTGTGATTCAGTCCGGAGACCTCCATCCGCGTGGGATGCCGCCTCCATGTCGTCCCGTCATCGAGCGAATAATGGTAGGTGACGACGTGGCGGTCGTTGGTGATCCGCGCGCGAATCTTGCGGCCCTGCAGCGGGACACTCGCCCACTCCTCGGTGGCCGCATACTGGTAAGTCTTTGCCTTTTCACCCGTGAAGCCGACTCCGACGAATGATTTCGGGTTGTAGTAGAGAAGGAACGCGCCCTCGACCGAGCCGCTCAACTCCATCGTGACCTCCACCTGATAGGCGCGGTCCACCACGAGGCAGGTCAGGGGCGAACTGTCGGCCGGTGAATTCCCCGCGCCCTGCAGCTCGAGCGAATTCTCCCCGTAGCGCACCCGATCCATCTCCGTGGGACTCGGATCGTGAAACGCCCACTGCACGCCGAATTTGTTTTTAGAAAAATCATCGGAGAGCGCGAGCCCGTGAGGAACCGCTGCGCCGCCCGCCGGCATGGGCAGCGGACGACTGAGGTCGCCGCTCTTGGCCCGGAACCAACCATCGTCGGTCCACTCGATCGGCTCCAACAGCGTCTGCCGGCCCAGAGTGCGAAATCCGTTTTCGTACGCATGATAGACCATCCACCATCCGCCGCCCGGTCCCTCCAACAAGGTCGCATGCCCGCGCGACCACCAAGGCTCGCTGGCCGACAGCGTGCGGACCAGAGGATTGTGCGGACAATGTTCCCACGGTCCATGGATCGAGCGGGAGCGGGCCGCGATGACCATGTGGCCCGTGGCCGGGCCCGCGGTGCCGCCAACCGCCGTGACGAGATAGAACCAGGGGCCGTGTCGCAGGAGCTTCGGGCCTTCCGGTGCGAAGTTTTCCGTCACCCAATCGTCCGGATAGTGCCACGGCGAGTAGGCCGGTTCCAACTTCCCGTCCGTCGCCAGGCCGTCATCGGTGAGCCGGATCTTCCGGATGCCATTGACGAAAAGATAGCGCTTCCCGTCTTCGCCCACGACGTGCCCCGGATCGATGCAGCCCTCGATTTTGAGATCGATGGGATCGCTCCACGGCCCTTCGATCTTGTCGGCGTGGATCACGACGGTCGACCATGGCTTCCCGGGCGGGATCACGGGAAGGTAGACATAGTATTGGTTACCGTGTTTGCAGAGGTCGGGCGCCCATACCGTCCCGATGTTCTCGCGCAGCGCCGGCCCGACCGGCTGCCAATTCACGAGATCGCGGGAGTGCCAGATGACGATCCCGGGAAACGAATTGAACGACGAGAAAGTCATGTAGTAGTCGTCGCCGTCCTTCAGGATCGTCGGATCGGGATGATCACCGGCCAGGATCGGGTTGAGAAACGTGCCGTCGCCCAGATCGGCCTGGCGCTGGCCTTCCAGTCCCTGCCGCCACTTCCGCGGCTCCATCGGGGACGAAGCGGCCGTTGGCCCGGAAATCAACGCGCGAGCCGCCACCGCCGGTCCCAGCAGCGCGGTGGCGAGCCCGCCCTTGAGCAGAGCCCGACGCATTTCGTGTCGGGATTCTGTGACGGATCCGTCGCGCTGCGGTTCGGGCACTGATGCGGAGGCTGGGTTTTCGATGTTCGGCATGTTTGTGTTATTGGCCGACACCTAAGCGTAAGTTTTTCCCGATATCCAGCGTACTTGCGCGTGACCCGCGACCCTTCGCCCTCCGTTCTCGGCCCTCTGACTTCTGACCGCTTGCTACCGGTTAAGGATTCTGGCCCGACATACCCGGCGCGAGCTTCGGGGGCTCCTCGGTGGTTTCGAACGTCAGATCCAGACCGCCAATCCAACGCGCCAGCAGGTTGTAGAGCAATGCCGCCAGTGCGCCGAAAACGAACCCCAGCACGCCATAGATCACCGGCACAAACAGCAGGCCGATCATGCCAAAACCAAACAGCATTCCCATTCCCGGGGGCATCGCCTGGCCTTGCGCCTTGGCCGCCATGCTGCCGACGGCAAAGAAGAAGATCATGAACGGCACAAACAGCAGCGAGAATGCCGCGTAGAAGACGCCCAGCATCTTGCCGGCCTGCAACGGGGCGATGCGCTTCAGCTTAACTTGCATGCGAACAGCATGCGAAGAGCCATCGTTCGCGCGAGCCGATTTCGTTGGCGCATCACGGTGACAAACGGTTGTGGCGTGCGAAACGAAAGCTGCTCACCCACCCCGACGCGGTGGTGCCGGGGTGGGTGAGGCTATTATGCGAGATTCAGTAGAATCGGAAAACCGGAAAGCCGGACACCGCCATCCTGAGCCGTGCGACGGATCCAAGGGAAAGTCGTGAGCGGCGCCTCGCGCTTGGATCCTTCGCGCAGCTCAGGACGACGGTAGCGAGGGCCATGAGGGGTTCGATCCTTCTGGTTTCATTTTCCCTGTGTCTTTCGGGCGTCAGGCGCCTTGCGATAACGCACTTCCCGGCCAAAGTGGTTCGAGAACTCAGACCGCCGGCGGTGTCCGCCGATGCCGGATTGACGCATACCTGCGTTCTCTTACAGACGCGCCGTGCGCATGCGTCATACCCCGTTTCCTTTCAAATCGCTTCTGCTGTTCATCGCCGGCGCTGTCGTTCTCCGGCTGCTCAGCATCGTCGGCTGGGTGTTTTTCCCCGGCGACGGCATCCTGCCCCAACTTGGCAGAATCCTGATTCCGCTTTGCTTCTCGGGCGCCCTTGTGGTGCTTAACCAAAAACTTCTCGCCCATGACGGATTTGGACCGGACGCACTCGGCCTGAAACCGAATCCTGCTCGCATCGGTGTCATTCTCGCGAGCGCTCTCGTCATTACCCTGATTTTCGCCGCCATGGCCGCGGCGCTCCGGCTGCCCATGCCATTTCACTACCAACGTGGACCGCTGACTCTCGCCTCTTTTGGCCTCCGGGCCATCGAATATCTGGGCGGCAACGCCGGGGAGGAGTTGATCTTTCGCGGCTACCTGCTGCTCCTGTTGCGGAGTCACTGCGGGTTGCCCGCAGCGCTGGTCATCACGGGTCTGCTGTTTGGCTGCTTCCACCTGCCCGGCCTTTCGGGTGTCGCCGCGCTCAAGATGGTCTGCACCACGTTTCTTGGCGGCACCCTCTTCGCGTACGGGTTCCTGCTCTCCGGTACGCTCTGGAGTGCGATCAGCCTGCATGTCGTCGGAAATATCGTGCTGCACCACGTCTTCGGCCTTTCCAGCCAACCTTCGCTGCTAACCCCGGTTTTCGACCGGCCCTGGCCCACCGCCTATGATCCCGCGTTCCTCGTCTGGCTCGCGATTCTGATTCCCGCGGTGGCAACGGCGGCTTACCGCTATCACCATGCCAACCCGTCGAAATCAGAGTCGGGCCAGTGAACCGGGACTTGGGTATCCGGTCCCAGCGCGGCCAATCGCGCCGATTCCGCCGACTCGAGGTGCGGCATTCCGCCGATTGGCGGATGGGATCCCTTCCATTTTATCGAAAGGCGAAAACTGACGGCCTCTGCACGCTCCATCCTCCTATTTAGCCGCCGGCCACAGCCAGAAGTGAACGCCCATGCGGCTCCAGCCGTTCTGCATGGCCTTCTTTTGCTGCGCGTCTTTCACCACCCAAATTTTCTGCTCTCCTTTAGCGAACTGGATCACGGCGACGCGCCCCGGCCCGGCAGAGGCGGCCGCATGGCCCACGATCCCTTCGACCTCGAAACCCGCGCGCTCCAACACCGGCAGCTGCGCGGCATCGGTTTCGAGCAGACGCTCCGGGCCGCGCAAGAGGCGATACAACGGCCCCGACCCTTCAACAGCGTCGGCCTGCAACTGACCCACGTCATCCAACAACCATCCGTCCTTTTCAAGCTGTGCCTTCTTCTGCAGGTCGGTGGTGACGATCGTCGCCTGCAGATCCCCACGCTGCAGAATCCATGCGGGCATCAATCCGGCGGCGGCCATCATCGAAGGGAAAAAGAGAACCGCGCACCCTAGTCGCCAAAATAATTTCCATGCGTACATGGCCCTCTCTGACACACTGCGTCGGATGAAGTTACCGTCGGATCATATCTCGCGCAGATTACAATTTTGCGGTCCGAACCCTTCCCCCGTCGGGCTTGCAGCCAGACACGAGCTGCCCAACATTGCTGCCATGCGAGTCCCTGCCTTCCCCTGTGTGATCGTGCTCCTCGTTTGCGGTGCGAACCCGGTTCGAAGCGCCGAGTTCACCCTGTTCAAAAGCGTCTGGGGCGATGCCATCGTCGCCACCGATGCCACTCCGGCCGGCAAGAGTCTGACGCCTCCCACCCGCGCGCAGCCCGTCTACTACCGTGGACTGTCGCTCGGCGACAAACTCGGCTCCATCCCAGGCGACCGACAACCCGACGTGAAGCAGCTCAACGCCTTCGTGGCTAAAATCCTCGCGCAGCAGGGTTATCTCGGCGCCCAAGCGGGCGTCAACGAGCCGTCCCTCTTCCTTGTCCTCCAATGGGGCTACATCATTCCAGGCACCGAAGATCTCCTCTGGTTCCTCGGATATAATCCGGCCAACGACATCGCCGCGCCGGTCTTCCCCGGCATGCTCGGCCCGGAAGTCTGGCGGCGAGGCATGCGCACCCGTGAAATCGATACCATCCTCGAGAACGCTTCGAATCCGATCTACGGCATCCTCATCACCGCCTTCGACTACAAGTCCGCACGCACCACCGAACCCATCGCGTATTGGCAGACCCGCATCGGCCTGCCCTCCAATGGCAAGTCCATGGCGGAGGCGTTGCCCACCATGCTCGTTGCCGCCGGCCCCGCGATCGGTCGTCCGTCCGACAAACCGGTGTTCGTCGATGCCGATAGCGCACGCTCCGGCAGCGTCACGCTCGGCGAACTCAAGTTCCTCGACTACGATAAAAAAGTTCCCCCCGGCTCCCACCGTCAAACCCGACGCCACGGCGAAATAGGCGCAGGGAGCGGACAAGACGTTCATCCATGAGAGAAAGCCGGCCGCCGGACCGCAGCAGAAACTGATCGATGAGATCAAAGCCGGCACGGCCCGCGAAGAGAAAGTGACGTTCGGCGCCGACCTGAACACCAATTTCGTCTCGGGCGAGGCAACCATTACCTGGAACAAGGGGCCGCAGAACGGTTCAAGACGAAGTAAAGATCGTCGGGGCAAACCCCGTGGCATCGCAGAACTGGAGGCAGGACTATCAGTCCTGCGAGGCGCAGGCCGCGCTCCTTCCCAAACGCGGGGCTGATAGCCCCGCCTCCAAACAAGTCGGAGCACCTGTCAGCCGTAGGCCAGGCGAAGGCTGAAGCTCCGGGTATCAGACCCAATGGAATAAAACACCGGGCCAGCCAGCCATAACTCAATGAGAAAGTATCGAACTCATGTCCGGTGGAGCGTTCGTCGTTCGTAGAGATTGAAAACCACGAAATGAAAACTCCCTCCACGAGAAAGATCATCGCCATCACCCAAATTACCCTCGACGGCGTCATGCAATCGCCCGGCGGGCCGGAAGAAGACCCGAGCAACGGATTCACCCATGGAGGCTGGGCCATGCGATTCCCCGATACGGAAGTTCGCCGGGCGCTGAACAAGATAATGGCCGGGAGATTCGACCTGCTTCTCGGCCGTCGCACCTATGAGATCTGGGCCGGGTACTGGCCGCACCATGGCGACAATCCGATCGGCCAGGCGTTCAACCGGGCGACGAAGTACGTCGTCACCCAGCACCTCAAATCCCTCGACTGGGACAACTCACAACGGATCGACGGCGACGTCGTGAAGCAGCTCCACAAGCTCAAGGCATCCAAGGGACCGGAGATCCACCTCTGGGGCAGCGGCAACCTTCTGCAGACGCTCATCGCCGCCGGACTCGTCGACGAACATCGCCTCTGGGTCGTTCCAGTCGTACTCGGCCAAGGCAAACGGCTGTTTGAAAATGGCGTGCCGCCGCATGACCTCATCCTGGCCGAATCGAAACGCGGGTCCGCCGGCGTCCTCCTCAATATCTACCGTCGGACTCCGCGCGCCCGCATTCGAACCCGCAAAACGTGAGTGGGACTCGGCGGTCCAACCGGTCCGCCGTGATCTCAAGACCGAGCGGAGCGGCGGGCGGGCCGCTCCGTCCTATCTCCTGGCCCGCCGGGAGCCAAGTGACGGGAGCCTCACTTCTGCCGTTTGCGTTGGTGCAACGTGATCACATTTCCGTCGGGATCGCGAAAAGCCACCATCCGGCAAGTAGGGAATTCTGCCGGGCCGATGTGGAACTTCACCTTCTTCTTCCTCAGATGCGCCACGGCGGCCTCGAAGTTCGTCACTTCCAGAGCGGCGGCGGTGCCTTCCCGTGACGGCTTCCACTGGCCCGGTGCACAGGCCACCACCAGCGTGCCCGGCCCGATGTCGTATTCCACGAAGTTCTTCGAGAAGACCCGGCTCCGCTTCAAGCCAAGGACACCCTCATAAAACTTCCGCGCTTTCCGCATATTGCTCACCGCATAGGCAGTGAAGGCGATTTCCTTGTATTTGATCATGGTGAGATTGGGTTCGCCATTATCGACCCTTGGGCGCCCATGCCGTTCCCGATGTCCGACCCCGGTTTCTTCACGAAAACCCCGTTGCAAAATTCCCGTCCGTTTCAGCGAGCTCGCTTGTCTCGGAATCTGAAATCGTTTTGCTCGCGGCTCCCTCCCCTCCGTGAAACCAGCCGATTTGCTGCGCCGCCTCCGCCTGCATCACCAATGGCTCGCCCATCCGACGATGCGACGACCGGATGAAATTGTCGCGCACTTCGGGGCGGTGCAGGCGCAGGACTTCGGGATGGCCAAGTGGGCGCTTGCGCTGCGCGGCCTGGATTTGACCGAGACGCAGGTCGCGGCTGCCTTCGACGCCGGCGCGATCCTGCGGACGCATGTGTTGCGGCCCACGTGGCATTTCGTGGCGCCGGCCGACATCCGCTGGATGCTGCAGCTCACGGCGCCGCGCGTGCGCGCGCAAATGGCAGGCAACGATCGGCTCTTCGGCATCGATGCCGCCCTGCTTCGCCGCAGCCGCACCGTCATCGAACGCGCCTTGCGCGGTGCCGTGCATCTGACGCGTGACGAGCTGCAAGCCGTGCTCGCACGCCACCGCATCACGGTCGCCGGCCCGGGACTCGCGCACGTGATGATGCACGCCGAACTTGACGCGCTGATTTGCAGCGGCCCCCGCCGCGGCAAGCAGTCGACTTACGCGCTGCTTGAGGAACGCGCCCCCGCCGGGCGGACCCTCGACCGCGATGCCGCCCTCGCCGAGCTGGCCCGCCGCTACTTCCAAAGCCACGGCCCCGCGACCGCGAAGGATTTCAGCTGGTGGTCGGGCCTGACCCTCACCGACGCGCGTGCGGGCATTGCCTCGCTGGGCCAGGAACTCGCCTGCATGACTTGGGAGGACTCCGCATACCATTATCCGGCCGATTCGGAGCCGGCTGCCATCCGAGGCGCCTGGCTGCTGCCCAACTACGACGAGTTCACGGTCGGCTATGCGGACCGCTCGCTGCTCATCGGCCCGGGTTTTCCGACGGTGCGCAATCCGCGCGCGGATCCGATCTTCACCAACGTCATCCTCGTCGACGGACTGATCACGGGCACCTGGGCGCGCACCCTCACCTCGAAAGCGGTCAAGATCTCGTTGTCGCCATTCGCCCCGCTCCCTGCAACTGCGGGCAAGGCGGTCGCGCGCGTGTCGAACCGCTTTCGCTCATTTGCAACTGGCTCTAGTGAGGCGACCAACGACTCCGGCCAATCCTAACCCCGGGCTCCGTGCGCGGCCGGTGATTAAGGCGCGGCCGCATTAGGCCAGGCCGGGCAGCGCGATCACACAGGCGAGGGATATCGCCAGGACCAGAATGAACGATGCGTGCATACGGGCAAAGGGGGGACTGCGTCCCGCACT
>DATCRM010000308.1:0-5881 GCA_036568985.1 Lacunisphaera sp. | reverse complement strand
GTGATGCGCAGCGCGGGATTAGCGAGGCCCGCGCGATCGAGATCGGTGTCGCGTGTTTCCGGGAATTTTCCGGCGGTGAGCGCGTTGAGGGCGTTGAGGGTGACCTCTACCGCGGGACGCGAGGCGCGGGCGGTGATGGGGCTTTCGAAGCTCCAGCGCGTGGCGGCGTCGCGCCGGAGCCGGACCTTGAGATTGGCGGAGGTCTGGATGTTGAGGGAGCGGACTTCGAAGACCGGGATGGTGAAGATGGATTCGGCGCGGAGACTTTCGAGCGGGAGACCCACGGACTCGGCCAGGCTGCGGCTGACCACGTGAATGCGGGTTTTGTCAGGGGAAAGAATGTAGAGGTTGTTTTCGGCGGGAGTATTGGCGCCGATTGGAAGGCTGAAAGTTTTGCCGGCGGCCGTGAACTCGATCGTCATCGCGGGATCAGCCAGGCCAAAGTCCGCCAGGGTCTGGCCGCTCCGACCGATTTCGGCGACGGGGAAACTGGTCTTGTTCTCGAGAAACTGGAGCTCGTTGTGGATGCGGGAGACGGCGTTGGGGTTGGCGGGCCACTCATAGGGCGCGGTGATCCACCAGGAGTCGCCGCTCTCGTTTTTCTTCAGGCTCAGACGTACGGTTTCCCCGGTCGGGCTGATGCGGGTGAACGAGTCCATGCTGGCCACCTCGGCGGGCAGGACCCGGCGGCGGGCCTCGATGTTTTTCTGTTCGTCGATGCGGGGCTTGTCGTAGAAATAAATGTAACTGAACAGGACGACGTTCAGGAAGAGGAGGACGACAGTGACTTTGGAGCGCATGGCTTGAAGGGACTAGCGACCAGGGACCAGGGACCAGGGACCGGAAACCACAGGCCAGGCAGTCGGGGACAGAGTGGGGTGGAAGGAAAGAGAGGATGATGAAAGTAGAGGCATGGCGGTCCTTGGTCTTTGGTCCTTTGTCTCTGATCCTTGATTCAATTCCGCCGCGTCCAGTAGACGGCGATGCCAATGATCGCGACGATGCCGGGCAGCCCCAAAAGGAGGCCCAGGCGGAGTTGGGTGAGTTCTTCTGCGCTGAGCGCGAGCTGGAAACGCTGGATCGGGCGGACGGGAATGTTGAGCTGGGTGTCGCGGTCCACGGTCCAGCTGACGGTGCCAAGGAACAGGTTGAGGTTGCCGACCGTGATGATGCGGTCGTTGGTCACGAGATCGGAGGTGCCGACGACGGCCAGGCGCCCGCCCTTGACGCTCAAGGGCAGGTTGGCGGGTTTCAGACGTTCGGAGATCACCATCACGCCGAGTTCACCCTTCAGGTCCTGGCCGGGGGTATATTCGAAACTCTTGATGCGGTAGCTGGCCTCGCCCCAGGCGGAGGGACTGCTCGCGATCAGCTTCTTGACGCGAAGCCCATCGTCGACGGAGCGGCCGGGGTCGTCGTTGATCACCCGGGCAGGGCCCACGACCAGAAACATGTTATTTTTGATGAGATTGTCCGTGATGCCGCTGGCGTCCTGGGAGAAACGCCACAGGCGCATGTCGTTGTTTTCGGTGATGCTGCGCGGATCGGGGTCGATGATGACGTTGTCGTAAACCAGGATGCCCCAGTCGAAGAGCAGGTTTTCCAAGCCATGCGGCACGCCAAAATCCAGCAGCAGAATCAGCCGGCCGGCACGGGTCGTGAGGTAATTTCTCAACAACTCCTCTTCGAACGGCTTCAGGGCGCCTTGTGGGCCAGCAACGATGATCAGGGCAGCGTCATCTGGCACCTTGCGGGTGAGGCTCAGATCGAGACCCTCGACGTCGTAATTGCGCTGGCGCAGCTCGTCACGGAGGCTGGAAAGCCCGCGACGGCGGTCGACGTCGTTGGGTTGCATTTCCCCGTGGCCGGAAAGGAAGTAGATCTTTTTCTTGTCGGGGCTGGAAACGTCGAGCAGGGCCGCAGTGACGACGGCTTCTCCGCGGAAGGCTTCGCGCTTCATGTCCTTCGTGGTGTAGAAGTCGGCTAGCGAAAGGACGTGCGGATGGTTGTCGCTCAGGAGGACGACTTGGTTGGGACGATCCAGCTGCAGGGCCTCGGCTTCCTTGCGATTCTGGTAGATGTCGAGGAAGCGCACCTCGATCTTTCCGTGGGCGTTGTTGCGAGTGCGGTAGGCGTATTCACGGAGCAGGCCGCTGACGTCGCGATAAGCCTGGGCGATGTCCGCATCAGCGCCGTCGTTGGAGATCGTGACGTAGATCTTCACGTCGCGTTCGAGGCGCTCGAGGTAGGAGCAGGTTTCAGCGGACAGGGAGTGACGATGACTCTCGGTGAGGTCGAAGCGCCAGGCATGGTTGAGCGCGAGGTAATTGAGGCCGGCAAAGAGGGCCAGGAACAGCACAGCCTGCAGGACGAGGTTGATGAACCGGATCCAGCGGGCGGCGCGAAAGCTGTCGTAGTAGGCCATGCGTCGGTTCAACTGTTCAGGATCTTGGCCTCCACGCCGAGGACGCTGAAGATCAGCGCCAGGATGCAGCCGGTGAGGTAGAAGAAGACCTGCCTCGTGTCCACGATGCCATGGGTGAAATCCTCCACGTGTCCGGGGATGCTCAGGGTATCGATGGCGGTTTTTACCGGCAGCAGGGTTTCCTGATTCAGGGCATTGAGTCCGCCCACATAGTTGAGGCCGACGATCAGGCCGAGCAGCAAGGTGAAACTCAGGATGCCGGCGACGGCCTGGCTACGGGTGACGGCGCTGGCCAGAACGCCGATGCTGATGAAAAGCAGACCGCTGACCGCAATGAAAAGATAGCCGCCGATGAGCGGGCCGGAATCAAGGTAGCGGGAGTCGTGGGCGTAAAGTTTCAGGATATAGTGGAAGCCCAGCGTCGAACCCCAGAGCAGCATGTAGAAGAGATACGCGGCGGAAAATTTGCCGAGCACGACTTCGGCAGTGCTGACCGGGGTGGTGAGCAATGTTTCCAAGGTGCCCAGTCGCCGTTCCTCGGCGAAGCATTTCATGGTCAGCAGCGGAACCATGAAGAAAACCGGAATGATGAACGCGCTGAAAAAGACGGTGGCCGGCGGTGTCTCCTGCGGGGCGGCGCTGTAGTCGGCGAGAATCCACACGAAGATAAATCCCATGACCAACAGGAACAGCACGGCGGCGACGTAGGTGCTCGGGCTGTAGAGCAGCGCGCGGATCTCGTGGGAGAGAATGGTGAAATAGTGGCGCATGGGGCGGGGGTAGGGATCAGGGACTAGGGACGAGGGACCAAGGACCAGGGACTACGGGTTGCGGGATTACGGGGTCCAGGGCTCGGGTTGGCGATGGAGTGAGGAGGATTCAATGTCTTTTGGTCTCTGGTGCTTGGTCCCTGGTCATTTGTCTTTTTCCTCTCACACCTTCGGCAAAGGCGCGCGGCTGTCGCCCTTGAGTTCCGGCTTGTTCTTGTCGGGCAGGCGGGCGTCCCAGCTGCGGCGGGTGGCGGCGAGGAAGACATCCTCGAGCGTCGGTTGCGTGTGACCGAGCGAACGTACGCGGTAGCCGGCCACGGGCAGGGCTTGCAGGAGTTTTTCCCCGAGATCGGCCTGGACGGTGGTCACAAGGGTGGCGACGTGGAAGCCGTCGGTGCCGGGCGCATCCTGGGAAATGATGCGCAGGGAGGGATCGATGCCGGGCAGGAGCGCGGCCAGGCCGGCGGGATCGCCCGACAGATCGACGCGGTAGGTGGTCTGGCCGAAGATCTCATGGCGAAGGTCGGCGGGCGAGCCCTGCGCGACGATGCGGCCGCCGTTGATAATGAGCACGCGGTCGCAGGTTTCCTCGATCTCGGGGAGGATGTGACTGGAGATGATGACGCTCATGCGGCCGCGCAGGCTGGCAATGAGGTTCCGAACGATGATGATCTGGTGTGGATCAAGGCCGATGGTGGGCTCATCCATGATGATGACGGCCGGTTCGGCGAGGATGGCTTCGGCGATGCCCACGCGCTGCTTGTTACCTTTGGAAAGGCGGCCAAGGATGCGGTGGCGGTTGCGCTTGAGATCGCAAAGTTCGAGGACCTCCTCGATCCGGGCGCGGAGCCGGGCGCGGGGCATCTCCTTGAGACGGCCGCGGAACCAGAGATACTCGGACACCCGCATGTCGTCGGGCAGCGGATTGTTCTCCGGCATGTAACCGACGTGGCGCTTGGTGGCTTCGGGGTGGCTGGCGACGGGCAGGCCGCAGATGCGGATGGAGCCGGAGTTGGCGGGCAAGTAGCCGGTCAGGATCCGCATGGTCGTGCTCTTGCCCGCGCCGTTGGGTCCGAGCAGGCCCACGATCTCGCCGCGTTTCACGGTGAAACTCAGGTTGTTGACCGCGGTCAGCGAACCGTAGGTTTTGACGAGATTGGTGACCTCAATGGTTATGTCGGGGATGTCGGCCATGCCGCGTTATGCGAAAGCACAGTTAGACGGGGATTCCGTCTCCCCGGCAAGCCTGCGTATCAGGTCACGGGCAGGGATTCGCGGCTCAAGGTGACCTCACCCGCGCGGAAGCGTTCCGTCCGGCCAGGGGCGGTGCGAACAATGAGGGAGCCCTCGTCGTCGATGCCCGCGGCGGTACCCGTGATCGTGCGGTTGCCCTGCGTGACGCTGACGGACTGGCCGCGCAGCACGTCGAAGCGCGCCCAAAGCTCGGCGAACTTGTCCCGGTAATCGTTCTCCACGAAACGCCCATAGGCGGAAAGCACGCGGGTGATCAGGGCGGCGGCAAAGCGGTTGACCTCGACCGGGACGCCGGCGGCCTCGGCCAGCGAGATGGCGGTGTGGTGCAACTCACGCGGCAGGTCGGCGGCCCGGGCGTTGAGGTTCAGGCCGAGTCCGAACACCAGGTCGTGCACCTCGTCGGCATCGATGCGCGCCTCGGTGAGCATGCCGCCGGCTTTGCGTCCCTGAATCAGGAGATCGTTGGGCCATTTCAGGCCGGGCTCGATCTTGCAGAAATTGGCGACCAGTTCGCAGATGTTCAGCCCCATCCACAGGGTGAAATCCTGGAGACGGGCGGGCTCGAGCTTGGGCCGGAAGACAAAGGTGCCGTAGAGGTTGCCGGCGGCCGGACTGTGCCATGGCCGGCCGCGCCGGCCGCGGCCCTGTGTCTGCTCCCGGGCGAGGATGACGAGCGGGGTACGGCTGCCGGCGGCCAGATGGCGCTCGGCCTCGCTGTTGGTGCTGTCGACCTTGTCGAGGGTGATAAGGTTGGGCAACCGTCCGCGGCCCGTGAGATGGGCCTGGATCAGGGCGTGATGAAGCTGTGATGGCGTGCCGGTGAGTTTGTAGCCGCGGCTGCGTTGGGCTTCGAAGGAAAAGCCCTGCTTCGTGAGTTTTTGCAGCTGCATCCAGACCGCGACGCGGGACAGACCGAGCTGCTTGGCGAGGACGTTGCCTGAGACGCAGCCGGAATCGCTGGCCAGGAGTTCACGCAGGATGGTGACTTCGGTGGAGGGCGTTAAATTTGGCGTCGCGGCGGTCAAAGGGGAGGCTTACGAAAGCAGAGAAAAGTGAACGAGCAAATGACATTTCAGCAATTCGTGGAATCGGCTGCGTTGCCTGCGGGCATCAGCCCGGCACTGCGGGCGCTGTGGCTGGACCATCGAGGTGACTGGGACGGCGCGCATGAGCTGGCTCAGCAAGCCGGCGGGCGCGACGGAGCGTGGGTGCACGCCTATCTGCACCGCAAGGAAGGCGACGCCATGAACGCCGGTTACTGGTATGCGCGGGCGGGCCGGGACGCGGCTTCGGGGGACCTGCGCGCGGAGTGGGAGGCGATTGTCCGGACGTTGCTGGGGGAATAAATGACCGGGACTGGCTCGGATGGAGGCGGGACTATCAGTCCCGCGGGTTACCAGCAGCGTGGCCCATGGCTCGCGGGGCTGACAGC
>DATCRM010000307.1:0-2773 GCA_036568985.1 Lacunisphaera sp. | reverse complement strand
GCACCGCAACGTTCAAGCTCTCATCGGTGGCTATCCTGTCAGCCTAAGGTAAAAAACGCGTGGGGCGTTTTTTTCTTCAGATCACAGCGTGCCAAGCAACTGCTGGAGGCGATGCCGCAGCTCGCCCAGATCCTTGGAACGAAAGCTGTGCTTGGTCTTCTCGATGACGGCGATCGTATCGGCGATGGCGGCGCGCCATAGGAGATCGTTCGACGAGCCGGTCGCGCCGGTGCCCGAGGTGCGGGAACTGAAACAGCCGGCCAGCAGCGCGAGCTTGTCGACCAGCATGTTTTCTTCGGTCGAATGCTGCATCCCGTGGGAACCGAGGAGCTGGAGGATGTCCCGGGAGAGCGAAAGAAAATCCGTCCGGCGGCGCTGGCGGCGAATGACGCCTTGCAGCGTGGCGTCCAGCGTGGCGAATTCCGCAGGCTTCAGCAGGTAGCCGGCCACGGGCAGATTGGCCGCGCGACAGGCGGTTTCGAGCTCGGGCGTGCCGGTAATCAAGATGACGGCCGGCGCGTTCTCCCGGGCCAGCAGCTGCTCCGTCCATTCCAGCCGATAATTTCCCGGCATGTGAATGTCGCTCAGCACCACGTCGAAGGGGTTTTCGTTCAACAGAGCTTCGGCTTCGTCAAGACTGGCCGCATGCTGGTGGGCATAACCATGCTTTTTAAGCCAGCCGTGGAAAACGGCGCGCACGATCGGATCGTCATCGACTTGCAGGATCCGGCCCCGGGTCGATGGGTGAATGGCTGACAGAGTGGGACTGACACGAACAGAGGCGCGAACGGGAGCGGATTCCGCCTGCTCCAGGGTAGGGACCGCAGGATTCATCTGAAGTGTGGTGTAGAAGTGTGGAGGAGTGTGACCACAGATGGCATCGGCCGCTTTTACACCTGGCTGAAATCAAAAACGCGCCACCTTTCAGGTGAAGAAGGTACTTGGTGTACAGGTCGATGGCCGGCTCAGAGTTGACGGCACGGACCGGGAGGATGAGGTTTCTGCCATGAAAATCACCTATTACGTCGAGTTGCTGTCCTCCTGGTGTCATTGGGTTGAACCGGTGTGGGCGGAACTGAAGCGACGTTACGCCGGCCGGGCGGAATTCGAATGGCGGATCGCCCTGATGCGGCCCGAGGATTTCCCGGTGTCGCAGGCGCAGTGCGACTGGTTTTACCGGCGCAGCGGCGGCACGGTGATGCACTCCCCCTATATGTTGAACTCGGGCTGGTTCGAGGCGGAACGGAAAGGAAACTACGAGGCGCCGAACCTTGTGGCCGAGGCGGCGAAGGATTTTGGATTTACCGGTGATGAGATCCGGCTGGCGATCGCCCATGCGGCTCTGCGCGAGGGGCAGAAGGTCGGCGATCTCGCCACGGCCGTGCAGATCGCGGCCAAGGCAGCCCATTCGACGGGTTCGACAGGCTCACCGCAGGCAGGCTCAGGGCAGAGCAAGATCGACGCCAAGAAACTGCGGAAGGCGGCCGAGTCGAACGTCGTCAAGGACCGCGTCGCGACGAGCACGGCGGATTTTTTCGCCCATCAGATCAATCAGCGCCCGGCCTTCGTCCTGACCGATGCGATCGGGGACAAAGCGGTGTTCTCGGGACTGGTGCGACTGGAACCGTTGGCGGCGACGATCGAC
This sequence comes from Lacunisphaera sp., assembly GCA_036568985.1. Taxonomy (GTDB): domain Bacteria; phylum Verrucomicrobiota; class Verrucomicrobiia; order Opitutales; family Opitutaceae; genus Lacunisphaera. Next base: position 1,128 of record DATCRM010000307.1, on the reverse strand, counting down.
GCGATGCTCGCCGACACGGCGGCCTATGCGGCGCACAAGGTGCACCAAGGCGCCCCGCCGACAGCCTGACCACGCGGTCAGACGTTGGCTTCGACGTTGATCGATTCGGCGAGGTAGGTGAGCCGCTTGTCGGTCGCGCCCTCCTCATCCAGGGTGCGCTGAAGGATGGCGGCGATCTCCGGATAACCGAGCAGCCGGGCGTAGCTGCGAACGGTGCCGTAGCCCGCCATCTCGTAGTGCTCGATTTTCTGGGCCGCGCCAATGAGGCTGGCGTCCTTCGCGCTGTCGTCGCCGCTCGCGGCGAGCTTTTCCTCGCCCTCGGTAATGAGACCTTCCATCGCGGGACAACGCTTGCCGCTCAGATGAAGATCGAGGAGCCGGGCGATATGGTCGAGCCGGAGAACGTGCACCTCAGTCTGCTCAAGGTGTTCCCGGAAACAGGCCCGGAGTTCGTCGTGCGTTGCCGCGGCGGCCATGCGGGGCAGGGCCCGGATCAGCTGCTGCTCGGCGTTGTGAAGATCCTTCAGTTCGTCGACAAAGACATCGTAGAGATTTTTGGGAGCATGCATGGGAGCAGGTTTTGGTGGTTGTGATGGAAAAGATGCCAGCCGCAGCGCGCACACGTTGAGCCGCGGCTGGCCCCCGATGTGGACCCCCGTCCCAAAAGGACGGCGAGTCCGCAATCCTTAGCCAGGATGGAGGGCCTCATTCCGGCGGACCGGCCCGGCATCGGCGAAACCGGATCGGTCACCGCCGGACTCATTTGGTGTGCTGGCGGGGGAGGGGAAAATGTCGTGGGGACTCATATCGAATGGAGGAGGGCCGTCGGTGGCAGAGCGTTCTCGTATCGGTCGACGGCTGCCGGGAAGAAACGGCTTAGGGCCATCTCTTTGCATGGAGTGGGCCAATTTCCGGACGCAACCCAAAGCGCTTTGCGGTGAACGGCTTGGAGTGGATCGGCCGGCGGTCTCATTTCGTCGCGCTCAAGCAATATGCCTGAATCGCTTGGGGCGCGTCCTGCATTTTGCCAGAGGGCGGGGCGCCCAAAGCGGGTTCAAACATTCTGTAGTCGCGCGGGGCAACCCCCGAGGCATCCCGAAAATGGAGGCGGGGCTATCGGCCCTGCGA
>DATCRM010000306.1:0-17718 GCA_036568985.1 Lacunisphaera sp. | reverse complement strand
CTTTCACGTCAGCCGACGCACCAGCGACCGCCGGCAATTCCACTGGCGCATCACCCCAGACATCGTTGAAGTAAACTACCTTCTCTGCGGACACTTCCCGGGAGTCCTTGAGCCGGATCAGCACTTCCTGGTCCTGCGCGCGGACCAGCTTCACGTCGGCGAATTCGGCGTCGATCACGTCGTCCAACAACAACGCCGGCGTGCTGTCCCGTCGCTCGTAGTTGAATGAACAATTGATAAGCTTCAACCCCTCGACGTGCCGGGCATACAAACCGTAGGCGGGCAGCACGCCGAGATTGGAAGCGTTGTACTGGCCAACGCCGAGTTCCGGCGGCTCGTTGCCGCCGTCCGAAATCGGATTTCCTCCTTTGGCCAGGAGATGGACATCATTGAAGACGACATTCTTCACATAACCCGTGTGCTTTCCGTTCGGCAGCTTGAAGGTGAGCCCGCCCGAGACATCCGTCGCGTCGGGCAGCTTGTAGCCGGCGATGATCGGCGCGGCCTTGCGCTGACTGCCGTCGTAAGGTTTCCAGCGCGACTTGCTGCCAAATGAACTGCCGGCGTATTGCTCGGTGACGTCAATGTGGTTGATGACGATGTTTTCGACCACGCCGATGTTGATGTTCGTGTTGAGCAGCTCGTCGTGCGGCCGGCCGTTCTCGTCGAATCTGAACCGCGCGACCGTGGCGCCAAGCACGCGGCCGCGATTGGAAATGGAGATGAAGAACGGCGTGTGCGCCCGCAGCATTTTGGAACGCGAGTGCAACGGGCCGGTATGCCCGCAGTTGAGGTGGACGTCCTTCACGTGCGCTCCGTCATTGGTGGAAATCGAGAATCCGGCCTTGTTGCCTCCCGTGACGTAAATGTTGTCGACGCACACATCCTGGATGTCGTCCGCCGTTTCCGAACCGATTTGGAAAAGGTTGCAGTTCGTGTCGCCGAGAATGTTGCGCACGCGGTATTTTCGCGCCGGACGGGTGAAGCCGAGTGAGCAATCCGAGCCGGGTTTCACGATGTCGTCGGACGTGACCTTGCAGTAGATGTTGGTCGCGACGACGTCGTTGCACTGCATGAAGTCGTAGATGTCGCGCGAATTGCCGGTGCCGTGCCGGCCGATGTAGGTGTCGTGGACGTCGATGCCGTCGGTGCCGGTGGCAAGGAGGACGAAGTGCCCACCGCGATCGATCTGCAGCATGTTGTCAGTGGCGAAGTCTTTCGCCCCATCCTTCCCGATGTAATAAGGTTCGTCCTTTTCGGCGTCATACCAGAGGTCCTCGTCGCGCGTAAGGCCGCCAATCTCAAGGTTGGTGCAGAGCTTCAGCGTGAACATCTTGTCGCTGCGGTTGTCCGCCGGATTCTGCATGACCTTGTCACCGGTAACGAGGTTGCCGTCGCCGGTGATGCGGCCCGCGCCAATGATCTTCACGTTGTCCAGCCGTGAACCGAAGAACATCGAGTTGCGGAAATAGTGGTGCCCGACGTCCTGCTTGGTGAGCCAATTTTCGGGGTTTTCGTAAGGACCCGAATCCGTCGGCGAAAGCCCGGACCGATACTTGCGGTCGCTGAACCAGGTCGGTTCCGGCGCATCGCCGCCCTTCAGCGCGGCGATGGTCGCGCCGCGATCGAGATAGAGCCAGACGTTGCTTCGCAAATGGACGGTCCGCACGCGGTACGTGCCGTCGCTGAACCGGAGCACGCCTCCCCCGAGCCCGTCGAGGTGCGCGATGGCGGCATTGATTTTGTCGGTGTCATCTTCCAGCCCGGCACCGGTGACGCCAAAGTTTTTGACGTCCATCTTGCCGGAATAAAACCGCACGGGATTGGAAAACCCGGCCTGCGCCCCTCCTCCGCCCACCTCCAGGCGAAACCAGTGAAGCCGGTCCGGTTCGAGCCCGGTGACCCGCGCCGTGCCGTGGACCGGATCGAGGGAAGCGTTCGCCGGGATCCAGGTCTTTCCTTCGTCCAGCGAATGAAGCAACTTCACCGGGGCCGAATCAGCCTGGCTCCATTTGAAATCGACCGTCGTGTAGGTTGCACCCGTTTCCCGGTAGCGTCGGCAGCGGTCGAGGACGCGGGCGAAATCGGAAACGGTGGCGACTCCCGCCAGCGTGGCGGTGCATTCCACGCTGGTCAGCACTTCCGGCTGAGCCGTGGTGTAGGCCGCACGAAAGGCATACGCCCCGCCCTTGGCCAGCTTCACGCCGCTGACGACAAGCTTGAGGTCGACGCCGTTGGCAGGCCGCAGATCGAGATGCATGAAAGTCAGGATGGTGCCGCCGTCGGCGGCCGGTGCGATGGAAACTTCCCCCACCTTCGAATACGAATAGGCCGAACCCATGCGGCCGATGGATTGCGTGGGCAGATCCCGCAGTTTCACGGCGCCGCGACCAATCACATTAACCGTGGTATTGTCCGGCGTGACGGTGATGCCCGACGGCACGAAGATCCGCACGGTGGCGTCCGGGCTGCGTTGGCCGGCGGTGAAACCGAGCGTCACGTCGCGCATGGTTCCAACCGTGATAGCATCCTGCTCAAGCCATAGCCGGCCGGATAAAGCGAGTGGCCGGAGTTCGAGCCGGTAGAACTTAACCGCCTCACCCTCGCCCACCGCCAATCGGTCGCCGGTCTCAATCATCCCGATCGTTTTGGCGACACCCGCCCAATCAACGATCCGGCCTGTGACCGGCAATCCTTCCGCCGTGACGAGTTCCCGCAGCACCTCATCAACTGCCGGCGTCGTCGCGACCAGCCCGGCATCCTCCGGAGTGTCGACCGTGAACGCATATGTCGTTCCCGAAGCCAATACGATGGCGTCTTCCGTGACCGCCGCAATGTGGGCGGCGTCGGGCCCCGGAAAGACGGGACCCGCGACCATCATTCCGATCACCGATCCGAAAAGTCCGACGGGAAACAATCTTTTGAAACGACCCATACCGGAGCGTGACGGATCAGCTTAGAGTTTCTCCTCGGAGATTCTATCGGTGCGTTGGGTTTCAGACAGGCCGGGGCTGCGGTGGATGTCGAGGCCGGTGACGTCCTTCAGATGGAAAACGGAGACGCCCGCCGCGGCGGGAAACTTGGCGCGATCGAAGCTCGCTCCCATCACATCGTCGAGTCGGACGACCGGACGCAAGTCGGGCTTGGCCGTCCGGAACTCGACGCCGTCCACCGTGAGATTGGTCACATGACGGGCGAACAGGCCCCATGCAGGCAGCTTGCCGAGTCGGTACGGCTCGGGATAACGATTGTTGTCCTCGTATTCCGGGACCACGCGTTCGGCGTCCTGTGCGGTGCCACCGCCCGCAAAGTCGATGAAGATATTGCTGAGCGAGATATCCTCGATTGCACCCGTCGGGTCGCCGGCCAGCAGGATACCAGCCTCGTCCGGGGCGTTGTGAACGACGACATTGTCGATCTTGATCCGTTTCGCCGTACCCACCTTGGTGCCGGCAGGGCCACGCAACCGCGTACCGAGACGGACGTAGATCGGGGCGTTGACGATGTCGCGCATGGTAATGTTCGTGACCGTGATGTCTTCCATCAGCGCGCCATCGACCGACTCCAACGCGAGGCCGCGGCAGTATTCGAACACACAATTCGAGATCGTGATGTTGCGGAATCCACCGTTCGATTCGGTGCCGCACTTGATCCGACCGGTCGGTCCGTGGCCGAAGATATGCGCGTCGCGGCGTTTCTTGGTGCCGTCGAGGAGCGTGCCCTCATCGAAACCGCTGACGTAGCAGTTGGTGATGGTGATGTTTTCGGTGGCCCGCGGATAACCCAAACCGTAGCTGCTCTTGGGGCAGATCCCATCGTCGTTGGGCGAATTGACGCTGCAGTTGGACACGCGGACGTTCTGGCAGGCGTCGATGTCCATGCCGTCGCGATTGGTGTCGATCTTGAGATTGTCGATGGTCCAGTTGTCGACGCCGGTGCCGAGAATGCCGAAGTGGCCGCCGTGCTGGATCGTGAAATCGCGGAAGATGACATTGCGGCAGTTCTTCAGCGCGATGGCCTTGTTGCCGACGCCCGCAGGCAGGGTGTCCTTGCCGGGATAGCCGAAGGGACCGGACTTGACCTGGGCGATGAGTTCTTTGGCGGCAGCCGGCAGAGCGTTGTCAATCTTGGCGCCGCTCGCGCGCTCCTCCGGAGTCAGGTCGAAGCGATTGGCGGCGCCACGACTCAAGCCTTTGCCGAAGATGCGGCCCGGGCCAATAATCGCGACGTTCTCGAGATTTTCACCCCAGATCAGACTGTTGTGCCAGTGCGCGTGGCCAAAATCCTCGTAGTAATCGGTACCGGGAGGACCTGCCGTTGGCTCGGGCGCGTCGTAACCGGCCGACAGGTCGGCGGGCGGGCGGGCGGCCTCGATTGTCGCGCCTGAATCAAGATAGAGCGTGAGATTGCTTTTCAGGCGCACCGAGAAACTCAGATAGGTGCCGGCCGGAAAATGGACCGTGCCACCGCCAGTCGCCGCCGCCGCTTCGATGGCAGCGTTGATCGCGGGCGAGTCGAGCGTGATGCCGTCCCCCTTGGCGCCAAAGGCCCGTACGTCAAAAACGTGGGCCGGCGTCTGGGCGGAAACGACCGAGGCGCTGAGTGCCAGACAGAGGGACAGGATCGTACAACGCATAAGGGGAAGAGTGTCAGGGTGCCGGCCACACGCGAATCAGATGGGCCCCATGCCGGCCGACCTCAACACTGAAGCCGTCGGCGGATGCAGCCACGTCTTTCTGCCGCCAGAGATCGCGCACCCGCATGGGGCGGGCCAGTCCCAGCTGCGCCCAAGTCACCGCGACGGTTTGGGGAGCCTGCGCGAGATTGAAAAATCCCACGGCCCGCGAGCCATCCGCCAGCTCCTTCACGTAGACTTGCTTGCGGCCGTCGACGATGAGCTGCCGGGCCTGCCGTCCGAGTTCGTCCTGATTAATTGCGAGCACCTCGTCGTTCGAAAGCAGACTGAGCGTGAAATCGTCGGCCTTTTCGACCGGGCAACCGATGAGCAGCGGCGCGGAGAGCAGACACCAGAGCGAGATGTGGGTGTATTGCTCATTGGGGGTAAGCCGCGAGGGACGGATGTTCTTGCCGTTGGCGACGTCGACCGGGCCGATCACGAGCATGTCGGGATCGTTCCAATGGCCCGGTCCCGCAAACTCGCGCCACTTTTCCTGCTGGAACCAGATGTTGCGGACATTGCCCCAGGCATCGCGGATGTCGCCCGTGGTGCGCCACGAATGAGCGAGCGCGGAGAGCGCGGCGGCGTTAGCGAAAGGCGCATTGTTCGACAGGCTGTAGATGATGTCGCGGCCGGAAGCACGCAGCGCATCGGCCATTTCCTTGGTCTCGGGCGCCTCGTTGGGACTCCAATCGTATTTGAGATAATCGATGCCCCACTCCGCCCATTGCTTCGCGTCCACGGTGGCGAAGGAATAGGTGCCGAGATCCCAGGGCTTGATGTGCCGGTTGACCGTCTTCGGGCCCTCGGGCTTGATCCAGGCACCCTCTGGGTTGTCGGCGCTGCCGCCGGGATAGATGGCGTAGCTGGTGATCCAGGGCGTCGAATAGATGCCGGCTTTCAGGCCCATGCCATGGATCTCGTCGCAGAACTTCTTCAGGTCGGGAAATTTCTCGTTGGGCTGCAGCGCGCGGGTCGGGCCGGGGCGCGCCCCCTGCCAGGTGTCGTCGATATTGATATAGGACCAGCCGTGCTCGACCAGCCCCTTGGCCACGATGGCGCGGGCGGAAGCGAGCACTTTCTCCTGATCGACCGATACACCCCAGCAATTCCAGCTGTTCCAGCCCATCGCGGGGGTGAGCGCGATCTTTTCCCCGACCTCGATGCGGAAGGGCTGGGCGTCGGTGCCGCGGGCGTTGCTCGCGCGCAGGGTCACGCGATGACTGCCGGGCGCGGCGATCGAGCCGCTGATGCGACCGGTCGCCGCATCAAGCGTCAATCCAGCGGGCAGACCGTCGGCGGCGAACTTGATCGGACGCTCGCCCGTGGCGGGGATCTGGTAGAGGAATGGATTGCCCGGCCGCACGCCAAAAACGCGCGGCCCGTTGATGCGGGGTGTGAGCGGCGCCTGCGGGGTCAGGATCACATATTCCTCCGCGATGGCCGGCGGAAACACGGACTTGGGCTTTTCCCCGTCGACGCTGAACTCCGCATCGGCCCAGTCGACGAGGGCCTGCGTGTAATTGTTACCGAGATCGCGGCAAACCAGGACCAGCACCTTTTTGCCCCGAACATCGAGATCGATGGGCGCGGCCGCATCACCCTTCTTCATCTCACGCCGCCAGACGGTCTGCCCGTCAATCTGCACCTCCAGGTGAACCGGCAGCGCGGACTCCGTGGCGTCGTCCACCCCGGCCAACGCAGTAAAGCGCACGACGCCGTTCAGCTCAACGGCCGTACGATTGTCGGCCTGCGTGCCGAGGCCTTTTTCATAAACCTTGCCCGCAATGGTCAGCGCCTGGTTTTTGGTGCTCTTGTCGAGCACGGGACGTGAGTGCTCGTAGTCGGCGTCGCGAATGTTGACGACGGCAGAAATCGGCACGCTCGCGGACGCCGCGATCAAACCAGCGCAGGACAGGGCGCACCAACCGGCGATAAGAAGGAATGGACGGATCATGGGATTAGGAAAAACGGGCCGGCAAAAAACGTTGTTACTGTGGGGTGAGTTCGAGTTGGCGCAGGCGCATGAGATTGCCGTCGGCGATTTTTTTGGCCCGGACGACGATCGTGTGTTCGCCGGCTGGCAGCGAAATCTCACCGAGAGGATCGGTGCGGAAGGTACTGACGTTCGCGGTGGGCACCACGGTGCCGGCGAGCGCTTGTTGGGCGGCCTCGACGACAAAGGAGCCCGTGTTTTCCGCCGAGAGCGTGTTGTATTGCGCCGCGACCCGGAAGCGCGCGGCCGTGGGTACGCGCACGGTCCAAGTGACGGTGGCCTCGGCGCCCGACCACTCCTCGGTGACATCGCGGTTGGTCTTACCGTCGCCGTAGCGAATCCCCTGGCCGTCGAGCCTGCCATCCATGACGTGCAACGTCGTCGTGACTCCAGCCGGCGCAAGCCGGATCGCGCGGTCGGTGGCAATCTGAGAGGGAAAGTCGAGCACGAGCACACTGTCCGTCGCGTCGGGCGCAGTGACGGGCAACGTGAGCTCGGCATCGTCTGCGTTAAGCCGGCGGAAGCCGACCTCGCCACCCGCGAGCACGCGCAAAGCGGACGGATTACTGCGTAGACCGCCAACGACGAGCTTGCCGTCAGCCGGCCACTGAAACACGTGCAGGTAAAGCCGGTTGCCCTTGCGAGTCGACGCGCCCCAAGGCTGCACCGGCAGCGGCGAGCGGTCGCAGCCGTAGATGCTTTCGCCGTTGGCCTGCATCCACGCGCCGATGCCGCGCAGGATCGACTGATCCTCCGGGGCAATGACCCCGTCGCCGCGCGGTCCGATGTTCATCAGAATATTGCCGCCCTTGCCGACGGCCTGCGCCAGCAGGCGAATGAAATGTGCCGGCGGCTTGTGCGAGGTGTCGCTCGGCTTGTAACCGTAGGATTCGTTGGTCGTGGGAATCGCCTCCCACTGATTGGGCACCTCGGGGAAATAGGCCGGCCGGTCGGCCGTCGAGCGGTAGTCGCCGAAGTTCCCGCCGCCGATGCGCGAGTTGATAACCACTTCCGGCCCGGCTGCGCGCACCGCCGCCAAGATCCGGCGGCACAGCTCGGGCGGCGTCTTGCTCGAGGTATCGAACCAGATAATGTCCGGGTGATACATCGCGATGAGCTCGCGAATCTGCGGGATGGATTTCTCCTCGACGTATTTGGCCGCCTTGGGGATCAGATCGGGCCGTTTCTCCCACCAGCCCGACTCACCGCCCGGCGCGCCGTAATCCCAACCGTTGCCGATGGCATCGGGATGCTCCCAGTCCCAAGCGTGCGAATAATAGAACCCGAACTTGAGGCCGTATTTCTTGCAGGCCGCCGAAAGCTCGGCCATCGGGTCGCGTTTGAAGGCGGTCTGCGTGGCCAGGTTGTAGTCCGAAACCTTCGACGGATACATGGCGAATCCGTCGTGATGCTTGGCGGTGATGACCAGGTATTTCATGCCCGCGTCGTGCATGAGCTTGACCCAGGCATCCGCGTCGAAAGCCGTGGGATTGAACGAGCGAACAATCTCGTCGAGATAAACGGCACGCGGAATTTTCAGCGAGCGCATGAGATGCTCGGAATAAGTGCCGCCCTTTTCACCCTTCCACTCTCCGGCCGGGCCGGAATACACCCCCCAATGGACAAAACAACCGAAGCGAGCCTCGCGATGCCAGGCCACGCGCGCGTCCCGGTCGGCATCGGCCTCGTCTAGCGTGCGGAGCCCCGGCGGAGGCTGGTCAGCCGCGGCGAGGCCAAGCGGCAGGGTCAGGACAGCGAGCATCTGGCGGAGCGTGGTTTTCATGGTTTCAATCGGTCGGGCCGGCACAGGAATCGCGGAGAAGGAATCGGTGCGGGCAGGCGGAAGGCCTGGGCCACGACGGGGTGCTCCAGACCCAAAACCGGAAAGTTCCGCAAGGTAAGCGCGCTCGCGCTTTTATGGTTAAACGGCGCGCAGCGTCCGACCCGGATTCCAAATGCCCTCGATCATCACTGTGTGCGCCTGGGCGGGCAGGCCCCGCTCATTGCGCTCCAGCATGCTGATCAGCGTATCCATGCCGGTGGCGCCGATCAGCGCCCCATTCTGCCAGATGCCGCTGCAATCATGATCGGGTAGCGGGCAAGCCAGCGAAGCCAGGCCGAGGCGCTGAGGGATCCGGCAACCGAGGCGCTTCAGGTACGGCTGCAACACGTCGGCGGAGGGGGACACCACCACATCGGGTTTCTCCCGCTTGAGCCAGGCGCCTACTTCCGTCAGATCCTCCCACTGCTCGAGCAGCAACGTCTTCGCCGGTTTCAGGCCCTCCAACAAGTGCTGACCGACCAGCAGGCCGCCGTCCCACCGGCCGTGAAAGCGTTCGCGGTGGCTGCGCAACGCCACCAGACCAGGCCGACGATAACCCAGCTTGTGGCATTCACGCACCACCTGCAGGGCGGAAAAATAGTGGTCGTTGCACACCGTGGTGATGGTCGGGGACGGCAGTGGCACGCCCAGCCATACGGCGGCAAAGTGTTCCCACTTCAGGGCCGGAAACGCCGCACCGTAGGCCAGCGGCCCGAGCAAGACCCCGTGGATGCCCCGCGCGTGCAGCATGCCGCTGAATCGCTCGACCGACATGCCGTCCTGGTGCAGCCAGAACTCCTGTGCGCGGTAGCCGCGCAGCTTGGCGCGCTCGACCGCTCCCTCGAGCATGAGCCGGACCGTGGGCGGCGCCGTGCGCCGCCAGGCCGTGGCGCTTTCGTAGCCGTTCACGAGGGCGACCACCGGCATCTCCCGATGGGCCCGGCCTTGCCGGCGGACGCGCATGAGCGCGGAGACATAGGGGTTGGGCCGGTAGCCGAGGCGGTCGGCGACCGCCCGGATGCGGGTGCGCGTCACCAGCGGAATGCGGGGGTTGCCGGCCAGGCACATGGAGACGGTGGCTTGCGTCACGCCCGCCTGTGCGGCAATGGTCTTCATCGTCACGAGACTGCTCATAGGGGTATTTAAGGATATAAGTATCTGTGGACTTCAACCGGTCGCGGCCAAGCAAATAATGATCGCACCCCCGATGTAATCGCGCACACCACACGCGGCTTTCTCTCCACCCCACCACCCCATGCTTACAACCAACCGCCAGTCCGCTGGCTTGCTTGCGTGTGCGCTCGCCCTGTGCGCGACCGCACCCGCCCAAACCGCCCCTTCCCCCGGGAAAGACGAAACCCTCGTGCTTTCACCCTTCGAGGTCAAAGCCGTCGAAAACCGCGGCTATGTCGCCGCGGAAACCATGACCGGCTCGCGCGTCGCCACGCAGATCAAGGATCTGCCCTACACCGTAAACGTGATCACCAGCGAATTCTTCGAAGACTTCGGCATGTTCCAGCTGGATGATACGCTGACCCAGGTGGGCGGCATGACGGGCCTCGACATCGGCGGCGGCTTCAACCTCCGCGGGTTCAGCTCCACCTCGCAATTGCGCGACGGTTTTTATCGCCTCGGGCGTTATGGCCAGACGAACATCGATCGCCTCGAAATCATCAAGGGCCCGAACGCCGGCATCTATGGCCGCACTTCGCCGGGCGGTATGGTCAACATGATCTCCAAGGCCCCGAACAAGAAGGAATCCCAGCAACTCACCTTCCGCTATGGCAATCTCGACACCAGGCAGGGCACGCTGGAAGCGACCGGCACGATCGGCTCGCCCAAGACTTACTATATCCTCGTGGCGAGCCAGTTTAACCGCGGCGCTGATCAGGACTGGTTTCACATTCGCGAGAACCAGGGATTTCTGGCGGTGAAGCATGACTTCGACAACGGCGGCCACCTGCTGGCCTCCGCTGAATACTTCATGCAATACCGCAACGCGCCGCAGTCCGCCGCCCCGATCATTACCGACCAAAAGAACACCGCGGTGAATACGGACGACCAGGTGATCGGCTATGCGAAGAACCTGGCCAAATACAATGCGTTCGGTCCGAACAGCGAACTCTTCCGTGGCTCGAACACGGGCTACATCTCGTACGACAAACAGCTCAACGACGTCTTCAGCATCCGGCTTGGCGGCCAGCTCTTCCAAGCCAATCGTTGGGACTACAACCAGAATACCGGTTTCGGCGCGATCACGATCAACAGCACGACCGCCGCCAACAATCTCACCTCGACCCGCGGCGCCACGCCCAACCGCGGCCTGATTTTCGAGGACGGCGGCGGGGTACAGTTCGACACGGTGGCGCGCTACAGCCTCTTCAACGGCACGGTCACGAACAAAACTTTGGTGACGATCGACGCCAATGATTACTACCGCTACGATCCGACCCGCAACAGCAACGCCACGGCCGCACTCGCGGCCTGGAATGCCGCCGGCTCGGGCCGCGTGGTCGCCCTGAAGCCCGACTACACGCCCGTTGCTCCGCTCACCTATTTCTCCGCCAGCCTCGCCGACGGCGGCCAGGCCGCCCTCACCCGCTACACCCGCCGCCGCGCGACAGTGTTCGGCGGCCAGTTCCGCCAGGAATCGCACTGGCTCAAGGACACCCTCATCACCTATTTCGGGGCGCGTTTCGACAAGGTGAAATTCAGCGAACTCGATTACCTCACCACGATCAACGGCGTGGTACCCACGCTCACCAGCCCCAACATCGTGAAGCGCGACGTCACCTTGACCAAGCCCAACCTCGGTGTGCTCTACAAGGTGAAGGAAAATTTCCGCTTCTACGTCAACTACAGCGAGAGCTACTTCATCAACCAGACCGATAATCCCGCTGACATCGCCAGCGTCGAGTGGAAGCCCGAAACCGCCAAGGGCTTCGACTACGGCATCAAAGGTTCGCTGATGGATGACCGCCTGAACTACACGATCGGCGCGTACTCCATCAAACGCTTCAGCGTGCGCGTCACCGACTCGGTTGAGTTTCCGCTGGGCTCGGGCTCATTCGTCGACGTCAACCGCGCCGACGGCGACCAGAAGGACACCGGCTGGGAGGCCGATGTCAATTGGACGATCGATCGCAACTGGTCCACCGGCGTCAGCTTCGGACACGTCAAGGCGATCTGGAGCGATTTCGGTTCAAAGAACCCGCAAGCCATCGGTCGCAAAGTGCAGAACATCTCGCCCGAAAACGGCAGCGTGTATCTCAAGTTCAACGCACCCCAAGGCGCCCTGAAGGGTCTCTCCGCCAACATCGGTGTCACTTACGTGTCGGAGACCCCCACCGAAAGTCCCACCGCGGGCGACACGGTCGCCATCGTCTCGGGCGTGCCGACAGTGACGCGCAGCACCAACCAGTGGAAGCTCACGGTTCCCGCGTTCACCCTCTGGAACCTGGGCGTCACCTACCGCTGGAAACAGGACGCCCGCATCGATCACACCCTGCGCCTGAACGTGAACAACGTCTTCGACAAGGACTACCTGAAGGTGAACAAGAACATCGGCGATCCCCGCGGCGTTTTCCTCAGCTATACGCTTGGTTTTTCCGACCTGCTATCCCACTGATCGCCCTCTCATCTCACGAACCCGTCAGGCTCTTCCTGACGGGTTTTTATCGACCTCACAGACGCTCATCGCCGGTCATGCCCCGCCCATCCATCCTCGTCGCCGCCGTCACGCTACAGGAACTGCACGACTTCCTTCCCGAGCCGCTGCTCTCCGGGGTGAAGGCCCTGCCCAGCCGTTTCGAGCACCTGGATCCCGGGACGATGGCGCCCGCGGATTTTTATCGGGCCCTGATGGACATTAATCCCGAAATCCTGCTGACCTGCTGGAAGACTCCCCCCCTGCCGGCCCAATTGCCCGCGCGCCTGCGTTATATCTGCCATCTATCGGGTTCAGTCAGAAAGTTTGTCACCCGCCGGCACATCGAGGAAGGGCTGCTGGTTACCAATTGGGGCGGTTCCATCAGCCGGATCGTCGCCGAATGGGCTCTTTTCCACATCCTGTCCAGTTTGCGCCGGGCGACGCACTGGACCCTGGAATTACACCGGTCCGGCGGTTGGAAGGACGGCACGACCGTGTCGTCGTCACTCTTTGGCCGCCGGGTGGGCCTGCATGGATTCGGCCGGGTGGCCCGCGAGCTGGTCGGCCTGCTCAAACCCTTTGGCTGTCCCATCAGCGCCTTTGCCCCCGACGTCGACGCCGCCGTCGAAGCCCGCTACGGCGTCACTCCCGCGCGTTCGCTCGAATCTTTGTTCGCCGACAACGAGATCATCGTCGAACTGGCTCCCCTCATTCCAGAGACCGCCGGAATCGTGACCGAGAAAATCTTACGCCTCATCCGCCCGGGCGGGGTTTTCGTCAATGTCGGGCGAGGAGCCGTGGTCGACGAAGCCGCCCTGCTGCGCATCGCGCAGGAAGGGAAAATCATGCTCGGCCTCGATGTTTTCGCCGTGGAACCTCTGCCGGCAGACTCCGGTTTCCGCGGCCTGCCCAACGTCACGCTTACCCCGCACCTCGCTGGCCCGACCAATGAACGCAGGCGCGATGCCGGAGAATTTGCCGCAACCAATCTCCGGGCGTACGCCGAAGGCCGTCCGCTTCAGGCGGTCATCACGCCGCAGATCTACGACGCGTCGACGTAGGTGTGCTTCAGCACCGTTTCGTCATTCTGAGCGCAGCGAAGAATCCAAGCCGCCGCCCCTGGGACTGTATCCGCTTGGATCCTTCGCTGCGCTCAGGATGACGGGGTTCGGTGAATTTAAAGGATTCGAAGACACACTCGCGGCCTCACAGCATTCGCTCCTTCGCCCAGTGCTCAAATGTTCTCGTCCTCGTCCGCGTCGAGCTTGCGCCGGTTGGCGGGCAGGTGCTGCGGAAAGAAGCTGTAGTACAGCATCAGCTGCCAGCTGCGAGAGGACCGGTAGAGCAGCATGGGCACGACGAGCGAACCGCCGATAGCGAGACCGACGGCGAGACTTCCGCCAATCACGCCAAAATACCAGAGCAGCACGACCGGCACGAGAAAGCCGACCAGGGTCACGCCGTAGTTGAGCGACATGGCGCCCAGAAAAAAGCCCTCGTCCTTTTCAAACTTCAAATGGCAATCGGGACACTCGCTGTTGAGCTCGAAGAGCGTGCCGTCCTTGAACAGGCGGTTCCCCCCGCAATTGGGACAGCGGTTGGTGAGTCCGCGAGTGACGATCTGGCCGGGCGTGACTTTCATGAGTAGAGAACACCACTTATGCACACTCAGGCGCACTAATAAAGCATCGCGTATTCCGCTCCTGTCATCCTGAACGCAGCGAAGGACCCAAGAGGGAGATGAAAGCTTCGCCTCACCTATGGATCCTTTGTTGTGCTCAGGATGACGAACGAAACGACACCAAAACAAAAGGCGCTCCTTGCGGGAGCGCCTTGGAAATCTTCAGCAGACCAGCGCTTAAGCGCCGAGCTGGAAACGGACGAACCGGCGGATCTGGATGTTCTCGCCGAGCTTGCCGACCTTCTCGGAGAGGATGTCCTTGATCATCTTCTCCGGCAGCTTGACGAAGGGCTGCTCGAGGAGGCACACCTGCGAGTAATACTTCTCGAGCTTGCCCTCGACGATCTTCTGCACAGCGGCCGGCGGCTTGCCCGCCATCTGGGCGGAAGCGATGTCGCGCTCCTTGGCCAGGTCGGCCTCGGGCACGTCCTCGCGGCGCACGACCGTCGGGGCGGCCGCGGCAATCTGCAGGCACACGTCCTGGCAGAACGCCTTGAAGTCGTCCGTCTTGGCGACGAAGTCGGTTTCGCAGTTGATCTCGACGAGCACGCCGACCTTGCCGCCCACGTGGATGTAGGAATGGACCAGGCCTTCCTTCGTCGCGCGGGTGGCGAGCTTGTCGATCTTGTTGCCGAGCTTCTTGCGGAGGATCGTGGTGGCCTCCTCGATGTTGCCCTTGGCCTCATCGAGAGCCTTCTTGACGTCGAGCAGCCCTGCGCCGGTCTTTTCCCGGAGCTCGCTGATCATTGAGGTGGTGACAGTAGCCATGTGTTTTAAATGCGTTGCGATCAGACCTCGTCAGTGGTGACGGCGGACTTCTTGGCGCCGGTGGTGCGGCTCGGGCGCTTCTTGGCGACCGGCTTCTCCTCGACGACGTCCTTCAGGCCGGCGGGAATGACAACCTTGTCGAGATCGACTTCACCCGTGGCGGCGGCAGCCTGGGTCTCGGCCGGGGTGGCACGGCGGGTCTCGCGGTGAGCGAGGCCAGCCTGGATGGCGGCGACGATCGTCTCGATGATGATGCGCACGGACTTGGCGGCGTCGTCGTTACCCGGGATCGGATAGGTGAGCTGCGTCGGGTCGGAATTAGTATCGACGAGACCGATCGAGGGGATGTTCATGCGCTTGGCCTCGGCCACGGCGATCTCCTCGTAGCTGGTGTCGATCACGAACATGGCGCGCGGCAGGGCGGTCAGGTTGATGATGCCGTCGAAATTGCGGGTCATGCGGGCCATCTCGCGGCGGATCGCAGATTCCTCCTTGGAGGAAAACTTGGCGAGCTCGCCGCTGGTGTCCATCGCCTGGTACTTCTTGTACTTCGCGAGGGACTTCTTGATGGTCTCGAAATTGGTGAGCGTGCCGCCCATCCAACGGGTGGTCACGTAGGGCATGCCGGTCGCGGCAGCGGCCTCGCGGATGAGCTCCTGGGCCTGGCGCTTGGTGCCGACGAGCAACACGTCGTCGCCGTGGGCCACGAGGTTTTCGATGAAGGCGCAGGCCTTTTCCAAGGCGGCGTGGGTCTTCTCGAGGTCGATGATGGTGATGCCCTGACGGTGGTCGAACACGTAGGGCTTCGAGCGCGGGTTCCAGCGCTTGGTCTGGTGACCGAGGTGGACGCCGGCATCGAGGAGGTCTTTGGGAGTTACGTTCATGGATCTATGTCGTGACGAGACACAGGTCGGCCAAACTGAGCCGCCTTGCGATCGTTACTGCAGTTGAGGTTGATGGATTAAGGAACAGGAAGGGCCGAAAACAGAGATGGGACCGGGACATGGCAAGTGGATTCTGGTCGGAAACCGGGTAACCGCCTAAATGGGCCTTGTCCCATGATTTAGACTGTCAGCCCCCGTGTAATTGTTTGACGCGACCCATCCCCGCCGGTGCATTGACGGCGGACTCTGGTCATTTCCCGCCATGTCTTCGCCCATCCGCAATCTATTCCGTTTTCAGGAAAGCGGCCTGCTTCTCGTGATTCTGGCGCTCGGCGCCCTGCTCACCGCCTTCAGCGGATCGGTACGCACGCCCGTATTCGAAATCGGCGCCGATGGGGCCCGGCAGCGGGTCTTCACCACCAACGATGCCGGCGAACGCGTGCCGGCGTTCGTCGAGAAGAACAAATTTCTCAACGCCCAGAACCTCGCTCAACTCGCCAAGGACACCAGCTTCATCGCCATCATGGCCGTGGGCATGTCCGTGGTGATTATTGCCGGCGGCATCGACCTGTCGGTCGGATCGATTTACGCGCTGGCCTCCGTGCTTGGCGCGCTGACCTTCCAGCATTTCGGACCGACCGGTGCGGCCCCCAACATTGCTCCGGGACTCGCCGTGACCCTCGGCGCGCTGGCCTGCGTCGGCACGGCCGCGGCCTGCGGATTGATCAACGGCGGATTGATCGTGGCGCTGCGCGTGCATCCATTCATCATTACGCTCGGAGCCATGGCCATCCTCCGCGGCATCGCTTTCGTTGCCACCAAAGGCCAGTCCGTCGGCGGCTTCCCTCCGCTCTTCCGCGACATGATTCGCTGGGAAACGAGCGGTGGACTCAGTCTGGTGCCGCTTGGTGTCATGTTGGTGGTGCTCGTGATCGGCTGGATCTTCCTGTCCCGCCTCGCCGCCGGCCGACGGGTTTATGCGATCGGCGGCAACGAGCTGGCTTCGCGCTTCAGCGGGATCCGCGTCGAGCGGGTCAAACTCGGCGTCTATCTGCTCTCCGGTCTTGCGGCCGGCGTCTCGGCCCTCATCGCGCTCGGTTACTACGGTAGCGCCAGCTCGGGCGACGGTCAGGGTTACGAACTCAATGTTATCGCCGCCGCGGTGGTCGGCGGCGCGAGCCTCACCGGCGGGCGCGGCACTGCCCTCGGGGCCGTGCTGGGCGCGCTCATCATCCAGATGATTTCCAGCGGCATCGTCATCCTGGGCATCGACCAGAACTACAGTCAGATCATCATTGGCACAGTCGTCATTGCCGCCGTGGTGCTCGACAATTTCAACACCTGGCTCGCCAAGCGCCGGCTGACCCAGGCTTCGGGAGGGAAACATTAAGTTCTCCTCCCTGTCCTTCTGCTCCTCCCTTAATCCCCCATACCTCATGAAACGTCTGCTCCTCCTCGCCGCTTCGCTGGCCCTGGCCCTCGCCGGTCACGCTGCCGAACGCACCATCATCATCGGTCTCGTCGCCAAGTCCCAAGGCAATCCTGTGTTCCAGGCCGCCCGCGTGGGCGCCGAGGACGCCGCCAAGGAACTCAGCGCGAAGCACAAGATGAACATCAAGATCGACTGGCGCACCCCCAACGAGGAAGACGCCCAGAAGCAGGCCGAAGCCATCGAGCAGCTCGTGCTTGCCGGCGCCGAGGGTCTCTCGGTCAGCTGCTCCGACGCCAACAAACTCACCGACGCGATCAACCGCGCCGTGGACAACGGCGTGCCCGTCGCGACCTTCGACTCCGACGCCCCCGCCTCCAAGCGCTTCGTCACCTACGGCGTCGATGATGTCGATTGCGGCAAGCAGACGATGGAGGAGCTCGCCAAGGTGATGGGCGGCAAAGGCATTGTCGCCGTCCTTGCGGGTAACCAGAACGCGCCCAACCTCCAGAAGCGCGTGCAAGGCGTGCGCGAGGTCGCCAAGAAATTCCCCGGCATCACGATCCGAGACGTTTACTACCACAAGGAAACCCCGCAGGACGCCGCCGCCAAGGTCGAGCAGGTCATGCAGGCCAATCCCGACATCACCGGCTGGGCGATGATCGGCGGCTGGCCACTCTTCACCGAGAACGCCCTCAAATGGCAGCCCGGCACCGTGCAATGCGTGTCGGTCGACGCCCTCCCCGCCCAGCTCGCCTACATTCGCAGCGGCCACGTCCCCGTCCTGCTCGCCCAGCAATGCTACGAATGG
>DATCRM010000305.1:0-42849 GCA_036568985.1 Lacunisphaera sp. | reverse complement strand
GACCGCCGCTTCGCCCATCACTGCGCCGAAGACCGTGCGCCGCCGCGCACCAAGCGCGCGCAGGATGGCAATGTCGCGCTGCCGGGCGCTCATGGAATTATAGATGCTCACCAGCACCGAAGCCGAAGCCACGACGGCCACCAACCATGCCAGCAAGGTCAGCACCTGATCGACCCAACTGAGCTTGTTGAAAAGTTCGGCCACGATGCTGCCGATGGGATACGCGAACGTGAGCCTCCCGCCCGAAGCATTGAGCTGGTTGTTGAGCATCAGGCCCGCCGTGGGCGCACGCAATTGCAAGAGCACCGCGCTGAGTTCGGTTTTCGCCAGCGGATTGTGCCCGCTCATCGTTTGCACGCCCTCGAGCGGAATCCAGATGACGCGATCTACCGGAGTGCCGGTCGGGTCGAGCACTCCGACAACAGTGTAAAGCTCCTCATGCACCTCGCCGCCCTCGGCCACGCCGTGGGACGGATGGAACGTCGCACCCACCTTCCAACCGAGCTGGCGCGCGGCGTATGCGCCGACGACCGCCTCGTTGGCCCCAAGCGAGAACAGCCGGCCCCCGGCGGCCACCGAGTATTTTTGGCCGGGGCTATAATCGAGTTCGAAGAGCACCGGCAGTGTGCCGACGATGCGCCAGCCCCGGTAGTTGTCACCGACGGCGACGGGCACCGCGGTCTTCACCGCCGGATGGCGGCGGATCATTTCGAAGTCGGCCGCCGCAATGTTGCCGGGCGACGACTCCAGGTGAAAGACCGCGTTGAGCACGAGCTGGAGCTTGGAACCGCGCGCGCCCAGCACGGCGTCGAAACCGGAGTTCGTCGCGGCAAACACCGCCTGCGACTGCGTCTTCACCACCCAGACCGTCAGCAACAGCCCCGCCGCCAGCGCGATGCTTCCCGCCGTCACGAGCGTGGAAAGCGCGTGCTGGCGGAGGCTGCGGTAGATGAGGTTCCAAATCATTGCGGAAAAACTCCAGACGCCAAACGTCCAAAGACCAAAGAAATCACGGACGCAAAAATGCTGAGGACGAAGTCCTTTTCGGGTTTCGAATTTCCGCCGGCTTTATTTGGCATTTGGATGTTTGGCGTTTGGAATTTCATGAAGCGGCGGGCGTGGCCGCCCGGTTCAGCTCCGAAAACGCCATGACGTTCTCGAACTGCCCCAAAACCCCCTCATCGTGGCTCACCAGCAACAACGCAGCGCCTTCCTCCCGACAGACCTCGCGGATGAGCGCCAGCGCCTCGCGGCTGTTGCGGGCGTCGAGGTTGCCGGTCGGCTCGTCGCCCAGCACGAGCTTCGGCCGGTTGGCCAGCGCACGCGCGACCGCCACGCGTTGTTGCTGGCCGGTCGAGAGCTGACGGGGAAAATGTCCGAGCTTGTCGCCCAAGCCTACCCGCCGGAGCAACGCTTCCGCGTGCGCGCGGTCCACGCCGCGACCGAAGGCCATACCCAGCTCCACGTTCTCCAGCACGGTGTGGCCCTGCAGCAGGTTGAACGTCTGAAAAATGTAGCCGATCGTTTCCGCGCGAAGCCGGTCGCGCGCAGCCTCGCCCTGTGTGGCGACGTCTCGACCGGCGAGTTCGATGCGGCCGGCGTCGGGACTGAGAATGCCGGCGATGAGATGCAGAAAGGTCGTCTTGCCCGAGCCGCTCTCGCCCCGCAGCGCCATCTGCGCCGCCGTCGTCAGGACAAACTCCCGCACGTCCACCACGCGGTGCGGACCGTAGGCCTTCAACAAATCGTGCACTGCGAGCAGCGGCGTCGACATGGGCAGTCAATAGGGTGATTAACGAATACACGAGGCGCACGCGGATCCAAACGTCAAATGTTACAGCCCGCGCCGAGGGACTTTGCACTGGCCACGCGACGCGGTTATGACACATTCGCGGCCACTTAAACCTACCCCTATGATCACCACTCACACTTGGAAAAAAGTGGGCGTGCCGGCCACTGCATTGGCCGCATTCGCCAGCCCCGCGCTGGCCAGCGAAGCAGACATCCGGATCCCCGACCTCACCACCGTCACGTTTCTCGGCGGATCCCTCACCGGCACCGGGATTCTCATGATCGGCCTCATCATCTGCGTCCTCGGGGTGGGCTACGGTTGGTTGCAGTACATCCAGACCCGCAATCTGCCGGTGCATGCGGCGATGGGAGCGGTCTCCCAAATAATCTGGGAAACCTGCAAAACCTACCTTTTTCAGCAAGGCAAGTTTCTCGCCGGGCTGTGGCTGCTGATTGCGATGTGCATGGCCTACTACTTCGGCGTGCTCTCGGACAACTCGCCCCTGCACGTCTTGGTAATCCTGCTCGCGTCAGTGCTCGGCATCCTCGGCAGCTATGGCGTGGCGTGGTTCGGCATCCGCATCAACACGGTCGCGAATTCCCGCACCGCGTTTTCCGCGCTCCAGGGCAATCCGCTCGCGACGCTGCTCATCCCGCTGAAATCCGGCATGAGCGTCGGCCTGCTGCTCGTCGCCATCGAGTTGTTCTTCATGATTTGTATCCTGGCGTTTTTGCCGAGCGAGCTGGCCGGTCCCTGTTTCATCGGTTTCGCCATCGGTGAATCCCTCGGCGCCTCCGCGCTGCGCATCTGCGGCGGCATCTTCACCAAGATCGCCGACATCGGGGCCGACCTCATGAAGATCGTCTTCAACTTGCCGGAGGACGACCCCCGCAACCCCGGCGTGATCGCCGACTGCACCGGTGACAACGCGGGGGATTCCGTCGGGCCGACCGCCGACGGTTTCGAAACCTACGGCGTCACCGGCGTGGCGCTCATCGCCTTTCTGGCGCTGGCGCTCGCCGCGAACCCTGCGCTCTGCGGTGTGCTCATCGTCTGGCTCTTTGCGATGCGCATCCTGATGGTCATCACCTCGCTCGTGAGCTATCTCATCAATGGAGCCCACAGCCGGCTGCTCTATGGCGGCTCGAAGGACTTCAACCTCGAACAGCCGCTGACCAACCTCGTCTGGATCACGTCGGTCGTTTCCATCGGCGTCACCTTTGCCGCGAGCTACGCCCTGCTGGCCCACCACCCCGCGTGCGGCCCCGATCTTTGGTGGGTGCTCTCGACCATCATTTCACTCGGCACCATCGCCGGCGCGCTCATTCCGGAATTCACCAAGGTCTTCACCTCCACGGAAAGCCGCCACGTGAAGGAGGTCGTCACCTCGTCACGCCAGGGCGGCGCTTCGCTCAACATCCTGTCCGGCCTCGTGGCGGGCAATTTCTCCGCGTTCTGGACCGGCCTCTGCATCCTCGCGCTCATGGTCGGCGCGTATCATTTCTCCGCCCACCCGGCCGTCACGGGCATCATGCCCGAACAATTCCGTTTCGCCGCACCCATCTTTGCCTTCGGCCTCGTGGCGTTCGGCTTCCTCGGCATGGGCCCGGTCACGATTGCGGTCGATTCGTTTGGCCCGGTCACGGACAACGCGCAGTCCGTCTATGAGCTTTCGCAGATCGAGGCGAGGCCCGGTGTCGCCGCCGAGATTATTCAGGACTTCGGCTTCAAGCCGGATTTCGAGCACGCCAAATACCAGCTCGAAAAGGGCGATGGCGCGGGCAACACGTTCAAGGCCACGGCCAAACCCGTGCTCATCGGCACGGCCGTCGTCGGTGCCACCACGATGGTTTTCGGCATCATCATGATGTTGAAAAGCATCTATCCCGACACCATCGAAAAGCTTTCGCTGGTCCACCCCGAGGCGATCATGGGCCTGCTGATGGGTGGCGCCGTGATCTACTGGTTTACCGGCGCCTCCACGCAGGCCGTCGTCACGGGCGCCTACCGTGCCGTGGTCTACATCAAGGAAAACATGAAACTCGACGCCGCCACGGCCGCCACCGACGCGTCGAAGGAAGTCGTCCGTATCTGCACCCAGTATGCGCAGCGCGGCATGGTGAACATCTTCATCGTGATTTTCTGCTTCAGCCTGTCGCTGGCCTTCTTCGACCCGTTCTTCTTCATCGGCTATTTGGTCGGCATGGCGTTCTTCGGCCTTTACCAGGCCATCTTCATGGCCAATGGCGGCGGCGCCTGGGACAACGCGAAGAAGATCGTCGAGGTCGAGCTGAAGATGAAGAACACGCCGCTCCACGCGGCCACGGTCGTCGGCGACACGGTGGGCGATCCGTTCAAGGACACGTCCTCCGTTTCGCTCAATCCCGTCATCAAATTCACGACGCTCTTCGGCTTGCTCGCGGTCGAGATCGCGGTGAAGATGCCTGATGGATTGAAGCACACCCTCGGAGCCGCGGTTTTCATCGTCGGGCTGATGTTCGTGTATCGCAGCTTTTATAGCATGCGTATTCCGATCAATCCAAGCGATGCCGACGTCACCCCGCACCAATTGCAAAAAGGCTGAGTCCTGCCTTCCTGCCCCGAGCTAAATCCGGAGATCTTCATTCGGACTTGGACCCGTGAGCCGCACGAAGTGCGGGGTCCAGCCAATATGACATATACGCTGCCCCTCCTCGAAAAATAGCCATTGCCGCTTGATGTTACCTGCCTTTTCTCGGCGCTTCCCTGACGGGCCCAGGGAATCCAACCTATCTGCCATAACATCATGAAGAAGTTTGTCTCACTTGCCCTCATTGCAACCAGCTTGGCGGTCTCCGCGCAGGCTCTTATCCTCGCCGGAAGCGCCGGTTATCTCGTCGATTCCGAAGAGGAATACCTTACTGCCCGTATCGGTCACGAGTTCAAGGCCACCAGCTCTCTCTCTCATCAAGGAGAAATCGAGTTCGCCTACACGGGAAGCAAGGAGTCCGGCGTCAAGGCCAACATCTATCCCATCACCGCCAACTATCGTTTGGTTAACACCGTCAGCGAAAAAGTGAGCTATCACTTCGGCGCAGGTGCAGGCCTCGCGATCTCCGAAGTCTCGGGTTATGGCATCTCCGACAGCGGCTCTTCCTTCACCGCCCAAGGTTTCGCCGGCCTAGACTACCGCCTGTCACCCAACGTCACGGCCCAACTTGGCGCCAAATACATCTGGATTGATAACGTTAAGCTGTTCGGCACCTCGATCGAGGTCGGTGACGACATCGCTTTGTCCGCTGGTATTAGCATAAGGTTCTGATCCAATTCAGCTCCGGACCACGCCAGCATTCATCTGCCATCAACGCCCACCGGCGAGGTCGGGACGATTTGGAAGGCGTGAGCTCTAAGTCCTGATTCCCTTTGGTAGTGTGCTGGTGTTCAAGCCGCGGCTCCCGCCGCGGCTTTTACTTTTGCATGGGTTTTGTCTGCCCTTCGAGGCTTGGCCAGACTAGGTTAGCCGCATCCCTTCACCATGAACTCGCGTCTATCGTTTCCCGTCCTGCTCGTTGCGGCGGCCTTGCTCTTCTGCAGCTGTAATTACGACGTCGCACTCACAGAAAATCCGACGCACGCGATTGGCGAGCGCCTTTTAGGCAACTGGCTCGGAGGCGAGGACGGCAAGGATCTGATGAGCGTCCGCCAGCTCGACGGCTCCACCTATGTCGTCGCTTTTGATGACGACCTCTACCGCGCATTTCACTCCGACTTCGCGGGCATGTCATTCCTCAGTGTGGAGAGCCTGCAACCGGGCAGTGACCGCGGCAAATATGTCTACCTTTCCTGGGTGCTCTCAGCCGACGGCAACCAGCTCACCCTCCGCAATGTCAGCAACAAAATCGTACCCGAAGAGACCAAGGGTCGCGCCGCGCTGCAGAAATTAATCCGGGCCAATCTCAATAATCCCTCCCTATGCGGCGAACCCTTGGTGTTCACCCGGAAGAAAGCGCGCTGACCGTCATGCCCGATTCGCTCCTGATCCTCGGTGTGCGACTGGCCGGCGTGTTTCACTTCGTCACGTTGGTGCTGGCCTGCTTCACTCCGATCCCGCCGGATTGGGAGAAGAATCTTGCCGCGCTTCCGCAGATTCATCGCCGGTTTGCCGTCGCCCAAAATGCATCCATCGGCGTCATGATAGCCGTGCTCGGGTTGTTCAGTTTGCTCTTCGCCGCTGACCTGGTCGCCGGCACGCCCCTGGCCCGCGCCGTGTGTGCCGTCACCGCGCTGTTTTGGGGCGGGCGGCTCGCTGTTCTGCCGTGGCTGGGAGTTGGGCCGGCGCTGACGACGCCGTCGCTGAAAATCGGCTATGGGCTTCTGATGGTCGAGTGCTCGATCTACGCGGCGGCCTATCTTTATCTAGCGGTACGCTGAGCCTAAATTTTATCCGAACGGGCGGATGCTGACAATGCAGCTAACATCCGCGAGACTGATTGTCCCGGCTCGAGGCGATCCGGCAACTACATCGACAGGAAAATGTCACCTTTTGCGGTCCGTTTTTTGCTGTTCGTCGAAACCGAATCCGGCAGATGGGGTTCAGGTTTAACCGATAGGATGAGTTTAGCACCCGGTCTGGGCTTCGCTGGAGGCTTCGTCGGAGTGGATATCTTTCTCGTGCCGACCCTTGAAGGTCAGCTCCGCCACGCCGCTTTTATCGAGTCCGCCCAGTCCCAGCGTCACCATCCGCTCGAACTGTGCCTGGGTTGCCTCGGCGAGCGGCAAACGCAGGCCCGAGTCCTGCCCCAGTCGTACCGCGATGCTTGAATCCTTGGCTGCGTGCGCACCGGAAAAATAGCAGTCATGAGCCCGGTGCTGCATGTCCTCCCCGTCGGTTTTAAGCACCTGCGAATTCGCCCCCGTCTGGGCGAAAACTTCCCGCAGCATGTCGAGATCGAGTCCGAGTGCAGACCCAAGGCCCAGTCCCTCGGCGAGGCCGGCCGTGTTGATGTTCATCACCATGTTCACCAGCACCTTCACCTGCGCCGCCTGACCGGCCGGCCCGATGTAGCGCAACGCTGTGCTCAATTTCTCCAACACCGGCCTCACCTGCTCGAACGTCGCGCGGTCGCCGCCGCACATCAGGTAAAGCGTGCCGTTGCGCGCCTGCGGGATGGATGAGGCCATGCAGCCCTCGAGCGACACGGCCCCGGCCGCCCGCGCCCGTCGTTCGATTTCAACGTGGGTCGCGGGCGTGATCGTTGCACAGTTGATGAAGGTTTTCCCCGTCGCGCCCACCAGCAACGAATTCCCGCTTTCCGCAAACACGGCGAGCTGGGCCGCATCATCGGTGACGACCGTGAAGATCACGTCGGCCGCCGCGGTAACGTCGGTGAGCTTGGCCGCATGGATCGCCCCGAGTTCGTGCGCCAGTGCGGCGGCGTTGACGGCATTGACATCGTAAACGGCCGTGACCGCGTAGCCGCAATCCTTGAGCCGGCGGGCCATGTTGGCGCCCATCCGGCCGACCCCGACAAAGGCAATTTTAGGTTTCATATTGGTTCAGGTTTACCGCAGACGTCGTAAAGACACGCCAATTGATCCGATTCCATCCGCGCTCTCCGTGGAAAACCTTGGGACGCGCGATCCGGTTCAGCCGGCAAGAGACCAAGTACTTGGGCGCACTCCGGGCAAGCCCGCCTGCGGTGCAAGTCGCGGGATGACGTGAAACGCAACAGCTCCTCACGCGCGTCTTGCCGTGAACCGCCCTTCTCCTCCACACTGCTTCTTCGCCGATGACCCCGCGCCTCACAATCTGGTTGCCGCTGGCCGGTGTAGCGCTGGCCGCCCTCGCCGGCTGCACGTCCGTAAATCGGATGGCCGTCAACAAACTGGGCGACGCGCTCGCCGGGGGTGGCACGGTCTTTGCCAGCGATGGCGACCCGGAGCTCATCCGCGATGCCGCCCCGTTCAGCCTGAAACTGATGGAGAGTCTGCTCGCCGAAAATCCGCGGCACGCCGGCCTCCTCGCCGCTGCGGCCGGTGGCTTCACCCAATACGCCTTCGCCTTCGTCCAACAGGACGCGGACGAACTGGAATCCACCGACCTTGCCGCCGCCACCGCCCGCCGCATCCGCGCGCGCGGCCTCTACCTGCGCGGGCGCGACTACGGATTGCGCGGCCTGGAAGTCGCCCATCCCGGCTTTGCGGCCGCCCTGCGCGCCGACCCCAAGGCCGCCGTCGCCGCCTGTCGCGCAGAGAACGCCCGTCTGCTCTATTGGACTGCCGCCGCGTGGGCCGCCGCCATCGCCGCCACCAAGGACGACACCCAGCTCATCGCGGATCTGCCCGCCGTCGACGCACTCATCGAACGCGCCCTCGCCGTGGACGAAGCCTGGGACGCCGGCGCGATCCATACGTTTCTGATCACCTACGAAATGAGCCGCGCGGGCGCCCACCCCGAGGAGCGCGCGCGCCGTCACTTCGAACGCGCGGTGGCCCTAAGCGACGGCCGCCAGGCCGCGCCCTGCGTCGCCTTCGCCGAAGCCGTCTGCATCCAGCAACAGGACCGGACGGAATTCGAGCGCCTCCTGCGCCAAGCGCTGGCCATCAACCCTGACGAGCGTCCCGAGTGGCGGCTGGTCAACCTGATCATGCAGCGCCGCGCCCGCTGGCTCCTCGGCCGCATCGACGAACTGTTCCTCCCCGCCGAACCCGCCTCCGCCCCATGAATCCGCCACTTCCCTTCTCCGTTTTCCGTCTCCGGTCGCAACCGGCCTGGCCGGTCCTGCTCGCGGGTTCGCTCCTGCTCGCCGGTGCGGCCCGCGCCGCCGAGACCGTCACGATCCGCATGGGCACGATCCTGCCCAGCGGCACACCGCAGTATAAGATCATCCAGGAAATGGTGGAGCAATGGCGGAAGGATTCCGCCGACAGTGTGAAGGTTATCCTCTACCCTGACGGCCGCCTCGGCGGTGAATCCGAGATGGTCAAAAAAATGCGCATCAAACAGCTCGGCGCCGGCGTGCTCACCGCGGTGGGCCTTTCCGAAATCGACCGCGGCGTCGCGGGGCTCCAGCTTATACCCATGGCCTTCCGCACTTGGGAGGAAGTGGACTACGTCCGCGAGAAACTCCGGCCGCTGCTGGAGGGACAACTCCGCGCGAAGGGCTACGAGGTGCTGTTCTGGGCGGATGCCGGCTGGGTCCGCTTCTTCTCCAAGTCGCCCGCCGTGCGGCCCGACGACTACCGGAAGATGAAAATGTTCACCTGGTCCGGCGATGTGCGTCAGGCCGACATCATGCGCTCGGCCGGCTTTCGGGCGATCAGCTTGGAAACGACCGACATGTTGCTCGGCCTGAACACCGACATGATCAACGTCGTCCCGGTGCCGCCGCTCATCGCGCTGGCCGGCCAGCTCAACGGCCCCGCCCCGCACATGCTCGACCTCAACTGGAGCCCGATCGTCGGCGCCACCGTGGTCCGCACCGACCTCTGGGAGAAAATTCCCGCCGATCTCCGCGCCAAGCTGCGCGCGGCGGCCGAGATCGCGGGCGAGAAGGCCCGCACGCAAGGCCGCCGCGAAAGCGACGAGGCCGTAAAGACCATGCAGCAACGCGGCCTCACGGTGCATGCCGTCCCCGCCGACGCCGAACCCGAGTGGCGAACCCTCGTCGAGTCGGTCAACCCACATATCCGCGGCGACCTCGTGCCCGCCGATGTGTTCGACGCCGTGCAGAAACACCTGGCGGACTTCCGCCGCGGCGGCGTTGGAGCGCCTTAGCGCGGCCATTTCACTCTCTATAATGCCCAACCCACACACCCCGTCGCTTCAGCCGTCGCCAAGTCTATGGCTGACAGGTCGCGCCACCCCTCTTCATCCGGAACAATGCAGTCGGCGCGGGTGGTCGGGCACGTCCCTGTGCCCGTTTCGAAGGGCATCGTGCCACGCGCACGGGGACGTGCGCGACCACCTTGCGGTATCGCAACCTTCAGAGCTAATTTGCGCGCCAATTGCTTCGTTCCGGCTTCATAGAGGGGAATCAAATCCACGCCGCCGAAATCCCCTCTTGAGAGGGGTGCCCGCAGGGTGGGGTGTGGAGAGAACGTTCGCTATTTCGTGAAATAATCAGCGTTAGCGCATCATGAGCCTTCCGGTCACGCATCCCAGCGAAGCGCCCGTCATCCCTGCCCGCCGCCGCCCGTTGTGGCAACGGGCGGAGAATCTGCTGATGACCGCGGCGCTCACCGTCATGATCGCGTTGCCGGTGATTGAGATCGCCCTGCGCACGGGCTGGAAATCGGGGATCTCCGGTTCGAGCTCGATCGTGCAACATCTCACGCTGGTGGTCGGCATGCTGGGCGGCGCGCTCGCCGCCCGCGACAACCGGCTGCTCTCGCTCTCGGCGATTACCACGCTGCTGTCAAAAACCTGGCAGGATCGCGTGCGCCTGTTTAACGGCGGCTTCTGTGCGGTCGTTACGTTTTTCCTCGGCTTAGCCAGCTGGCAATTTGTCGTCGCCGAGCGGGCGGGCGGCTCGCCGGCCCTGGCGGGGATTCCGTTGTGGATCATCCAATGTGCCCTGCCCATCGGCTTCGCCGGCGTGGCGCTGCGCCTGTTGTATCACTCGTCCGACACCTGGCGCGGCCGCATCGCCGCCGGTCTGGTGGCGGCGGGGAGCGTCGCGCTGTGCCTCTGGGCGCCGGTCTCACCGGACCGGTTGGTGTGGCCGGGCCTGGCGCTGATCCTCGCCGCCACGGTGCTCGGCGCACCGGTGTTCATCACGCTCGGCGGTGCGGGATTGGTGCTCTTCTGGGGCGGCGGCGAACCCATCGCCGTGCTTTCGGTCGAGCACTACCGGCTTGTGACGAATGCCGCGCTGCCTTCGCTCCCGCTGTTCACTCTCGCCGGATATTTCATGGCGGAAGGGGGTTCCTCCCGCCGACTCGTGCGGCTGTTCCAGGCCCTGTTCGGCTGGTTCCAAGGCGGCCCGGCCGTCGCCACCGTGCTGCTGTGCGCGTTCTTCACCGCGCTGACCGGCGGCTCGGGCGTCACGATCCTGGCCCTCTCCGGTCTGCTCATGCCCGTGCTGCTCGCGGCCGGTTGCACCGAACGCAACGCGCTCGGACTGCTCACGGGCGCCTCCTCGCTTGGCATCCTGCTGCCGCCGTGTCTGCCGGTGATTCTCTACGCCATCATCGCCCAGGTCAGCATCACCGAAATGTTCCTCGCCGGCCTGCTCCCCGCGCTGTTGCGCATCGCCATGACCGCCGGCTGGGGAGTCTGGACTGGCCGCCGCAGCGCCACCCGACCGCATCCATTCGACCTGGCCGAAGCGCGCCGTGCTGTCTGGGAGGCCAAATGGGAACTGTTGCTCCCCGTCGTTGCCCTCGGCGCCTTGTTCAGCGGCTGGGCCACGCCCGTCGAGGCGGCGGCGGTCACGGCGCTCTACGCCTTCTTTGTCGAGGTGGTCGTCCACCGCGACCTCCAGCTGCGACGGGATTGCCCGCGGGTGATGACCGAAGCCGGGTTGTTGATTGGCGGCATCCTGATGATTCTCGGCGTGGCGCTCGGGTTGAGCAACTGGCTCATCAACGCCCAGGTGCCCGACCTCCTCGCGGCGTGGGCCACCGAGCACCTGCAATCCCGCTGGCTGTTCCTGCTGGGCCTGAACCTGGTGTTGCTCGTCATCGGCAGCTTGATCGAAATCTACGCCGCCATCGTCGTGCTCGTGCCGCTGCTGGTGCCCATCGGCCTGCAACTGGGCCTTCATCCCATCCACCTCGGCATCCTCTTTCTGGCCAACATGGAGCTCGGCTTCCTCATGCCACCGGTGGGCTTGAATCTCCTGCTGGCCTCGTCGCGGTTGAAAAAACCGATGAGCGAGACCACCCGCGCCGTGCTGCCCCTGTTCCTTATCCTGCTCGTCGGCCTGTTGCTGATCACCTACTGGCCCGCGCTCTCGACCGCGCTGCTGCCATAGGAACTTATCCGAATATCGTCGCAGGTGCTTTGGAGGGCCGAGCTCCCGCGAGACCGTTTCACGCTTCCGATTGCAGCCTCGCCGGAGCTCGGCCCTCCCGCATCCTTCAATTTGCGGAGTTATTCGGATAGACTCGAGGTAACGGTGCATTTACCGGTGGAGCGCACTGAGTGTGGTACGCTGGTCTGGGTACAACGAACGAGGATCAAAGCGCGCGGGATCAGCGTGCTCCGCCGCTTCCCCTGCCCACTGGACAACATCCGGCGGCTCACTACGGTCTGCACCGTGAAAATTCCGCGCCTGTTCCTCGTTTTCACCCTCTTGGCCGCAATCACCTTCGCGGCCGATCCCGCCTTCGACACCTGGGTGGACAATCTCACGGCGGAGGCCATGCGCGCCGATCCGACCACCGCCACCACCGTCCAGTATTTTACCGGCCCCGAGCAGGACGCGCTCGACCGGCGGCTTACACCCAACACCAAGGCCTATCTGGCCGAACGCGCCACCGTCGCCCGGAAGGCCTTGGCTGAACTCGACCAATTCGACCGGAGCAAACTTGATCCCCAACAGATCGTGTCGCTCCGCATCATCGAGTGGCACATGCGGGAGGTGGTGAAGGCCGAACCGCTCGACGACCACACCTTGGTCTTCAACCAGTTTCGCGGCCTGCATGTGAGCCTGGTCAATTTTCTCAGCCAGAATCATCCTGTCCGGAACCGGCGCGACATCGAGAACTACCTCGCGCGGCTCGAGCTGGTAGCCAGCCAGATCGACGAAGGCATCGCGCAGGCCCGGGATGCCGCCACGCGCGGTTTTCTGATGCCCGACTTCATCACACAGGCGGCGATCGGCCAGTTCGATCGCTTTCTCGCAGGCGACCCGGCGAAGAACGTGCTTGTGACCTCGCTCGACGAGCGCGCCGCCAAGGTCGCCGCGCTGTCCGCGGAAGAACGCGCAACCTTCGTGACGGCGGCGGAGCGGATCACGGCGGACGCCATCATCCCGGCGTTCCAGCGGGCCCGCGCGCTACTCCAGGAGCAATTGCCGCTGACCAAAGCCGAGGCCGGCCTCTGGCGCCTGCCGCGCGGCGACGAGGCTTACGCCATTTTCCTCGGCTACTACACGACCACCAACCTGAGCCCGCGGGAAATCCACGAAACCGGCCTGCGCGAGGTCGCCCGCATCGAAGCCGAGATGGACCGCCTGTTCCGCCAGATCGGCTACACGGAGGGCTCGATCATGGCGCGTTGCACGCAACTCAATCGGGATTCGCAGCCCCCGGCCGAACCCGACCCGCGGCCCGGCCTCCTCGCCCGCCACGAGGAGATCCTGGCCGACGCGGTACGGCGCGCCCAGCTGCTGTTCGACCTCCAGCCCAAGGCTCCCTGCGTCGTGAAGCGCGAGCCGCCTTTCACCGAGAAGACGGCGGCCGCGCACTACAGCATTCCCGCCCGCGACGGTTCCCGGCCCGGCGTCTTCTGGGCTCCGCTGCCCGGTCCGGTGTTCCGCATGCTCAACATGCGCACTCTCACCTATCATGAGGCCATCCCCGGCCACCATTTCCAACTGGCCCTCATGCAGGAAATGTCCGGCCTGCCGCGCTTCCGCCAGGATCGCATCTTCGGTTGGAACTCGGCCAATTCCGAAGGCTGGGCGCTCTACGCCGAGCAGCTCGCCGCGGAGAATGGCTGGTATGAGGATGACATCAAGGGGCGGATCGGTCAGCTCGAGGCTGAGCTTTTCCGTGCCCGCCGACACGTGGTGGACACCGGTCTTCACGCCATGAAATGGACCCGCCAGCAGGCGATCGACTACGGTCTGCCCGGCGTCAACGCCACGGCGGAAGTCGATCGCTACGTGGTCCTGCCCGGCCAGGCCTGCTCCTACAAGATCGGACAACTCAAGATCCTGGAGCTCCGGACCCGGGCGAAGGCCGCCCTTGGCGAAAAATTCTCGATCAAGGAATTCCACAACGTCGTGCTCCGCGCCGGCGTCGTGCCGCTCTCCGTGCTCGATTCCATCGTGGACGACTGGATCGCCGCGGAGAAAATCAAGCCCGCCGCCGCACTTTGACTGTAGCGGCGCCCTGTGAGCGCCGCTGCCATTCGCTCGCCCTTGCGACGGTCATAGACCACCGCTACAGAAATTTTCCAACCTCTGGTTTCCGTCCCCTGTTCTCCGTCCTCCGCCATGTCCCCCCTCGACCTTTCCGCCTACCTCGCCCGCATCGGCCACGTCGGCCCGCGCACGGCGACGCGCGACACGCTCGCGGGCATCCTGCGGGCGCATGTGCAAACGATCCCGTTCGAAAACCTCGACGTACTGCTCGGCCGGCCGATCCGCACCGACGCCGCTTCGCTCCTGCAAAAACTCGTGCACGACCGGCGCGGCGGCTACTGCTTCGAGCAAAACCATCTGTTGCTTTACGCGCTGCGGGCATTGGGATTCACCGCCGAGCCCATGATCGCCCGCGTCCGTTGGCAGGTACCAAGCACGGTCGCCACCGGTCTCACGCACATGCTCGTGCGCGTGACGCTCGACGGCCGCGACTGGCTGGCCGACGCCGGCATGGGCTCGCTCTCCCTGACCGCCCCGCTGGAGATGACGGACGGCCTCGAGCAGGACACGCCGCACGACCGCCGACGGCTCGTGCGCCGCGACGGACATTTCGCGCAGCAGGTGCTCTTCGCCGGCGAGTGGCAGGACGTGAACTTCTTTCGCCCCGAGCCCGCGGCCGCCGTGGACTTGGAGTTGGGCAACTGGTACAGCCACACGCATCCGCAAGCGCATTTTCGCAACAATCTCATGGCCGCCCGTGCCACCGCCGACGGCCGGCGCTCGCTGCTCAACCGCGAACTCACGTTCCGTCATCGCGATGGCCGGGCCGAGAAACGCGAACTTGCCAGCCCGGACGAATTGCTCGCGGTGCTCGCCGAACACTTCGCCCTGCATTTCCCCGCCGGCACACGCTTCGGCGCGCCCGGCGCCCCTTGGCCGGTGTAACCACGGAAAGCCCGTCAAAGACGCATCGCTCCGGTGAAGGCGATGCGCGTTTTGTGCAATTTTCGGAGCGGCGTGGACACTTTACCCCGCCGAACGGCGCGACAGTTAACTGGTCATACCGAGTGCTGATCCCAACCCCCGCCCCTCGGCGTCTGCCTGCTTCGCGTGCAATCCTTTGTCGCGTGTCGGCACGACCGACGGGCCGGCCTCCCGGTACCCAAACCCTAATAACATGAACCAAACCCGATTCCGCTCGTTGCTCCGCGCAGCCACTACCGCCCTCCTGCTGAGCGCCGCCGGCCCGACCCAGGCCCAGACCGCACCCGCCGACAAGCCCAAGGAGGACGTCTTCACCCTGCCCACCTTCACCATCGTGGAAGAGCAGGAAAACCCTTACCGCTCCCGCCAGGCCCTCTCGTCCTCGCGCGTGGCGATGAACATTCAGGACATCCCCCAGACCATTTCCGTCGTTACGAGCGATTTCCTCCAGGATTCCATGAGCCTGCGCATGCTCGATGCCGCCAAATACGTCACGCCGGTCGTGGAGTCCACCCTCCCCATCGGTGGCGACCGCTACATGATCCGCGGCTTCCAAGTCTCGCATGAGTTCGTCGACGGCGCGGAGATCTCGGGTCAGGACGGCTACAGCGCTTCGCTCATGCCCTTCAACATCGAGCGCGTCGAGATCATCAAGGGACCGAACGCCATTCTGGTCCCCGGTGGCAGCCCTGGCGGCCAGTTCAACCCGATCACCAAGTCGCCGATCGGAAAAAACCAGACCAGCTACACGCTCGACCTCGCCCAATACTACGGCAACGCCGTGAGCGTCGACGTGAACCGCGTGATTTCCAAGAACGACAGCAGCATGGCCGCGCGCCTGGTCGCCGCCTATTGGAACAGCGATGGCTACGCCAAAAATCAGTTCCGCAACGGTTACATGGTCGCGCCTTCTTTTTCGTGGCAACTCAGCCCGGACCACAAGCTGGTCCTCAAGGCCGAATTCATGCAGAACCGCGAGGCCATCATCAGCGGCCTGCCGATCGATCCGAGCATCGGCAGCGATGGTTACGCCCGGATCATCACGGGCCTGCCGCGCGACTGGACCTTCGGCGACGAGTCCGACTTCCGCCATCGCGCCACTGAGCGCATCACCGCCGAACTGCTTTCCAACCTCGGTGAACACGTGACCTCGCGCCTCCAGCTCATGGCCAACCACGTCGTCCGTGAGGACACGGGCGGCATGGGCGCGGCGATTTTGGGCTTCAGCACCACGCGCAATCCCAACACCGGCAAGTACGAACCCGGCATCGTCTGGACCCTCGATCAGACCGGCGCGACCGCCATCGCCACCTCGACCAGCGTGCCGCTGCCGACTCCCACCAGCATCGTTTTCTCCCGCACGACCAACGCCGTGGACCTCTTCTACAACGAGCTGCACCTCCGCAACGACTATGCGATGAAGTTCGAGCAGCAGTCCTTCAAGTCCACCACGATCGCCGGCCTCGCCGCCAATGCCTCCAAAGTCCAGTTCAAGACCTACGCCACGGCCTCCCGTCCAAACCTGGCCATCACCGCGCTCGACACGATCACTTACCCGGCCTGGAACTACCCGCAACCCACCCCGACCAACGGCGGTGGTAACCGCACCGGCAAGCAGGAGGACCTGCAGTTCTTCGTATACGAGAACTTCAGCACCCTGCAGGACCGCCTGATCCTCTCCGGCGGCGTTTCCCGCTTCTTCGGCAACCTGGACCGCGTCGACAGCACTGGCATCCCGCCCGCCAACACTTTCCCACACTATGGCACCTCCACCACCGCCAAGAGCTACGGTGTGGTCGTGAAGCCGATCAAGGAAGTCTCGCTGTTCTACAGCTACAACAGCTCCGGCGGCACGATGCCAGGCTCGCTCAATCCCGGCACCTATGGTCCGACCTTCCGCGCCGCCAGCGGCGATCAGAAGGAATTCGGCGTGAAGACCGCCTTGCTCGACGGCCGCCTGACCGCCTCGATCGCCTACTTCAAAATCGCCCAGCAGAACTACAGCGTACCAAACAGCGACTACTACACGCTCATCGCCCAAGGCAAGGTTGCCGAGGCCAACGCGCTGCAGAACCCGCTCTACCTCGACCTCAACTCGAAGGGCTGGGAATTTGAAGGCCAGTTTGCCGTGACGAAGAACTTCTTCCTTCTCGGCAACTACACCTCGTTCAAGATCCGCCAGCCGATTACGGAGGTTCGCGTGCGGGCCGTGCCCGACCACAGCGGCGCCGTCTATGCTGACTATCGCTTCACCGACGGTGGGCTTGCCGGCTTCGGGATCAGCGTGGGCGTGGACTTCAAAAGCGACGTCGTGGGCGAAAATGCCACGGGCTACACCACCACGAAACCCCTGCCCAACGGTAGCTTCGTCGCCAACCAGCCGACTTTCCTCGTCGCGGGACGCACCCTAGTCAACGTGGGCTTCGCCTACCGCGCAAAGGACTGGACCGCCCGCCTGCAGGTCAACAATGCCTTGGACAAGGATTATATCCTCGCCGCCGGCAGCCGCACGGCCGCCGTCCCGGGCGATCCGCGCAACCTCAAACTCTCGATCACTTACAAGTACTAATTGGGTGTGGCATCAGACGTGGCGCCGCCCGGGTGTGGGCGGCGTCTGAAACCGGCACCGCGAGGTGCCGGTTTCTTTTTGAGCGGATTTCTCGGACTGGCCGAATTTATCAGCTCTGGTTTCCCGGAAAATATCGGCCCATGTTCAGGTTGGCTTCCACCTCCACCCCCTATGCTCCGCTATTTCGCCAATGGGCGCATACGCTGGAAAAATGGCATGCGCTGCAACACGCGCACCAATTGGGAATTCTACGCCGTGATCGACGGGCGTTGCGGGGTCACGCTCCACGATGGCACGCGTCCCGTGTTCCACGAGCGCACTTTTTGGGTGTTCGCTCCCGGTTGCTCCCACGCCTGGTTCGATGACGGGCGGCACACCTACCACCGCCTCTCCATTCATTTCAGCAGTGTGCCCTACCCGCTCGACGAGATCGTCCAACAACACGGTGGTTGGTTGTCCCGTCCGCTCCAGGACACCGACGTCACCCGGCTGCTGGAAATCGCGGGCAACCTCGAACGCCATTTCTGCCATCCGGTGGTGGCAAGTCCCCTGCATTTCCAAAAAGGGCTGATGGATCTTTCCCTGCTGCTGCTCGACGGTCACCAGCGCGCCGCCGAACCGATGGCCCTGACCGACGTGGCCAGCTTCCGGGTCGAACGCGCCCTGTCGTGGTACGCCGAACATCTCGCGCGCAATCCCTCGGTCAGGGAAGTCGCGGAGGTCGTCCACGTCTCGCCCAGCCACCTGCGCCGGTTGTTCGCCGAGGTGCGCCAGGCCAGTCCGAAGGATCTCTTCCGGCGCGTGCGATTGGAAAAGGCCCAGGATCTCATGGGACGCACCACGCTCACGCTAGACGAGATCGCCCGCCACTGCGGTTACACCACCGCCAGCCATTTCTGTCGTGACTACAAGGCGGTGCACCGCTTCACGCCCTCGACCTGGCGCCGCCGGCTCATCGATCGCTTTACCCAGCCCCTGCCGCCGGGCGTCGTACCCGTCCGCGAATTCAGCGCCCGCCCCGGCGAACGCCGCCTGAAGGCCTGAGTAGGGCCGGTCTCCGACCGGCCGCTTCCCGCATACAGGGACATTCCATTTTCCTTTCGGCGACTTCCGTGCATCCGTGTAAGCATGCAATACCGCACCTTGGGCCGGCACAGCCTCAAGTGCTCCGAGATCGGTTTCGGCGCGTGGGCCATCGGAGGCTCGTGGGGTCCGCAAGCCGATACGGAATCGCTGGCGGCGCTCAACCGCGCGCTCGACCTGGGCTGCACTTTTATCGACACCGCCGCCGGCTATGGCAACGGCCGCAGCGAGAAACTCATCGCGCAGGTGCTGCGCGAGCGGGCTGCTTCGGGGAAAACGGAGCCCGTCTTCGTCGCCACCAAGACCCCGCCGGCCGACGGTCCCTGGCCGCCTTCGCCGTACTGTCTCGCCGAGGAGCGTTACCCTGAACGCTATCTGCGCAACAATATCACCACCCGCCTCGCCAACCTCGGTGTGCGCAAACTCGATCTGCTCCAACTCCATACCTGGACGCGGGCGTGGAACCGGAATCCCACTCCGTTCAAGGTTCTCCGCCAGATGCAAAAAGAGGGGCTCGTCGGCCTGGTTGGTGTTTCCACGCCCGAGCAGGACCAGAATTCCGTCATCGATCTCATGCGCCAGGGCTGGGTGGACGCCGTGCAGGTGATCTACAATCTCTTCGAACAGGAACCCGCCGCCGAGCTGCTCGACGTGGCGCGTGGCAGCGGGGTCGCGGTCATCGTCCGCGTGGCTTTCGACGAAGGCGCCCTGACCGGCAAATTCACCCCCGACACGAAATTCGCGCCCGATGATTTTCGCAGCAAATACTTCGAGGGCGACCGGCTCGGCCGGGCCATCGCCCACGCCGAGGCGATCAAACGGGACTTGGAAGATTCCGGTTACACTCTGCCGCAAGCGGCCCTCAAGTGGGTGCTGGCCCATCCGGCGGTCTCAACCGTCATTCCGGGCATACGCTCAGTCGCCCAAGCGGAGGCCAACTGCAGCGTAAGCGACCTGCCCGCGATGCCCCGCACGCTCGTCGAAAAGCTTCGCCGGCATAACTGGCACCGAGGCGTCTGGTACGGCGGGAAGTGAGGGAAAGGAAAAATCCGTTCCCCGACAGCTGACCTTCTTGGTAGGGCGGACCGGCCCGGTGCGCCGAGAATGTGATATCCTCCTCGCGGCGGACCGGGCCGGTCCGCCCTACCCGTTAGTCTGCTAGCGAAGCTCTATCCTGAACATTTCACACTCATCAATGCCCCACCTACACACCCCATCGCTTCAGCCGTCGCCAAGCCTATGGCTGACAGGTCGCGCCACCCCTCTTCATCCGGAACGATTCAGTTCAACCACGAATGGACACGAAGGAACACGAATGAGAAACCAAGCCTCGATTCCGGTCACCAGATGGTGGCGTGAGGTCAGCGGTCCGGTCTGGGCAACCCGCACTCTGGATTCGTGTGAATTCGCGTTCATTCGTGGTTCCTTACTGCATGGATCAGGCTTCATAGAGGGGACCCAAACCACGACTACAGAGATCCCCTCTTGCCTGTCAGCCATAGCCTTGGCGACGGCTGAAGAGGGGTGCCCGCAGGGCGGGGTGTGGTATGAACGCCCATCAGCCCGTGAAATATTTGGGCTATAGATGCCCGATTCATGATTCCTGCCGCTCCGTCACAACAACGGCGACAGCCCGACCACAATCCCCACCGCCGCTCCGTAGGCCACGTGGCCGGCGAAATGGCTGAGTCCGACCAGCAGATCGGCCTCCTTGAATTCCTCCAACGGATGCCGGTCGGCGACCACCCACACGAGCATGAGACTGACCAAAATCCCATGCAGAGTGCCGACACCCAGGCCGAGCGTCAGCGACATCGGCATTCCGGTGTAGCCAAGCGTTACCATCAGCAGCGTATAGACGAACGCGAAGCCGATCGCCGCCGTGATATGCACCGCCAAGCCGACCCGATACGCGTTGTCGCGCGACTTGGTGACCAGACTGCCCAGCGCGAGAATCATATCCCCGCGAACCAGGCCAGCGCGGGCGATAAGCCACATCACGCCTTCCATCACCAGCCCGCCGATCACACCCGCAACGAGGGCGGTGCAAAGATATTTCACCAGAAACATCGTCAGATTCATGGGACCTCCGTGGTTGAGGGTTTAACCGGCCGAGTCTGAGCGTGGAGCACGACCGGCGGACAACTCCACTATGGTCAGAGGTCACGGAAACGCCACCCCTTTCTCCCCGAACGGAAGCTCGTCTTTCGCGGACTAATCAGAAAAACATGGACGGTCCGATGAACCCCTTCGCCCTGCTCGCGCCGCTCTTCCTCGCCTTCGAGGTCTGGCAATTGATCGTGAGCGAGCGCTATCTTGGGGTGAAACAGATCCGGGTGAACGCGGATCCGCGCGAGTTGCCCATGCCGGGCTGGATGTCGGTCGTCTGGACCGTCGGACTGTTATGCTATTTCACCTGGATGTTCACGCTGCTGATCCATCCCGTCGGACGCGCCCAAGGCCTCGTGCTCATCGCCATGACCATCGTGGGATACGCCCTGCGTTCAACCTGCGGACTCAAATGGGTGCTCGTCGTGTTGACCTTCGAAGGCGCCATCCGCATCGGCATGCTCGTGTCGCTGTTCGCCAGCTCATGGCGGCGGCTGTGAGGTGAAGGACCGATTGCCCCTTCCTTGGAGGGCCCAGCTCCAGCTGGGCCGCGGCCGATCTGGAGATCGGCCCTCCAGATGTATCCCGCGGGCGCTGGGCCGCGCCCTCCGGCAAACTTTATCCTATCCCCGGGGCGCCGGTCCCGGACGCGATTCCGCGAAGAACTCCTGCGCCGCCGCCAGCAGCTTGCCATACTGGCCGTAGTCGCCCGCCCACGAGTTGGGCACGCACACGCGCTTGATCACACCCCGGCCCATCCTGTCGGGCGCCTCGTGATCGGGCGTAAGTTCCAACGTGAACTTGGGATCGTGCGTATGCACCACGTAATGCCGCTCGAGTCCGCGGCGCTCCCGATCTATCCGCACGAAGTGGGAAAAGTTCATGGGCGACGCCCCGAAGCATGCGACCCTTCGCGGTGGTCACAAGACCCAAGTGAGCCCATTTAGCCTTGAGAAACCGCCTCCACCGGACAAAAAGCAGCGTGCGCGCGACTCGCCTATGAATCTCGACCCCGCCCCCCGTCAGTCAAAGTTGGTTTACCTCGCGATTGATGCCGGACTGCTGACCACCGCTTTCATCATCGTTTTTTTTGCCAAGGATCCCTACGCCCCGCTTCCGTTTGTGAGTGCCGTGCTTTGCGTCGTTCTCGCCGCGATCATCGGCTTGATCCCCTTCCTGATCGACTACGCCGCGGACTCCGCTGAATACGTGCAAGCTGAACGCGGCCGTGTGACCGAGCAGGTTCAGCGACTCCATGCCGCCGGCGAAAGCCTCGCCCGTGCCGCGGCCCAGATCAAAGCCGTCGAGGAAGCCGTGCACAAAACCGCGCATGCGGCGGAAAATCTTCCGTATCGCATGCAGGAGAAACTGGCGGAGTTCAACGAGGCCCTCGCCGAAAAAGACACCGAGGAACGCGAGGCCTTGGAGCGTGAACTCGACGAGCTCCGTGCCGCCAACGCAGGCAACCTCAAGGCCGTCGCCGAGAAAATCGCCAAGGCCACGACCGAGTGGACCAGCCTCGAGACGGCGCACCGCAAACAACTCGCCGCCGCCCAGGACGCATCGGCCAAACTCAATGAGCAGCTTCAGGCCGCACTCGCCCAGCTCGATACGCGCATCGCCGACCTAAAAAAGGCCGCCACTGCCGTTCCTGCCCCTGTGGCGGCGGCCATCGCATCCCCTGTAGCGGCGGTCTATGACCGCCGGACGGAGGCGGCGCCGGCCAACGGCGGTCATAGACCGTCGTTACAGCCCGAGATTCCAAAACTCGAAGCGGCTCCGGTCTCCGAAGCCCCGCCCACTGTCATCGAATCGGTCACGCTCTCCGAGAACTCCGCCGTCGAGGAACCGAAGCCGAAGAAGCCCCGCGCTCCCCGCAAACCTAAACCCGAGGACACCCTTGCGGCGATGTCGGCGGAATCCCCGGCACCTGAAAGCGAAAGCGGCGCCGTTACGGAACCAACACCCGCGGCCACAGATGAATCCGCCTCCGCCACCGAGGAGCCCTCGGCGAAGACCGAATCGTCCGCCTCGTCCGACGGCGCCACCCGATTGCTGGTGACCGCCTATATCGGCATCGGCAACAAGCTCTTCATCCGCGGCGACGGACCCGGCCTCAGTTGGGACAAGGGCGTGCCCATGCAATTCGTCTCGATCGGCAAATGGGGCTGGGCGTCGCACGACGCCACGGCCGCCGTAAAATGCAAGCTGTTCAAAAACGACGACACCGCCGCTCTTTCCGGCGAAGTCATCCTCGAGCCGGGCAAGCACGTCGAGGTCACGGCGCTCTTTTAGTACCGTCACTCCGCCGGCTCGACCCGGCGACAGCCAATGGCCCAGGCGCCCGTCGTAATGCTTATTTTGAATATTCGGACTTCGGCGTCCGTCTCAACGGGTACGGATGGGTTCTCCGTCTGAGTCCATCCGCCTACCACCATGAAAACCCATCCCCATTCCCTCCTGACCGCAACGCTGCTTGGGTCCGTGCTGCTCGTAGCGTCTGGCTGCATCTCGACCCGGGAAACCGTCACCGTTGACGCTCCCCGGATCGCCGTCGCCTTCGCCAGCGAAAAAGCCGGGCGGCTCTTTTACGAGACCCTCGCCCGCCAGCCGGATTCGCCTCCGCGCGAAGAAAAACACACGCATGTGAACTTCATTCTGATCGATGTCGATCAGCGCACACTGGTCGGACCCAATCGCCGTTTCAACGAAGCGGTAACTTTCTGTGACACCAATCACGACGCCACGATCACCGAAATGGAAGCCGAGGTTTTCGCCGCTAATTGGCCGCCCGCCAACGGCTGATAGAGTGATCGCCTAGCTCAATAGTGCGGCGGACGCTCGTCCGGCATT
Source organism: Lacunisphaera sp. (assembly GCA_036568985.1). GTDB lineage: Bacteria > Verrucomicrobiota > Verrucomicrobiia > Opitutales > Opitutaceae > Lacunisphaera. The sequence continues at coordinate 19,445 of DATCRM010000305.1, read as the reverse complement.
TCGCCGGCATCCGCGCCGCCGGGCGCGCGGGCACGCAACGCGGCGATCTCTTTGCGTAGCTTCGCCACCTCGTCCGCCAGTTCCAACATCACCTTGTCCTGCTCGGCTTGGTGGCGCTGCAAGTGCGCATAGCGCTCTTCCAACCGGGTGAATCGTTCCGCCTCGTTCATGCGGCGAACAATGCGGGTTGCCGGGCCGCAGACAAACCCTAGTTTGCGCTGAGCCCATGCGTCGTCTTCCCGTCATTTTGCTCGTGCTCGTCAGCCTCGCGGTCACGGCCTGCCAGTCTCCCGTGGCCCGCCGCCCCGACGGCCCGTTGATCCTGATCTCGATCGACGGCTTCCGCTGGGACTACCTGCAGCAATACGACGTCCCGACTCTCCGCGCGCTGGCCGCCTCGGGGGTCCACGCAAAGCGGATGACACCCTGTTTTCCGACCGCCACGTTTCCCAGTCACTACACCCTGGTCACCGGGCTGTATCCGGAGCACCATGGGATCGTCAGCAACATCTTCTTTGATACCGCGCTGGGCGCGCGCTTCGTTTCCAAATCAGCCGAGTCGGCGGGCGACAGCCGGTGGTGGGAAGGCGGCGAACCCATCTGGATTACCGCCGAGAAGCAAGGTGTGCGAAGCGCCTGTGTTTTCTGGCCCGGATCGGAAGCGGCCATCCACGGTGTTCGACCCAGTCTTTTCAAGAACTTCGACAATCAGCTCACATGCCTGCAACGCGTGGAGAACCTGCTTGGCTGGCTCGAGCGCCCCCCCGGCGATCGTCCGAAATTCGGGGTGTTGTATTTCAACAATGTGGACGTCACCGGACATTCTTTCGGACCGGACGCCCCGGAGACCGCCGCTGCCGTGCATGAAGCCGACACAGCGATCGCCCGTCTGCTCGAGGGGCTGGCCCAACTCGGCCTTCGCGAGTCCGCCAACCTCGTCATCGTTTCGGACCATGGGATGGAACCGGTTAGCATCGATCGCACCCTCGTGGTCGAAGACTACCTCGAGCCCGGCACCTTCGAGATGGATTTCGCCGGTCCCGTGGCCGGCCTGCGGCCCAAGCCGGGCACGACCGCGGAGGAACTGGCCAACCGGCTTCGCGGCCGGCATCCACAGCTCAATGTGTGGCTGCGCCAGGAGGTGCCCGCGCGTCTGCACTATCGCGCCAGCGACCGCATCACTCCCGTGGTGGTCCTGGCCAATCCCGGCTGGGAGCTTTCCAACCGGGAATGGATCCGCACGCACCGCCTCACCTTTGAGCGCGGCTCGCACGGTTATGATCCTGCCACCCCGAACATGGGTGCGCTCTTTATCGCCCATGGCCCTGCTTTCCGGCAGTATGTCACGATCGACGACGTCGAGAGCATTCACGTTTACGACCTGCTCTGCGCCGCGCTTGGAATCACACCGGCCCCCAATGACGGCGACCAGAGCCTAGCGCGGCTGGCACTCCGCCGCTGAACAGGTCCGCGGCTTGGTCATCCGGCGGGCCTCCGGGTACGGCGGTGGTTCGCTTCCGAGCTGGCGTAACTGGGGCACGAGCACCCGGTCATAGCAGTCCGGACATACGCCATGGCTGAAGGAGGATCCCGTCTGTTTGCCAATGTAGTCTTCCACCTGGCTCCAGTAGTTCTGGTCGTCGCGCAACTTCCGGCAGTAGCCGCAAATCGGGATGATCTCCTGCAACTGCCGCACCTGGGTCGAGTAATTCAGTATCCGCTGGGCCACGTGCAGGCGGGCTTTCAATTCGGATTGGTTGACCGGTTTCGGCAGGAAGTCGTCGACGCCCGCGTCGATGGCTTGGTCGAGGTTGCCACCTCCCGTGCCCATGCTGGAAAGCATGATGAAATAGGTGTAGTCCCCGCCGTGCCCGCGGATGCGACGACACAGCTCCAGCCCGTCAAAGCCCGGCATCATCCAGTCGCTGATCACAACCCGGGTCGGTTCCGTCTGGAAATAAAACCAGCCCTTGTCCCCATCGCTGGCCAACCAAGGCTCATGCCCGAGCCCCCGCAATGCGGTAATCAACACGGCCGCGGCCACGCGGTCATCTTCGACAACAAGGATCTTCATGGAATGAGGGCACGGCCAAGGACGTCCGCAATGGGCGACACTGACCGCGAACCATGCATCGGCCCAGCCCTGCAATACTTTAGAACAAGTTACCAGTCCGGCCGCCGGTTATTTCACCACGCGACGGGCTTGCGGATATGCCACAGGGGTAATCCCAAGCTTTTTCATCTCGGGCACGAGCACCCGGTCGTAGCAATCCGGGCAGACGCCATGGCTGAATTCCGAACCGGTCTGCTTGCTGATATATTCCTCCACCTGGCTCCAGTAGTTCTGGTCGTCGCGCATTTTCCGGCAATAACCGCAGATGGGGATGATCCCCTGCAATTGCCGGACCTGGGTCGCGTAATTCAGGATGCGCTCCGCCACACGCAACCGCGCTTTCAGTTCCGCGGCCTTGGCGGGCTTGGCCAGGAAATCGTCCGCACCCGCCTCCATCGCCTGGTCGAGATTTTCCGCGCTGTTCGCGAGGTTGGAAAGCAGGATGAAATAGGTGTAGTCGCCGCCCCGGGCCCGGATATCGCGGCAGAGTTCCAGGCCGTCGCGTCCCGGCATTTTCCAATCGCTGATCACCAAGCGGCGGGGTGTTTCGCAGAAGTTGCGCCAACCCTCTTCACCATCGCGGGCCACCTCCACTTCATGCCCCAAGGCCTTAAGCGAGGCTTCGAGCACGGCGCCGGCAATGGGATCATCTTCAACGATCAGTATTTTCATGGGGTGGTTTGGGCAGGAGATCGCCCAAGGCTTGTTGTACCAGCGCCCACGTCCGGTCAAGGTCGGCCAGCCGGCGCTGGACCTTGGGCCAGTCCCCCTTGTCGGCTGCCTGCTCGATCTCCAACAGCATCGCCCGAAGAGCGGTCGCACCCAGGTTGGCGGCGGCCCCGGCCAGCCGGTGGGCCGTTTGTGTAGCATCCGTGGCCGCCTGCTGTTTTATGTGGTGGTGGAGCTGCGCCAGTGTGGCCGGCATCTCCTGCAGCGCCATCCCGGCCAGTTCTTCCAGCAGGCTCGGCTGGGTGCGGCCCGGCAACGACCGCAGCTGGGCCAGCTGGGCGGGATCAAGCACGGGCACCACCGCGGAAACGGCCGGCGCCGGCGCCGGCTCGGCCGCGGCAGGAACGAAATGAATCCCCAGCCGTTGCAGAATGGCTTGCAACGCCTCCAATCGGATCGGTTTGGAAAGGTAATCGTCCATGCCCGCCTCGAAACATTTCTCCCGGTCGCTGGCCATGGCATGCGCGGTAAGCGCCACGATGGGCGTGGCCTGCCGGTCCGGTCCGGCTGCACCGGCACGGATCAGCCGCGTCGCCTCGTAACCGTCGATCCGCGGCATCTGACAATCCATCAGCACCAGCGCATAATCCCCGGTGCCGAGCTTCTCGATGGCGGCTTGGCCGTCGCCGACGATGGTGTGATCGAGCCCGAGTTTGGTCAGCAGCAAGCGCATGACGAGCTGGTTGGCCTGCTGGTCTTCCGCCACGAGAATCTTCGCTCCACCCGCCGACACCGCAGCGGGACTCGCCGCCTTGCGCACCGCCGGCGGCTCCGCGGCCAGCGGCAGTTCCAGCTCCACCCAAAATACCGATCCCTGCCCGACCTCGCTTCTGCAACCGATCCGGCCGCCCATCAGCTCGATCAATTGCCGGGAAATGGCGAGTCCGAGGCCGGTGCCACCAAAACGCCGCGTGGTCGAGCCATCGGCCTGCATAAAAGGCTGGAAGAGCCGCGCCTGCTGCTCCTCCGAGATGCCGATGCCGGTGTCGCGCACCTCGATGCGGAACGCATAATGACCGGGACTGGTCGGCGTGAGCGGCCGCACACTGACGATCACGCATCCCTTTTCGGTGAACTTCACGGCGTTGCCGAGCAGGTTCACGAGCACCTGCTGGATGCGCCCCGCGTCGCCCCACAGTCGGGCGGGCAGATCGGCCGGCAGATCGCTTTCCAAAGACACCTGGCTGGATACCGCCCGGGGCGCCATGAGCGCCAGGGCCTGATCGACTTGTTCCGTCAGGCTGAAGACATCCGTGGTGATGCTGAATTTGCCGGCCTCGATCTTGGAAAAGTCCAGCAGGTCATCGATGAGCTTCAGCAGGCTTTGCGCACTGGCCTGGATCACGCGGCCCATCTGGCGCTGATCCTCGGTCAGGCGCGTGTCCATGAGCAGATCCGCCATGCCGAGAACGCCGTTCATCGGCGTGCGGATCTCGTGGCTGACGTTGGCGAGGAACTCCGATTTCATCTTCGATGCCGCCAAGGCCTGGTCGCGCGCAGCCGCGAGGCTGTTCTCCAGCTCCTTTCGACGAGTGATGTCCTCGGTAAACATCACGATGCCCCCAATTTCGCCGGCGGCATTGCGCCACGGCTGCACGCGCCAGCTCAACCATTGCCGAGAACCGTCGGCTCGTTCGAACGGATCGGACTCGTTGATCTCGGTGGCGCCGGCCAGGCAGCGGCGGTGGATTTCCTTCCAGTTTTCGCTGATTTCAGGAAAGACCTCGTAGTGGGAACGTCCGATGATGGCCTGGCCGTCCAGGCCGTAGTCTTTCAGCCACTTCGTGCTGTGCACGAGGTAGCGCATTTCGCGGTCAAACATGGCCACGGAAGCGGGAGCGTGTTCCGCAAACAGCCGCATCCGTTCCTCACCCTCGCGCAGGGCGCGCTCCATCTGGCGCCGGGAGGTGATGTCGCGCACAACCGCGAGCGTCTGCCTGCCCTCCTGGGTCTCCAGCGGGCTCAGCATGATGTCCACGGGAAAGCTGCTCCCATCCTTGCGCATGCCCGCCAGTTCCAGTCCGGCGCCCATGGCCCGGGCGTGCGGGTTCTCGAAATACTTCAGCAGGTGTTTGTCGTGCCGTTCGCGCAGGTGCGGATGCAAGAGCACCTGCAGGGCCTGCCCGGTCAGCGTTCCCGCCGGCCAGCCAAACAAGGTTTCGGCGCGCACGTTCGTCCGGACGATCCGGCCGTTGTGATCGACGAGCACGATCGCATCGGGCGAACTTTCGAAAAGTCGCCGGAACAGTTGTTGGCTCTGCCGGAGCGCCTCCTCCGCCTGTTTCCGGTCGGTGATGTCCGAGAAACTGGCCACCACCGCCTTGAGGTAGCCATTGTCATCCAGGATCGCCTCGGTGTTGACGGAGATCCAGCGCCGGGTGCTGTCAGTCTTGGAAACGCCGAGAACGACGCCCCGGCAGGGCTGCCCGGTCATGCGCGTCATCGCGGCCGGATGCTGATCGCTCGGACAGGGGGTGCCGTCCTCGTTCAATGCCTGCCACCGCGCATCGGTGGAAGTGAGACCCAGCAACTGGGCGCGGCTGAGGCCGAGGATGTTTTCCGCGGCGGCGTTGCACTCGATGATCCGCCCTTGCGCGTCCTGCAGCACCAATCCCTCGGCCATGGACCGGAAAATGTCGCTCAGCTGCCGCTGGCTGGCCACCACCGCTTGCTCGGCTTGGTACCGGGCGGTGATGTCCTCGATCTGCGCAATGAAATGGAGCGGCTCACCTGCCGCGTCGCGCACACACGTCACGGTCAGCCGAGCATGGACAATGCTACCGTCGCGATGGAGGTAGCGTTTTTCCATCTGGTAATGGCGCCGGCGGCCCGCCACCAGATCGGCCACGTTGGCCAGGTCGGCATTCACATCCTCGGGATGCGTCACCTCCTGGGAGGTCCGCTGCAGAAGTTCGGCCTCGGGATAACCCAGCATGTGGTGGATCACCCGGTTGATCCGCAGCCAGCGTCCGTCCAGCCCCACGAGCGCCATGCCGATGCCGGCATAGTCGAACGCACTGCGGAAACGCTCCTCGCTTTGCTCCAGCGCCACCTTGGCTTCCTTCGCGGCGGTGATGTCCGTGACCGTGCCGAGAAACCCGGTGATTTGCCCCCGCCCATCGCGCAGCGGAATCGCCGATCCCGCCACCCACCGGACCCGCCCGTCGGCATGGACGAACCGGCATTCCACCAGCGACTCCGGCAAGCCTCTCGCCAAGGCAGCCCAGGCGGCGAGAACCTGCCGACGGTCCTCGGGATGCACGGCGATCGCCCAGTTTTCACCCAACGCCTCCGCCGCGCTCCGGCCGGTGATTTCGCACCACCGGTCGTTCATATACAAACAGCGGCCTTTGTGATCGGTCTGGCAGATGCCGACGGGAGCCAGCTGCGCGAACGAGCGGAAGCGCTCCTCCGTGACCCGCAGGGTCTCCTCCATCACCTTGCGATCCGTGACATCGATGGCCACACCCACCAGCCAGTAACGGCCGTCGCCCTGCGGGCGGATGGCCACGGTCTCGCGCACCCAGGTCGTCTGCCCCTCGCGCACCAGGCGAAATTCCTGCGTGTAGCCCGGCTGGCCCCGCTCCATCGCCTCCCGGCTGCGCCGGTCCATTTCGGCCTGCTCCGGAATCTCAAACTTATACCAGAGCCCGGCACCGGGCTTCCATACGGTGTCTCCGGTCAGCCGCTGAAAAAGGCCCGAGGGATAAACCGACATATGCCAGTCCCAATCCTCGGCCTCCAACGTTACGCGGGCCTCCCAGACCAGACATTCGGCGTGTCCCAGCACCTTGCCCAGCCGCTCTTCGCTGGCCTGCAGCGCGACCTCGGCCTTTTTTCGCTCGGTCAGGTCCTGGGCGATACCGAGGAAACCGGTGATCGCGCCGGCCTCGTTGCGCAGGGCGGTGACGCTCAGCAGCACGGGCAACCGGACGCCGTCCTTGCGCACGTACGTCCACTCCCGCTCGTCGGCCTCGCCGAGTCGGGCGCGTGCCACCAACGTCTCGAAGCCCGGCTCGACCCATCGCCCGAACTGCGCCCCTAATTCCGCCGAACGGGCGACCAGTTCACCGCTGACGTGGATGACGACGGGCGTCCGCTGGCCGATCATTTCCTCCCGTCGGTAACCCAGCATGTTCTCGGCGCCGCGGCTGAAAAGCGTGATCGTGCCGTTGGGCTCGGTGGCGATCACGCTGAACACCCCGCCGTCGAGTACGGCTTGTTGCAGCCGGTTGACCCCGAGCAGCTCCCGTTCCGCGGCGGATAGTTTTCTTTCGGAGCGAAGCATCTGGGCCAGCGCCACGAAACCCAGCAGGCCGGCGACGATGTTGCCGACCAGGATGATCTTCGTCGTCTCGTAGGAATTCGCCTGCACGGCCGCGGCATCCTGCACCTGCCGCTGGCGGACCTTGAACTCGACGGCGTTGACGCGGTCGCGCAGCAGTTCCATCTGCGAACTGCGCGCGGCCGCCCGCGCGGCCCCGACACCCGCGCCTGGGGCGGCGTCGCGACTCCAGCGGATCAGTTCCTTCATTTCCTGCCGCATCCCGAGTACGAGGCGGCGGAGTTCAACGGCGTCCGGACCGTCGGCGTCGTGTTCAAACAACAGTCGGTCGAAATGAATGAGCTCTGCGCCCAGGCGATGATCCATATCAGTGGCGTAAGCCGCCCAGGTTTCACTGCGGGTCAGGGCGAACTCACGCGACGCAAGCTCGACGCGCGTGACGCAAAGCTCGATGTAGTTGACCGAAGCCACAATCTCGTACGAACCCACCAGCCGCGCCGTGGCCAATTGCTGTTCGTTGTTCAGGTGAAGACCAAACAATCCCACGCAGGTGAGCATCACCACGGCCGCGACGGTATAGGAAGTCGCCGGCTGACCCCGTGACCCGGTGGTGTGCCGGGCCGCCCCGACCAGACCGGTGACCGCCAGCAGCAGCAGGCCCACCATCACCGGAGCCGCCAAGCCAAACTGGAGGCCGCCAGGCAGCGCCATCTGCAGCCCCGTGACATGCTTTAAAACGGTCAGAAGCGTCAGCCCAAAAAGGCCGCCACTGAGTACGGCGAGACGCGCCGGCTTAAGTCCGGCATTCGCGAGTGACATCACGATCAATCCGCCCAGCAGCAAGCTGATCGATGCCGTTGCGCCAACCTGATCCGAGCCGGTATTTGTGAACATGCGCCCGAGCAGCACGTCGGGCCGGGCGAAATCTCCGGCCAGCCGGCTCAAGATTATCAGCGCCGCAAAACCCGTTACGGCCCAACCGCACACCCGCGCTGGCTTCAATCGGCCTGCACCGGCCTGCAGCAACCCCGCTCCGAGTCCCAGCAGCATCAGCGCCGTCGCGCTCGGAACACGGGAGCTGCCCGGCACCATGGTCATCAGCGCGTTCACCCCGAAAATACGGCCGGCCAAGGCCACACTGCCGCCGCACAGCAGCAGACCGCCCAGCAGGCGCAGCCACGCGGGCCAGGTCAGCCGGCCGGATTTAGATGGGGCGAGGGTCATGGCGCACGAAGCAAGCCTGGCGGAAGTATCTTCGCGCTTTGGGCGCGAGGGCAACTATTTCAGTAACCCAAGTTGCGCCGCAACTCCGCGGTTGAAGTCACCGGCGCCTGACAGGCAAAATTCTCGCACACGTAGGCCGTTGCCCGATCCCCAACCGGCTTCATGTCCGACAGGTAGGGCCGTTTGAGCGCGAGCCACGCCTGGCCTTCCGCACCGTCGGCGCAAAGGATGGCCCGGCGCGGACCGAGCTTTTCGTGCAGCACCGCCGTCAAGGCGCGAAGCTCCGCCGAGCTTGGATCACCGGCCAATACCACGGTGCGTGGCTCGGCCAGGGCCAGTTCGACCGCGCAGAGCATCTGCGGAAGCGCCTGCGGCAACCGCGACCACTGGGATCGGAGTGCTTCGATCGTCTTCAACGCCCGACTCCGATAATCCAAACCGTTTTCTTCCGAGGGTCCCTCTTTCTTGATACTTGTCCCCTGATACTTGGCACTTCCTCCCCCCAGCGTCCACTCCAACCGGATCAAATTTATCGCGGCCACGGAATTGGGTGCAGGTTCCGCCCCGTCATAGTCCTCCTTCAGCCGGACAATCACGGTCGGATCATCGGCACGGGAATTAAAATAGCCACCGCGGTCCGCATCCCAAAAAAGCTCGTCCATGCGGGTCTGCAGCCGCTCCGCCCATTGCAACCAGCGAATGTCGAAGCCCGCCTCATAGAGATCGAGCAGGCCCTGGATGAGATAAGCATAGTCCTCCGCAAATCCGAGAATCTCGCTGCGGCCTTCGCGCCAGCTGCGGTAAAGCGTACCCGTCGCCGCATCATAGAGTTCCCGCCGGATGAACTCCGCTGCCCGGGTGGCCATTGGTAGGAGCCTGCTTGCAGGCGATTCTGCCAACCCATCGCCTGCAAGCAGGCTCCTGCACTCCAACACCTGATGCCCCCGCGCCAGCGCCGAGATCATCAGGCCGTTCCAAGCGGTGAGAATCTTATCGTCGAGGTGCGGACGCGGCCGGCGAGCCCGCACGGTCCGCAGCTTTTCCAAGCAAGCCAGTAACTTTTCCTCGGCGTCCGGCACCGGCAGTTTGCATTGCGCGGCGGTGCTCGTCAGCGGACGTAACTGCCGCAGCACGTTCTTGCCGCCGAACTCGCCATGCGGGTCCGACGCGACATTGCCGTCCGGCTTCACGTCGTAGTGAGCGCAGAAAAATTCCGCGTCCGCGCCCAGCACGTCCATGATCTCCGCCTTGGTCCAAACATAGAACGCCCCCTCGGCATGGCTTGGCTGCTTGTTACTTGATCCTTGATCCTTGTTACTTCGCGCTGCCTCCGGCAGCGCGCTATCCGCATCCTCCGCCGAGTAGAAGCCGCCATCGAGAGCCGTGAGATCGCGCGCCACGTAGTCGAAAATGTCCCGGGCCGCCCAGCCGAACACCGGCAGCCCCGTCGCCTGCTGCGCCTCCAGGCAGTTCATCGCAATGAGCGCCTGGTCATAGAGCATCTTTTCGAAGTGCGGCACATGCCACTGCTCGTCCACGGAATAGCGGTGGAAGCCGCCCCCCAGGTGATCGTGCAGGCCTCCCTCGATCATCCGCTGCAGCGTCGTAGCCGTCATCCCGATCGCCTCCTGGCCAAGGTCGGTGCCGACACCTTGAATCGCCGCGGATCGGTACAGGAAGTCCAGAATCGAGGCGCGGGGAAACTTCGGTGCGCCGCCGAACCCGCCCCAGCGCGAGTCGTGCGCCTCGTAGAAATACTGGAAGCCCTTCTCGAAGGCTTCGCCCGCGGCTTCGTGCAGCGGCATGGTGGGAGCGTTCTCGCTCGCGACCGGTTGGGCCGCGCCTTCGGTCGCAAAACGCCGCAACGATTGCACGATTTCTTCCGCGCCGCTCTCAATTTTTGGCCGCTGTTGCTGCCAGTGCAGCGCAATCGTGTTCAATAGCGTGGTGAATCCCGGCCGGCCATGACGATCCTCCTTAGGAAAGTAAGTCCCCCCGAAGAACGGCTTGCCCTCTGGGGTGAGCCACACGCTCATCGGCCACCCGCCGTGCCCGGTGGTGTGCTGGACGTAGGTCATGTATACCCGATCGAGGTCAGGGCGTTCCTCACGGTCCACTTTCACCGGCACGAAATCCCGGTTGAGGATCGCGGCCACGCCCGCGTCCTCGAAGGATTCATGCGCCATCACATGGCACCAATGGCAGGTCGAATAGCCAATGCTGAGGAACACCGGTTTTCCCTCGTGCCGGGCCTTCGCCAACGCTTCCTCTCCCCAAGGCAGCCAGTCCACGGGATTGTCAGCGTGCTGGCGCAGGTACGGGGATTTCTCAGCGGCAAGGCGGTTGGGCATGCACTTCACCCTCGCCCAACGTCACCCGGAAGCAAAAAGAATCCGCGGAGCCTCCGGTCACCCGGTCGGTTCGCCGCGAGGTCGCAACGGACGCAAAGACCGCGGTGCTCAGCTCGGGATCGTGGGCCTCATTCTGCGGCGGACGACCGGGCTTCCGCCCATCGGGCGCGGGCGAAAGCGGCCGTGAGCTCCGCCGGCTTCACCGGTTTGCTGAGATAGTCGTCCATACCCGCCGCCAGACAAAGCTCGCGATCCCCCTGCATGGCATTGGCGGTGAGCGCGATCACCCAAGGTCGATGGCTTTCGACGGCCGGATCAGCGCGTAACCGGCGGACCGTCTCCAAACCGTCCATGTGCGGCATCTGCAGATCCAACAGGATGACATCGTAGGGTTGACGCGCGACCGCCGCCAACACCTCGAGACCGTTCGCCGCCAGGTCGGCGTTGAAACCCAGGTGACCGAGCATGGAAAGCGCCACCCTTTGGTTCACGGGATTGTCCTCGGCCAGCAGGACCCGTTCGCGACGGGATCGCGCCTGGGCCACGCTGGCCAGGCCGACCTTTTCTACCGACCCGCGAGCCGGAGCCGCCAGCCGTTCCAGCACATCGAGAATCTGCGTCGGCTTGGCCGGTTTCGTCAGCAAAGCGCCGAATAGGTGTCGGTGCGGAATCAAATCGTGCTGGCAGATCGAGGTAAGCAGCACCAAGGGCAGCTCCGTCACCGTGCGGCGCGCCCGGATGGCCACAGCCAGCATGGAACCGTCCATGTCAGGCATCTGCATGTCGAGGATGCCGAAATCGAACCGCTCGCCCGCATCGATCAACGCGAGCGCCTCGGGGCCGGATGCGACCGCGCAGGAGCTCAGCCCGTTTGCCCCGGCCAGGCTGGTAAGGATGCATCGGTTCGTGGCGTTGTCGTCGACGATAAGGAGGCGGCGACCGGTCAACGGCGCGGGTGCCGGCACCGGCGCCGTGCGCGGGCGGGCGGGCACGCTGGCCACACAGACATGAAAATGGAACGTCGAGCCCCGGCCCACCTCGCTCTCCACCCTGATGCCACCATCCATCAGCTCCGTCAGCCGCCGGCTGATTGCCAGCCCGAGGCCCGTGCCGCCAAAACGGCGCGTTGTCGAAGCATCGACTTGGGAAAACGAGAGGAACAACCGGCTGATCGCCTCGGCCGGAATGCCGATGCCGGTATCGCGGATGGCAAATTGCAGGCGGACGCGGCCGGCGTCATTGTCCGCCGGCGCCGCCCCCAGCGAAAGCAGCACTTCGCCGCGCTCGGTAAATTTCACCGCATTGCCGAGGAGATTGACAAGAATCTGCCTCAAGCGGGCGCCGTCGCCGCGCACCAGCGCCGGCACGCGGGCGTCGATTTCGTAGAGCAGGTCGAGGCCTTTCTCGGCCGCGCGCGGCGCAAGCAGATCGAGCGCGCCCTCCACGCATTCGCGCACATCGAACTCCTGCTGCTCGAGCTCGATCCGGCCGGACTCGATCTTCGAGAAATCGAGGATGTCGTTGATCACGGACAGCAGCGCGTCGCCGCTCGCCCGGATGGTCTCCGCGAAATCCCGTTGCTGCGGGGTCAGCGGCGAATCGAGCAGGAGCGACGCCATGCCGATCACGCCGTTCATCGGCGTGCGAATTTCGTGGCTCATGACGGCGAGAAACTGGCTTTTGGCTTTGCTCGCCGCTTCGGCCGCCTCCTTGGCGCTGCGCAGTTCCTCCTGCGCACGGATGCGCTGCGTGATGTCCTGAATGAAGCCTTCGTAATAGAGCACACGCCCCTGCTCGCCGTGGACAGCCCGCGCGTGTTCGGAAATCCAGATCGTGCCGCCATCCTTCCGCCGCACCTCGTACTCCAACCCGCGGACTTCGCCGTGCGCCGCCATCAGCTGTTTGAACCGCTCGCGAACGCCCGGATCGACGTAGATGCTCCGCGAAATATCCTGGACCGAGCCCATGAGTTCAGCCGGCGAAGCGTAGCCATACATCCGGGCCAGGGCAGGATTCACGAGCAGATAAGTGCCGTCGGGCGTGGATTGGAAAATCCCCTCCACCGCATTTTCGACGATACTGGCATAACGCTCCACCGATGACGGCCAATGGTCGCTCCTTTCAACCGTGGAAGACTGTGGCACGCCGGGACTTTTCATGGGACGGTTCCGTGCAAAATACATGCCGCCGGGTGCGCGAATTCACTCCAACGGAAATATTTCCGGCTTTTACTTAGGTCCGGTCCGCTCACGCCGATAGGGCGTTTCCGCCTGGGGTGGAGTAGTTTTTAGGATCGGGCCGGGCCTCACCAAGGTCTTCGTTTTCCCTTTCCGATGCGGGAAGAATGTTTTGGTTGCACTGCCCGCCCCCGGCTGGCTCATTCGCCGATTCCATGCTGACCCTGGCCGACGTTTCCAAGTCCTACGGCACCCGCGAGCTCTTCTCCGGGGTGTCGCTTTTCGTCGCGCGCACGGATCGCTTCGGCCTCGTTGGGCCCAACGGCGCGGGAAAATCGACCCTGTTCAACCTCATCCTCGGCGAGGAACAGGCCGACGAAGGCACCATCGAATGGGAACGCGGCGCCGACTTCGGCTTCCTGCCCCAGGAAAGCGCTCCGGTCGGCGACGAGACCGTTCTCCAGATTGCCACGAGCGGCAAGAAGCTCGTCCCCGAAAACGACGACGACTACGACATCGACTGGACGCTCGAGCCGCGCGCCAAGAAAATTCTCGCCGGCCTCGGCTTCCGGGAAAGCGACCACGACAAGCAGGCCAAGTCCTTCTCCGGCGGCTGGGTCATGCGCGCCCACCTCGCCCGCCTGCTCGTCAGCGAGCCCGCGCTGCTCATGCTCGACGAGCCGACCAACCACCTCGATCTCGAGGCGTTGCTCTGGTTCCAGGACTACCTCACGCGTTACCCGGGCGGGTTGGTCATCATCTCGCACGACCGCGAATTCCTGAACGTGCTTTGCACCGGCATCCTCGAGCTGCGGGGCGGGACGCTCAACAAGTACACGGGCAACTACGACGACTACCTGAACGAGAAGGACGCCCGCAAGGAGCAGCAAGCCGCGGTCTTCAAGAACCAGCAGCGCGAAATCGCCCATCTGCAAAAGTTCGTGGATCGCTTCGGGGCCAAGGCCTCGATGGCAACGCGCGCCAAGTCGAAGGAAAAGCAGATCGAACGTCTCAAGGAAGTCGCCGTCGAGGAACCTTGGGAAGACCTCAAGCGGATCAATTTCCGTTTCCCGCAGCCTCCCCGCTCCGGCCTGAGAGTTATTGGACTTAAAAACGTGCAGCAGGCCTATGGCGACCATGTCGTTTACCGCGATCTGAACTTCGAGGCCGAACGCGGCCAGAAGATCGTGCTCGTCGGTCCCAACGGCGCCGGCAAGTCCACGCTGCTCAAGATCCTTGCCGACGTGATTCCGATCCAGGGCGGCGAACGCAATCTCGGCAGCAATGTCATTCCCGGCTACTTCGCCCAAAACCGCGGCGACAACCTCAAGCTCGATCTCACCGTTTTGGAAAACGTGATGGAGCTGCGCACGAACGAGAACCAGCTCACCGAGCAACAGGCGCGCGCCGTGCTCGGCGGCTTTCTTTTCCGCAAGGACGACGTTTACAAGAAGGTCAACGTGCTGTCCGGTGGCGAAAAATCCCGCCTCGCTCTCGCCCGTCTGCTCGTCAACCCGCCCAACCTGCTGCTGATGGACGAGCCGACGACCCACCTCGACATCCCGTCGATCGACGCGCTGGTCAACGCGCTCAAGCAGTTCGAAGGCACTTTCATCTTCATCAGTCACGACGTGTATTTCATCCGCGCCCTCGCGCAGACCGTGCTGCACGTGCACAGCGGCCGCCTCACACCCTACGCGGGCAACTACGATTATTATCTGGAGAAATCGAAGGCCTCGAACGCGCGGGCTGCGCTCACCGCCGGCTTCACGGACGCGCGACCGAAACAATCTGGAGGCGCGCCGACCCCGGCGCGGAACGACGCGGCGGGGTCGCCGCGCCTCCAGGAAAAGAAGCCCTCCCCAGGCGACCTCAAGAAACTCCGCATCGAAGTTGGCAAGCTGGAGCAGCGCGTCAGCGAACTTGAGACCAAGCAGGCCGAGATCACCGCCGCGCTCGAATCTCCCGAAACTTATGCGGACAAGGGCAAGTTCCACCACCTGAACAAGGAACTCAGCGTCGTCGTGGACCAACTCACGACGGCCACTGCCGAGTGGGAAAAAGCCGCCACGCGGCTCGCAGAATTGGAGAAGGCCTGACCGGTCCTCACGGCCCGACCACGACAGTCTTTCGCAACGTGAGATCCGCCTCGCGCGAGGAGGTGCCGACAAGCAATTCGACGGGACCCGGCTCCACCACCCAAGCGTGCGCAGCGATGTCCCAGTAAGCGAGGTCGGCCGCGCGCAGGTTGATCGTGGCGGTGGCTTTTTGACCGGGTTCGACCGTGATCCGTTGAAAACCTTTCAACTGCCGGGGCGCGCGTTCGACCTTGGACTGCGGAAAGCGCACATAAAGTTGCACCACTTCGTCGCCGGCACGCGTTCCGGTGTTTGCGACCTCCACGCGAATCTCGAGGGCGCCGTCGCGCGCCAGCGTCTCGGCACAGCTCAGGCCGGATAGCGCAAAGGTCGTGTAGCTGAGCCCGTAGCCGAACGCGTATTGCGGTTCCTGCTTCGCGTACTGGTAGGTGCGCCCGTGCCGAATGTCGTAATCCATCATCGGCGGCAGGTCGGCGAGCGACTTGGGCCAGGTCTGGACGAGTTTGCCACCGGGATTGAAGTCGCCAAACAACACGTCGGCGAGGGCATGGCCCTGTTCCTGGCTGGCGTGGGTGAGCTGCACGATGGCCGGGACATTATTCACGACCCAGGGCATCGCGTAGGGGAAATTGGCGACGAGCGCGACGACGGTGCGGGGATTGGCCTTGAGCACTTTCTTGATGAACGCCACCTGCGCGGGCGGCAGGTCGATGGATTGACGGTCCGCCCCTTCCTTGCCGTCGCTCGGTTCCGTAAGAATTTCCCAGCTCGCGTTGCTCTCAGGATGATTGCCGACACAAACCACCACGACATCGCACTTACGCGCAGCCTCGACCGCCGTGTCGCTCATATCGGCGACCCATTTGACGCCGAACTTGTCCGGAACGCGCGGCACGCCGGAGCTGGCGTAAGCCTCAATGCCATCGCGCGGCGTGATCGCATAGGGCGGCGTGCCCGAATACCAGTCGAGCAGCACCGTGTTGGCGAGCGGGCCGACCACGGCCACGCTCTTGAGTTTCGTGGCATCCAGAGGCAAAAGCCGATGTTCATTCCTGAGCAGCACGATGGACTTCCGGGTTACTTCGCGAACCAGAACCTTGGTGGCCGGATCATCCCACGGCTCGATGCCGCCCTCGCGTCCGATCTTCGCGTAGGGCACGCGGTCCACCGGATCGAGCAGGCCGAGCCGGATGAACATGCGGAGACGCCCGCGGATTGCCTGGTCGATGTCAGCCTCGGTCAACAAGCCGCGAGTGAGCGCCTCTTTCACTCCGTCGATGCGATCGAGGAAGAGATTGATCCCCGCCTTGAGGCAGGCTGCGGTCGCGGTGGCGATGTCCGGGAAGACCTTGTGCTCATTCACCAGGTGCGAGAGTCCACCGCCGTCGGTGCAGATGATGCCGTCCAAACCCCATTCTCCCATGACAATGTCGCGCAGCATGGGATGGACGTGGGCAGGCGTGCCGTTGATGGCGTTATAGGCGGCCATCATCGAGCGGGCGCCACCGTCGCGGACCGCCATCTCGAAGGTCTTGGCATAATACTCGCGCCAGAGACGCTCGTCGAAATTGGAAGACGTGTGAAAGCGACCGTTCTCATTGCTGTTGGCGAGAAAGTGTTTCAGCAGGCTCGTGGCCTTGAAATAACGGGGATCGTCTCCGGCCAAGCCCCGCACAAAAGCGGCCGCGAGGGTGCCGCCGAGGAAAGGATCCTCGCCATACGTCTCCTCGGTGCGACCCCAGCGCGGATCGCGGGCGAGGTCGGCGTTGGGCGCCATCACCACCAGCGCCGAGCGATGGTATTTCTCGCTCTGGAAAAGCCACCTCACTTCCGTCGCCTGGTTGGCCGCGACGCGCTGCAGGAGCGCCGGATCCCAGGTCGCGGCGAGGCCATATGCCTGCGGAAACTGCGTGGTGCGGGTCGGATTGCGTTTGCCCCAGTTGCTGGGTCCGCCCTGTGCGACGCCGTGGTAGCCCTCGGAGATGTTGGTGCCGACCACGCCGAGACGCGGCACGCCGGGGAGAAAACTCAGGTTGTTGATCTTCTCGTCGAGCGTCATGCGCCCAATGAGATCGGTAATCCGTTCCTCGACGGGCCGATCAGGGTCCCGGAAAGGAAAATCATAATCGGTCGCGGAACTGGCAACGCCGGTGCCAAGCCACGCAAGGAGAAGAAGCAGGCGCAATTTCATGGGGTGGCCGTTTCATACCGCTCCCCGCCAAAATAAACCATCACGAAACGTTATCGCTTCGAATAAGCGCGCTCCACTTTGGCGATGCGCACTTGGTAGTCGGCATACCAAGCCTCCTGTCCGGCGCGCTGCGCCTGCTGATGCTCGGCATCTCGTTTCCATGCGGCGATCGAGTCCTCGTCGCGCCAATGGGAGACGGTGATGCCGAGCCCGTCGGCCCCGCGCGAGCTTTCCATGCCAAGGAACCCGGGTTGCCGGGCAGCCAACTCCACCATGCGTTCGGCCATGGCACCATAGCCCCGGTCTCCCTCCGTCCGCCGCGAGGTGAAGATAACGGCGTAGTAGGGCGGCTCGGGCGTCCGAGCGATGGCGGAGGGGGAACTCATGTGGAAAGGTTTACACCAAGGACGCAAAGATCGCCAAGCCCGTCTCGCTTCGCGGCCTTTGCGTGCTTGATGTAATAGGATTCGCTCAGGCTGTCTTGGGATTGAGCACGAGCATACTGCTGCTGCCGACGAAGAACTCGTAGTTCACCTTCCGTACGACACTGGTGATGCCAAGCGCATCCAGCTGCGCCCGCAACCGGTCGAGCTCGGCATAGGGCTTGCCTCCCGGGCCGACGAGCGGATGGATGCGGACCTCGCCGTGGCTCACCCGCGCGAGTTCGACGCAGGCCGCGACATGCCAGGCGAAGTCGAACCGAGCGGCGTAGATGAAGAGCAGATGCGAACAGAGCACGAGATCGAAGGCCCCGTCGAGAAACGGGAGCAAGGGCAGTGAAGCGCGAATGTAGCGACCATGACGGACGTTGCCTTCGTAGTCGGCCAGAAACCGCGACGCCGCCGCGCGCCGGTCGGTTTCGGCTGCATCGAAGGATGGAAAGGTCTTGAAACGGAACAGCCGCCGCTTCTCCCGCATTTGCCTGAACATCCGGTCGTAATCGTCCCGGATCCGCGCGGCGAGTTCGCCCTGCGTCCGGTCGTAGAGCGGATCCACGGCAACGGCATCCACGCCGCGGCGGCGAGCCTCGGCAACGAATGACGACGGGCCGGCGGCGACATCGAGCACTGCCCGGTCGCGCAGAACGGCAGGGTCGAGATCGAAGAACCGACAATATTCATCGAGTGTACGTCCGAAGAACGACACGGCCGGCAGATCCATGGTCGAGGCGGCCGCCGCCGGCCGGACCCGTTGAAGGGGTCTGGCTGGGGCGGCGGTCACTGATGGGGGTGAGGCGAGCGCGGGCATGGCATGATGTGGTTTGGGTTGGGAAAATAAAAAACCCGACTCGGATGAGTCGGGCTCGGGTAAGAGGGAGGATTTTTCTTTTTCTGTTCGTTACGCGCTTGGCGCGTGTCCCCTGCTACACCGAGCCTTGGTAATCCACCAAGCGCGTTTACCCGAGGCCATGA
The DNA here is from genome assembly GCA_036568985.1 of Lacunisphaera sp. Lineage (GTDB taxonomy): Bacteria > Verrucomicrobiota > Verrucomicrobiia > Opitutales > Opitutaceae > Lacunisphaera. The sequence continues at coordinate 864 of DATCRM010000305.1, read as the reverse complement.
CGGCTACGGAGTTGGAACGGCGAAGGTTGGAGCAGTGGTTCACGTGCGCGTTGATGCGGAATCGATGGGTCAGGTGCAAGAACGAATTTTCCCGCCGGCAAAATCCGCCAAAAGAAAACCCGGGCCCCTGAGGGCCCGGGCATGTCAGTCGCACAACACTATCGAAAGCTTCAACTCGCCTTGCCCAAGTGGAGCAGATTTTTCGCTACCCGAATGGGGGCAGCGGTAAATGCCGGCTTGGGTTTGGCGGGCGGAGGAGTCTGACCAGTGAGCTTGGCCGCGAATTCCTCTTCGCGCACCTTCAGCCATGCTTCGCGACGCGCAACTTCCTGTTCGCGAATCATGATCTTCTCTTCCCGATCCTTGAGCGCCATGCGATCATCGCTCAGACCGCGACGGGCCGCCTCAAGCAGCGCATGCGCGCGCTCGTATTTTTCCCACTGGGAATCTAGCTCTGCTTGGCTCGGACCGGTAAGGGGTGCGGGTTGCGGGGTTGCGCCCTGCGGAGGTGTGGTGTGCTGGACATGGTCGACGAGAGCCCGAAGACGCTGCTCGTATTCGCGAAGGCTGGCCTCCTTCTGGTGCATCGTCTCGATGTCGGTGGAAATCTGCGTGCGCAGTTTTTCAAGGTGCGCGGCTTCCTGGGCTCCTGAGGTGATGGATGCGTTCATGGCGGTGATTGACCGCTCTTATAGCATCCTTGTTTCCGTTCGCCTAGAGGCGTGGGGGCCATTTACCCGACGTTTACCGCTGATGTCCCGGCTTTTACAGGAATATGAAACCGTCGGTCACCCCGACCCGTTCACGCGCGGAACATCACGTCTTCGCGATCGAACATCCGCACACAAAGTCCGATCGCAATCG
>DATCRM010000304.1:0-6069 GCA_036568985.1 Lacunisphaera sp. | reverse complement strand
CCGCCGCCATCACCGCCGGCTTCGTCCCGGTGACCCTTGGTCCGCTGGTCCTGCGTAGCGACACCGCTGCCGTTTATGCGCTCAGTATCCTGAGCAACGAGCTGGGCAATGGGGTCTAGGATTTAGGGTCCGGGCTTTAGGAGACGATACTGAAGCCTGTGAAGCCGGCTGTCCGAACCACACGCCCCTCCCCTTTGGAGGGTCGGGCTCCCGCCCGACCAAGCTGGGCAGGAGCCCAGCCCTCCAGCATTCGAACTCTTCGTCGCCGATCTAGACAAACAACACCCAGAGCGCCAGTGGTCGACCCAAGAACCTGAACCCCAGCCCCTGGAACCTGTCCGCGCTCACACGTGGACCGCCTTCCAAACCGCGACGCAGGTCGCGATCAGCGCGGGTAGCTCGGCGAGCGGCACCATGTTGGGGCCGTCGGAAATCGCGTTGGCCGGATCGGGGTGAGTCTCGATGAAGAGCCCGTCGGCGCCGGCGCCGAGCGCGGCCTTGGCCAGCGGGGGCACGAACTCGCGCTTGCCGCTGCTCTTGCCGCCACCGGCCCCCGGCAGCTGCACGCTGTGCGTGGCGTCGAAGACCGCAGGATAACCCAGCGCCTTCATCATCGCAAAACTGCGCATGTCCACGACCAGATTCTGGTAGCCGAAGGTCGTGCCGCGCTCGGTCTGCCAGATCTCGGCGGCCTTGCCCTGCCGGAGTTTGCCGACGACGAACTCCATCTCCTGCGGCGAGAGAAACTGGCCTTTCTTCACGTTGACGACCGCACCGGTCTTGGCGGCGGCGAGCAGCAGGTCGGTTTGCCGGCACAGGAAGGCAGGAATCTGCAGCACATCGCACACCTTTGCGACCGGCGCGCACTGCTGGCGTTCGTGGATGTCGGTCAGGACGGGAAAACCGTAGTCCTTCTTGATCAGAGCGAGCAGCCGCAGACCTTCCTTCAGCCCCGTGCCGCGCCCGCCCAGCGAGGTCCGGTTGGCTTTATCGAACGAACCTTTGAAAACGATGTTCAGCTCTCGGTGCTTCTTCGCCAGCTGCGTGAGTGTTTCCGCCACCGAGCGACAGACCTCCTCGTTCTCGAGCGAGCAGGGACCGGCAATCAGGAGAAGTTTGTTGGAATCGAAGAGCATGGGACTCACTTAGCGTGTCATTCTGAGCGAAGCGAAGAATCCAAGGTGTTTCACGTTGCGATTGTCCCGCTGGATCCTTCGTTTCGCTCAGGATGACAGGTGCGGGCGGGTTTATTTCTTCTTCTGGTTCTTGATCGCCGCCGCGACGAAAGCGGCAAAGAGCGGGTGCGCCCGGTTGGGTTTGGACTGGAATTCGGGATGGCACTGCACGCCGAGGAACCATGGATGCAGCCGCGTCTTGAGCTCGGAGATCTCGACCAGGCCCCGCTTGGGATTCCAGCCGGAAATGACCATGCCGGCTTTCTCCAGGCGCTCGATGTAATCGTTATTCACCTCGTAACGGTGGCGGTGACGCTCCGTGACGGTCTCAGCGCCATAGGCCTTGCGGGCCAGCGTGCCGGGCTTGAGAGTGCAGGCGTAGGCACCGAGACGCATCGTGCCGCCCTTTTGGACGACGTTCCGCTGCTCGTCCATGAGCGCGATGACCGGTTCGGTCGTCGTCGGCTCGAATTCCATCGAGTTGGCTTTCTTCAGGCCGAGCACATGGCGGGTAAACTCGATGACGGCAACCTGCATGCCGAGGCAGATGCCGTAATAGGGAATCTGGTTTTTGCGCGCGTAGCCGGCGGCGGCAATCTTGCCCTCGATGCCGCGGTCGCCAAAGCCACCGGGAACCAGAATCCCATCGAGCTTGCTGAGCTGTTTCATGCCCGCCTTGGTCTCGAGCTCCTCGGCATCGACGCGCACAACATCCACCCGGGCGTGATTGGCGATGCCGGCGTGTGCCAGCGATTCGTAGACGGATTTGTACGCGTCCTGCAGCTCGATATATTTGCCGACCACACCGATCTTCACCTGGTGCTTGGGCGACTTGATGCGGTGGACGATGTCGGCCCAGATATTCTTCGGGTTGGGGCGCGCCTTGATGCCCAGCAATTCGCACACGTGCTGGTCCATGCCCTGTTTCTGAAGCATGCCCGGCAGCTCGTAGATGGAGGATTCGACGTCCTCGGCGGCGAACACCGCCTTGACCGGGACGTTGCAGAACATCGAGAGCTTCTCGCGCATTTCGAGCGAGAGCGGCTTTTCGCAGCGGCAGACCAGCAGGTGGGGCTGGATGCCGATCTCGCGGAGCTTGGCTACGCTCTGCTGCGTGGGCTTGGTCTTCAGTTCGCCCGCGGCCGTCACAAACGGCACCAGCGTCACATGGATGAAAACGCATTCCTTCGGACCGACCTCGAGCGCGAACTGGCGCAAGGCCTCGAGGAACGGCAGGCCCTCGATGTCGCCGGTGGTGCCGCCAATCTCGGTGATGAGGACGTCCACGCCCTTGCCACCCTTGTAGATGCGTTCCTTGATCTCATTCGTCACGTGCGGGATTACCTGCACGGTCTTGCCGAGGTAATCGCCGCGCCTTTCCTTGGCGATGACGGCCTCGTAGATCTGGCCGGAAGAAAGGCTGTTGGCGCGAGAAAGCTTGCCGGACGTGAAGCGCTCGTAGTGACCGAGGTCGAGGTCGGTCTCCGCCCCGTCGTCGAGCACATAGACCTCGCCGTGCTGGAACGGGCTCATCGTGCCCGGATCCACATTCAAGTAAGGGTCGAACTTCTGGATGCGCACGGTCAGTCCGCGCATCTCGAGCAGGGCGCCAAGCGCACCCGCCGTGAGCCCTTTGCCCAAGGAAGAAACCACCCCGCCCGTGACGAAAATATACTTCATCGGCAGCGGTTAAAACGGGCGCGATTTCCATACACAAGAAAAAGGTGTGCCGGCGGCATTTCCCGCTCTGAAATCACCCGAAAATAGATTGCCGCTCCCCCGCCCCTGGCGGGAAGTATCAGACGACAATTACCAAGTAACAGGAAAGCCCCCGGAAACCATCCTGCCTCTGCCTGATACTTGATACTTGGCACCGGTTACTTGCGGCGCAATCGTCGCGCCGTGCAGTCCAAACCTTCCCTGCTAGCCTGGATTACCTGCGACGGTGTCCACATCGACCCTGCCTCCGGCAAACACACCATTCTCGGTGTTTTTTCCAATATTAAGACCCGCTCCTTCCCGGTCGTACACCCTTACATGGTCTGGTTTCTCACTCTTACCGACGTCCAGCCTGGTCCGCACAAAATCAGGATGTCCATGGGCCTCGATCCCACCAATCCCGTGGAACTGCTCCACCGGGAATTCGAATCCCAGAGCCCCCTGCACCGCATCAACCTCATCAACGAACTCCGCAACCTCCGCTTCGAGCAGCCCGGCGACTACTCCATTCTCATCGAGGTGGACGAAGAACCCCTCCTCGCCACCAATCTCACGGTGAGTTGATTTGTAGGGCGGACTCTCCGAACCCCGCCAAGGAAGCGATATCGCGCTCGCACGAAGGCGGGATTCGGAGATCCCGCCCTATAAAACCCTTCCCCTTTTCGTGTATTTCGTGTGTTTCGTGGTGACCTGATCTGACCTCCATGGCCTCTCCCTCCTTCGATCTCCTCGGCATTGGCAACCCCATCATGGATTTCATCGCCCATGTGGATGACGCCTTCCTGCGCACCCACGTCCCCGGCGACATCGGCGGCATGGTCCTGGTGGACGATGAAGACATAGCACGGCTGCTGAACCGCCTGGGCGGAGCGGTCGCCATGACCCCAGGCGGCTCCGCCGCCAACGCCGTGCTCGGCGCGGCCAAGCTCGGCCTGCGCACCACCTTCGTCGGCAAAACCGGCGCCGACAAAACCGCCGAGGATTACCGCGTCAATTTTGTGGCCGCCGGTGGCGACGGTTCGCGTTTCAAGCACACCAATCTGCCCAATGGCCGCTGCCTCTCGATGGTCACCGCCGACGGCCAGCGTACGATGCGCACACACTTGGGCGCCGCCATGACCCTGAGCCCGGCCGAAATCAACGTGGACGACTTCCGCGGCGCCAAACACGCGCACATCGAGGGCTATCTGCTTTTCAACCCTGCCCTCGCCGAAGAGGTCGCCCGCACCGCCCGCGCCGCCGGCTGCACCCTCAGCTTGGAGCTTTCCTCCTTCGAAGTCGTCAACGTCGCGCGTGACTGGATCCTCTCCCAGCTCAAGCAGGGCGTGGACATCGTCTTCGCCAATGAGGACGAGGCCCGGGCCCTTTTCCAAAAGGAGGCCGGATACGACACCTACGCTCGCGAAATCGCCGCTTTCGGCGGTATTGCCGCGGTGAAGATCGGCAAGGACGGCGCCTGGGTGGCCCGCGGCTCGGCGCTCCATCGCATCGCCCCCGTGAAGGTGTCCCGCGTCGTTGACACCACCGGTGCCGGCGATGCGTGGGCCGGTGGTTTTCTTTATGGCCACCTGCGCGGCAAGTCGCTTGCCGGAGCCGGAGCCCTCGGTTCCGCGCTCGGGGCGGAATGCGTGCAGCATCTCGGTGCCAGCATTCCCGACAGCCGCTGGCCGCACCTGCGCACGCTGGCCGAGTCGCTGAAGTAAGCCGCCGGCCCTACCGCTCGTTCGTTCAGATATTCCCTAAGCCGGAACAATACAGTCGGCGCGGGTGGTCGGGCACGTCCCTGTGCCCGCTTCGGAGGGCGTCGATCCACGCGCACGGGGACGTGCGCGGCCACCTTTCGGTATCGCAAAACCACAAAGCTAATTTGCGCGCCAATTGCATGGTTAAGGCTAAGTCTGCGTTTTAGCGGAACCATCGCTTCTTTGGCGGTTCCAACCCTTACCCAGCGATGAAACCAGCCGGATTCCTCCTGCTCCTACCCGCCGGGTTGGCGACGGTCGCCTTGACCGCCGAGCCTTCCGCGGGGCTGGTCTCGCGGGAAATCAAGGCCCGGATAAGGGAGGGTTTGCCCACCTACCAACCACCTTCCCCAAAAGCCGGAACGGACAACGAGAGTACCGCCACCGCCCAAACCTCCGACCCGAACGTGCTCATCCTGCCCAAGTTCATGGTGAAGGAAAAACGTTTCCCGCGCGACGCGGACGACCACCTCATGAGCAAACGGGATTTCAATCGCAAGATGGAGAACCTCTATCTCGACAAGATTGCCGAAGACGGCCCGCTCAACGTGCTGCTCAACAGTTTTACCATCCCGCTCCTCAGTCCCTCGAAAGTCCAGCGCGGCCGGGCCTTGTACCGGGCGGCGGAACTCGACCGACTGAATCAAGTAAACGAGATCAGCAAGTCCATCGACCCCGAAGCCGCCCGGAAATACCAACAGGAAATGGACAATACGCACACGACCCGTCCCGCGGGAATCGAGATCCGTCACTGAGCATTTTTCACTCGATAGATTCGCCAACGTGTTTTCCCTTTTCCTCATGAAGACCACGCCAAAACTGGGACTGCTCTTCTTCGCGCTCGCCGTGATCGCGCGCGCGGACGAGGCTCCCGCCAAGCCCGCGGCCCCGACGGCCGGGCAGCCGGCGCCGCAAACCGCGCGCGAGCAACTCGCCGCCACGATGCCGAAATACGAGCCACCGCCGCCGGCCGAGCCCAAGAAACTCGACCAACCCGCCGATCCCGACGTGCTCGAGCTGCCCAAGATGACCGTGAAGCAAAAGCCCCGGCCCAGGCTCAACACCGACATCGTCTACACCCGGCAAAACCTCGGGGATAAACTCGCCAAGGAAAAATTCACCCAGCTCGACCGCGTCCTGAACAGTTTCACGATTCCGTTGTTTGGCGCCGGCATGGCCGAACGCGCGCTCGAAGAGCACGAACGTGAGAAAAAGAAGGAGCTCAACCTCGACGTGCTCAACCTCTCCAAGGCTCTCGAACAAGCCGACCCCGCCGAAGCCAAGGCCCTCAAGGAAGCGGCGTCCAAGCCGTAGTCGGGAATCTTTTTTGGAGGGCCCAGCTCCCGCTGGGCCGCGGCCGACCCGGAGGTTGGCCCTCCGCTCTGCGAAGCCGCTGCCCGGCATTCCTGTAGTGGAGGCGGGGCTGTCAGCCC
>DATCRM010000303.1:0-2644 GCA_036568985.1 Lacunisphaera sp. | reverse complement strand
GCATTTCTCCCGCGGCAACGCCATCGTCCGCAAACTCCACCCATTCGACCTGGATGCGGCACGAGCCGAGATCGAAACGCTGAAGCGGGAGGCCTCCGCACCCACTGATTTCCCACCGCTGCTACCGCCGACCGGCCCGATCTTCATCGTCGGTCTCCCCCGCTCCGGCAAATCGACCCTGGAAGGCATGCTCGCCCGCCACCCGTCGCTCTTCCCCGCCGGCGAGCTGCCGGCAGCTGGGGTGATGTCGCGATATCTCGAGACCGCCGAATTCGGTGACCGCTACCGTGCCATGGCCACCGCCCTCGCTCCCGGACAGCGGATCGTCGATACGATGCCCAACAATTTCAAGCTCTTGGGCCTGATGCGAGCGGCGCTGCCCGAGGCACGCGTCCTCTATTGCGCCCGCGAACCTGAGGGGCACGCTCTCGCGCTGTTCCGGAAATACTTCAATCGAGCAGGGAACGAGTACACCGGCGATCTCGATGATGCGCGCGCCTATGTGGACCTTTACAGCGACCTGATGACCTTCTGGTCCGACCGCTTCCCCGGCTTTCTCCGCCGTGTCGACACGTCCACAATCTCCGCTGCCCCGGCGCCCGAAATGCGGCAACTGCTCGATTTCCTCGGTGCGGGGTGGGAAGTCGCCTGCGCAGAGCCCTATATCTCCGAGCCGCGCCTCCCGGCTGCGCGGTGACGCTGGACCATGCTCTCGCGGCGTTAACTCGCGATCCACCTCTCTTAACGGCTGGTTTCCAAAGCTGTGGTGAATCTGCAACATCCGCATTGCAACCACATTGTCGCCACGCGTTTTGGGCGTCGGCGCCGTTGCGTCCCCGTCCGGCATGCGTATGGTTGGTCTTGCGAATCCATGCATGGGATCGTTTGTCGGTCGCAACGCGACGACAACACACACTAAAAGTGTGGTCGCGTTTCGGCAAACCGCCAGGCAACTGGCACAAAGAATGACTGACTTTGGAGGTCAACAATGAAGATTCGGAGCCTCGTTCTGGGTTCTGTGGCTGCGGCCGGTCTCTCGACCGCTGGCTATGCGGCCGACTTGGGCGTTCTCACGTCCCTCGACGTTTGCGATCAGCTCGGCCTGTCCGGTCTGACCATCTCGTCCGACACCAACTGCCTGCAGATCTCGGGCGGCGTCGAGTACGAATTCCGCTGGGGCAACTACGCTCCGGGCGCTCTGCTGGTGAACACGTCTGAAAATGGCCTTCTCGCTACGGAAGCGTTCAACGTTCCGGACGACGGCGTGGGTGCCGGCGGCCTGGATAACGATTGGCACTCGAAGGTCAAGGCCTGGGTGAAGTTTGTTGGTACTGCCGCTTCGGACTTCGGTCCGGCCAGCGCGGTGATCAAGCTGCAGCAGAAGCAGTACTCGATCATCACCAACGAGACTGACTTCAGCAGTGGTTCGGGTAACGCCGGCGTTGTAATCGACGAGGCCTACGTGTCCGTCGGTGACTCGACGGTGATCATGGCGGGCAAGAAGGGCTCGATCATGAACTTCTCCAACGACGAGCCGCTGAACTTCCTCGGCCTCTTCAATTCGGAGAATGTCGACAAGGGCGTGAAGTGGGGCACCGCAGCCGCGATCGGTGATGGTGGCCACGTCATTCAGATCACTACCGATCTCGGCAACGGCGTTGTCCTTGCCGGTGGTCTCGAGAAGCTCGACGGCGCCGGTACAACGGCAATTGGTACGCCCACTTCGGCTGGCACCGCCTTTGGTGTGATCTCCTACGCTGGTGATGGCATTGCCGCTCACCTGACCGTTGCTGCCGCTGGCGTGCTTGACGGTGTCGTGGAGAGCTGGGGCTACCACGCTGGTTTCGCTGGTACCTTCGACGTCGTGAAGTTTGTTGCAGCCATCGCTGGCGACAACTCGGGCTACTGGAACGGTCTTGCGTCGGCTGCCGCCACGTTCGACATGTTCACGCTGGCTGCCTCGGTCGAAGCCGCCAACACCACCGCTGGCACTGACTACGGCTTCGGCATCAGCGGCACGGCCGCTGTGACTGACACGGTGTCGGTGAACCTCGGCGGTCGCTGGTACCATGATGCCTCGGGTAACGACGCCTACCAGGTCGCCGCCCAGCTCGTTGCTGCCGTCACCGAGACCATCACCCTCACCGGTGAAGTTGGCCTCTACGACTCGTCGCTCAATACGGCTTCGGACACCTTCTACGGTGCCGCGACCGTGGCTTGGGCTCCGGGCGGTGGGTTCACCACCTCCCTCAAGGGCGAGGCCTACTCGAACGGCGCCTACCGCGCCACGTTCAAGGCTGCCAAGACCTTCGAGTAAGCGTCTCGCTTACACCGAAATCGGGAGGCCCGGCGCAAGCCGGGCCTTCTGCATTTATGCCCTCGCTCAGGTTCGGTTCATCGCGCATCGGCTATGCGCCAATCACTACGATAACAAAGAGTTGGCGCACTTTTCCGATTCACTCGGAAGCGCTAAGGCTCAGGCGTCGATCCGCGGCGGTTGAAAGACTGGGGGCAAGATGAGCGGCATTCTTTTGCGGTGGGGCGTTCCCGCACTCTTGACGGTGATCGGCGGCACGGCGACCGCGCTTGTCACCACCGGTGCCACCATGTCCGAGGATCTCGCGACCCGCGGTCGATCGGCGGT
>DATCRM010000302.1:0-3641 GCA_036568985.1 Lacunisphaera sp. | reverse complement strand
GGATGAAGCCCCACTTTCCCACTCTCACCCTCTCTATCGCTCTCTGCGGTGCGATCTCCGCCCCGGCCCTGGACTGGAAGACCACCCAGCAAATCGTGAAGGCCGCCCCGCTGCAAAGCACCGCTGAAACCGCCTACGAGTTCACCAACCGCGGGGACAAAGCCGTCACCATCCTGTCCGTGGACACGAGCTGCGACTGTCTCGACGCCGAGCCGAGCGTGAAAGTCATCGCCCCCGGCGATACCGGCCGGATCCGCGTCCGCTTCACGATCGCCGACCGCTCCGGCGTGTTTCAGCGCTTGATTGTAGTCACCACCGACGACGCCAAGGAGCCCGCGGTACTCACCGCCGAGCTCAACATCCCCGAGATCGCCACGCTCTCCCCCCGCAGCCTCGAATGGCCGCTGCACGGCCCCGTCGATCCCAAGGTCGTTGAAATCACGATCGCCGAAGGTCTCGACCTGACGCTCGGCGAGGTCCGCCCCACTAGCGAAGCCTTCACCGCCCGCTTGGAAACCCTCGAAGCCGGCCGCCGCTATCGTCTGCATCTGACCCCGCGCAGCACGGCCGAAGCCGTCAATACCGCGGTCCGTATCCACGCCACAACGCCCACCGGCCGCGCCCTCATCTTCAGCGCCTACGGCAACGTGCGGTGATCGACCGTCTTTGGATGAAGCCGGTTTGAACGAAGGGCGCGCCGCGCCGTCCTGGATGTGCGTTCCATGAGCACCATCCCCTGCCGTCCTCCACCCCTTTAGGGTGGGATCGGCTATCCCGCCTTGACTCGCCGCAGGCGTTTCAATGAGCCCTTCGACGACATTGTCGCGTGCCGTCGTGGCAATCGCGGCTCGGAAATCCAACCCTCCCCAAAAACAGCAAGGTCCATTATGAAAACCTACCTCAAACGTGTTTTGGTAATGTTTCTCTCCATCGCCGCTGCGCTCGCGTTGAGCGCTCCGGGTGCCTGGGCCCAGGTCAAAGTGGCCTGCATCGGCGACAGCATCACCTTCGGATATGGCCTGGCGAACCCCGGCACACAAAGCTATCCGGCGCAGCTTCAGGCGCTGCTCGGGAGCGGGTACGTCGTCGGCAACTTTGGCGTTAACGGCGCGACGGTGCAGAAAGGAACGGCTAAAAGTTACTGGCGCACGTCCCAGTATCGCAACAGCAAGGCCTTCGCACCCAATGTCGTGGTGATCATGCTCGGGACCAACGATTCCAAATCAAGCAATTGGGACGCGGCCAAATTCAATACCGACTATCGCGCGCTGATCGCGGACTACTGGAGCCTCGCCACGCAGCCCGAAGTGTTCGTCTGCCTGATCCCGCCCGTGTACAGCCCCAACGCCTTCGGCCCCACGTTCGACCCGGTGTTCATCCAGAACACCGTCGTGCCGGCGATTCGCACGATCGCCAGCCAAACGGGAATGCCCTTGATCGATAACAATTCTCCCCTGCTGAACCACCCGGAATACTTCAGCGACGGCGTTCATCCCAACGCCCAAGGCGCGGGAATCATCGCCAGTACGGTCGCGGCCGCAGTAACGGCTCCTTAGTATCGCGCGAGCAGGGTGCGGTCGGAGTCGGGATCGAAAAAGGTCCTGAAATTCAACCGCAACCTGCTGGCCTGATCTTTTATTCAGAAACCATCGGAATCTCCGTCACAACGAAATCAGCAGCAGGCTCGCCGCGAAGGCAAGGAAGACCACGCCCAGCGCGCGATCGATCCAGTGGCCGTGGCGGAGGAAGGCGCGGCGGACTTTCTCCCGAGCGAACACCACCGATACGAAAGAAAACCAGGCGACTGTGGTGATCGCCATCCAGACGCCGTAGCCCACCTGCACCGCTTTCGGAGTGGTCGCGCTCACGGCGAGGGGAAAGAGGGAAATAAAAAACAACGCCGCCTTGGGGTTGAGTACGTTGACCAGAAAGCCGGTCGTCCATGCGGCGCGGCCGGTCGGAACCGCGTTGTCCGCCGCGAGGTTGATGTCGCTCTCGCGTGGCTTCGCCCGCAGCGCCTGCACACCGATCCAGGCGAGGTAGGCGGCGCCGGCCCACTTGGCGATCGAAAGCGCCGTGGCGGAGTTCTTCAGGAACAATCCGAGTCCGAGCAGGCTGTAGGTGATATGCGTGGATAAGCCGCAGCCGATGCCCACGCTGGTCCAGAGCGCCGTCGTGCGACCGTGGCGCAAACTCTGCCGAAGCACCATGGCGAAGTCAGGGCCGGGACTGATCACCGCCAGCGCATGCATCACGGCGATGGTGAGAAATTCAGGGAGGTAGGACATGAGGCGCGAATCGTAATCGTTCTCTTACTCTTAATCGTTCTCAAATTCCGAACCCAGGAGAACGAGAAAGATTACGATAACGAGAACGATCCTGAACCCGCTCACTCCTTCCCGCGCAGCTCCATGTCCTGCGGAACGGTGCTAAGGGCCTCGGCCATCGTGCTGAGACCTTCCTTGACCTTGAACATGCTGTCCTGGTGAAGGGTCTTCATGCCGGCTTTCATGGCGATGCGCTTGATCTCGGCCGTCTCCATTTCCTTGTTGATGGCCTCGATGAGCTCCTCGTTGGTAACCATGAGCTCGTGGATGCCGACCCGGCCCTTGTAGCCGGTGCCGTTGCACTTGGCGCAGCCCTTGGGGTTGGCCTTGTAGATTGAACCGGTCCATCCGAGGGCGCGCTGCAGCACGTCCTTCTCCCGCCCCTCGGGCTCGTAGGCGACACGGCAGACCTTGCAGACGCGGCGCATGAGGCGCTGGGCGCACACGCAGACCAGCGACGACGAGATCATGAACGGCTCGATGCCCATGTCGGTAAGACGGGCGACGGTGCTGGGCGCATCGTTGGTGTGGAGCGTGGAAATGAGCAGGTGACCGGTGAGCGCAGCCTCTACGGCGATATTCGCCGTCTCCTTGTCGCGGATTTCGCCCACGAGAATGATGTCAGGATCCTGACGCAGGAAGGCGCGGAGCGCGGCGGCAAAGGTGAGACCGATCTGCCGGTGCATCTGCATTTGGTTGATGCCCGGCAGCGTGTATTCGATCGGGTCCTCAGCGGTGCGGATGACGACATCGGGCGTATTCACTTCGTTGAGCGCCGAGTAGAGCGTCATCGACTTGCCGGAGCCGGTCGGTCCGCAGTGCAGAATCATGCCGTAGGGCTGACGGATGCACTCGCGGTATTTTGCGAGATTGGCGTCCGTGAAACCGAGCGCAGGGAGCGGCAGCGTGGACTTCTGTTTGTCCAGGATACGCATGACGACGCCCTCGCCGTGATTGAGCGGTGCGGTGGAGACGCGGAGATCGATATCCACGTTTTTCTTGCTGAACTGCTTGAAAACAATGCGGCCGTCCTGGGGCAGGCGGCGCTCCGCGATGTCCAGATTGCACATGATCTTGAACCGCGCGACGAGCGCTCCGGCAACCTTGCCCGGCAGCCGGAGCTTTTCCTGCGTGAGACCGTCGATGCGGTAGCGGACAACGATCTCCTTTTCCCAAGGCTCGATATGGATATCGGACGTTCCCGCGAAATAGGCGTCCTCGATGATGCGGTTGGCGAGCTGGATGATGGGAGCGGACTCCTCATTCTCCAAATCCTCATCCTTGATGTCAGTCTCCTCATCGTCCTCCGAGAAC
>DATCRM010000301.1:0-6400 GCA_036568985.1 Lacunisphaera sp. | reverse complement strand
GGGTTGGACCGGACCTCGCTCAGAGGTCCGCGGCGATCCGGCGGTAGTCCTCGATGTTGTTGATGAAAACGCCGGTGCCGTTGGCGACGGCGGAAAGCGGGTCGTCGGACACGGTAACCGCCAGCCCGGTCTTTTCGGAGAGGAGCTTGTCGATGCCGCGGATGAGCGAACCGCCGCCGGCCATCACGAAGCCGCGGTCGACGAGATCGGCGGAGAGTTCGGGCGGGCAGCGTTCGAGGGTAATGCGCACGGCCTCGACGATGGCGCCGATGGTGTCACCCATGGCCTCGCGGATTTCCTGGGAGGTGATGTGAATCGTCTTGGGCAGGCCGGCGACGGAGTCGCGGCCCTTGACCTCCATGGCCAGCTCGGTGTCGAGCGGGTAGGCGGAGCCGATGGTCATCTTGATTTCTTCCGCGGTGCGCTCGCCGATCAGCAGGTTGTAGGCCCGCTTCATGTAATTGATGATCGCGAGGTCGATTTCGTCGCCCGCGACGCGGATGGATTTCGAAAATACGATGCCGTTGAGCGAAATGATGGCGATCTCGGTCGTGCCGCCGCCGATGTCCACGATCATGTTGGCGGCGGGTTCGTCGACCGGCAGGCCGACGCCGAGGGCGGCCGCGAAAGGTTCGGGGATGGTGTGGACCTCGCGGGCGCCGGCATGCGTGGCGGATTCCATGACCGCGCGCTTCTCGACCTCGGTGATGCCGGAGGGGATGGCGATGCACACGCTGGGTTGCGGGAAGGTTTTTCCACCGTTGGCCTTGCGGATGAAGTAGCGGAGCATCGCCTCGGTGATGTCGAAGTCGGCGATCACGCCGTCCTTCATCGGGCGGATGGCAGTGATGCTGCCGGGTGTGCGGCCGAGCATGACCTTGGCCTCGTCACCCACGGCGCGGACGCGGCGGGAATTGGTATAGACCGCCACCACGCTGGGTTCGCGGAGCACGATGCCCTTGTCCTTCACATAGACGAGGGTGTTGGCCGTGCCCAAATCGATCCCGATGTCGTTGGAGAAAAGTCCCAGAAGTTGGTTGAACATGTGGCGGTGACGGGGTTTCCGAATCAAAGCGGCCTCCGGGAGAAATTGTCAAAAGCAAACTCGTTGAAGGAGTGACATTTCGGCGAGCGGTCTGCTGGCGAATCGATTCGATGCAAACCCTTTGTAGCGCCACCTCATTGGTCAGTCATGGCTGATACCGCGCGATCGAAATTCAGCCGAAGGTGCCGACAAACAAAGGCGAGATGCATCCCGGCCTTGCTTGCGGCAATTCATCTTCCCGCCGTCGGAAACGGTGCAAAGGTCTGGCTGGGCGGTTGCTCGTCGATCAGCTCGTTGAGCGTCTTGGTGCCGAAGGCGGCGGGGATGGCGGCGGAGAGTTTCTCGTGATAATGGACCAGCACGGGATCGACGTGCTCGAGCAGGCCGGCGGCGGGGGCCTCGCCGTAGTTTTCGAATTCACGGCGGAAATGGTCCAGGCTGATCTGGTCGAGCGGCCGGGCCGGCTGGTAGCGGAGGTCGTTGGGATCGGCGCCGTCGGCGGGCGGGAGCTCGCTGATGAGTTTCATGTCGCAGAGGCGGTTGAGGCTCTCGTTCAGGATCTGCGAAGGGATGCTGATGAGCGCGGCCAGTTCGCTGACCGCGTAAGCCGGGGCGGCCACCTTGAAACGGCGGGCGATGAGCAGGAGCACCACGAGGGACAGGCTTTCGCGCGTCGCGTGGTTGAGGCTGTGCCACGCGGTCTGACTGCTGCGGAAGCGGACGTTCTGCACGGCATAGGTGATCTGCCCTCCGACGAGCACGAAGAACCAGAAAATGTAGAGGCCGATCATCAAAACCGGCATAATGCTGACCGAACCGTAGAGGCTCTTGGAAAGGACGACGCGCTTGAAATAAAGGAACGCGAGGTAGTTGTTGAGAAAGAGCAGCGCGGTGACAAGGATGGCGCCGATGAGCGCCGCGGTCCAGCGCACGCGCGTGTGCGGCACGATCCGGTAGAAAATCGTCAGGATGACGACAAGGAGCAGCACGGAACCCGAGGGCAGCATCCACACGAAGAGACTCTTGAGCTGGGCCCCGAGCGGGATCTTCTCGAAGAAGACATTCATGAACGCGCCGGCCGATAGCAGCGTGAGCGAGGTGAAAAAGAGCAACGCGCCCAAGGTGATGACGCTCCAATAATACACGATGCGGGCCAGCAGCGTGCGCCCGCGCCGCACACCCCAGATGTCGTTGAAAGTATTTTCGATTGTGGTGAACAGCCCGATGACAATGAGGAAGAGGGTAAGGATGCCGATGAGACCGGCGGTGCCGGAGCGCGAGTTGACGATGAAATTATCGAGCAATTGCACCATCTCGGGCGTGGCGGGAGCGGCGGCCGGCTGTCCGGGCGCGGGCGGTTGCTGCTGCTGACCCGGGGGACGCTCCGCCTGGCCGGCTTTGTCGTACTGCGCCACCTGGGGGGCGATGAAACTGATGACGCGATTGAGTCCTTGGGCGACGAGGGCCGGGTCGCGGTTACCGAGGGCGAATCCCGAGATCAGAACGCCGATGGCGATGAGCGGCCCGAGGGCGAGCAGCGAACTGTAGCTCAGCGCGGCGGCGCGGATGGCCACGTGCAGGTCTCGCAGCCCCGAGATCGTGATCGACGTGACGCGCAGCAGGGCGAGCGAGCGGCCTTTCAGCGAAGGGTCCCGCTTGAGGCCGGCGGCCCAGATGTCATGCGTCCAGAGCCGCCGGAGCCGGGATAGGAGCGTGGCGAGCGGCATAGGCGGGGAGAGGCGCCGGTCCTGTTCAGATATAAGCCATGGTCGCCAGCATCGCCATGCCACCGAGGCCGAGCAACGCGGCGACGGCCAGCGGGATGTAGCTGAGGAAAATCGTGCAGAAGTACAGGCCCGCCGAGCCGGCGGCGACGGCGATCATCGGCGTGAGCTGGCCCTGGGTCATGAAGAGAAAGCCGAGGAAACCGAGGCCGAATACCGCGCGGAAACGGACGAAGGGATAAATCTGGATCACCCCGAGGAACAACAACAGGCCGATGACGACGTCCACGATACCAAGCAGCACGCCGGGGGTCTGCAAAATCTTGTTCACGTCCATGGCCGTCAGGCCATCGATGCCGGGAAGAATCAGGGCGGCGGCGCTGGCAAAGGAGATGAGGGCAGCGGAACGCGTGCCCCACTGGGCGGCGTTCATCATGATGTCGCCTTTGTCCTTCTTGCCCTTGGTCTCGTCGGTCCGGCCCTCGGCGGCGTCGAGGAACTGTTGGACGGTGATCGGTGGGGCGCTGTCCGTCTTCTCCTGGTTCACCGCCTTGAATTCGTGGTGCTTGAAGCCCATCTTTTTCTTCTCGGGCCAGAGCGCCGCCTTCATCTCGGCGTTGGCGGAGAGAAGCAGCCACTGTTCCGTGGTGGCGTCGTAGTAATACGTTTCCTGGGTGACCTGACCTGCTTCGACGAGGGAAACGAGCTGTTCCAAGGTGAAGGGGCCGCGGGCTTCGGTATCATTCACGCCGCGGACGTAAATCTCTTGATTGGCCATGGTGGGGATGTTGTGCGGGGCGAGGGTGGTCGCAAGAGTGAAGTCACCGGTGGAAAATCACAGACGCCAAAGGTCCAAACGCCAAACCAAGGCTGACGCTCCAACCTTCAAGTCCCTTTGGCCTTTGGCGTTTGTGATTTGGGGTTTGCGAAACTTACATTCTCTCCAGCGTGCGCAGACCGAGCAGGTGCAAACCCGTTTCCAGCACGATCAACGCGCGATGGCAGAGCAGCAACCGGCGGGCGCGCACGGCGGGATCGTCGACGATAACTTTGTCGGCCGCATAGAACGCGCTGTAGGCACCGGCGAGCTCGAAGAGATACAGGCAGAGAAAATGCGGACGAAGTTGCGCGGTGGCCAGGCGCACGGCGTCGGCGAATTGCACGAGTTTGCGGGCGAGGGCGAGTTCCTGCGGGGTTTCGGGCGCACTGGCTCCGGCGACCGGGGGTGCCGCGGGATCGAGTCCGGCCTTGCGGAAAATGGAGCGCACGCGGGCGACGGCGTAGAGGAGGTAGGGAGCGGTGTTGCCGTCGAGGGACAGCATTTTGTCCCACGCGAACACGTAGTTGCTGCTGCGATTCTGGCAGAGGTCGGCATATTGCACGGCGCCGATGCCGACAGCGCGGGCGATGTCGCGGCGCTCAGCCTCGGGCAGATCGGGGCTTTTTTCGGTGACGAGCACGTAGGCGCGTTCCTCGGCTTCATCGAGCAAAGCCTTCAGCTTGATGACGCCACCGTCGCGGGTCTTCAGCGCCTTGCCGTCCTCGGCGGTGACCGCGCCGAACGTCACGTGGTGGAGTTCGGGCAGACGGTAATTTTTCGCGGCGAACCATTTTTTGACCGTCAGGAAAAGCTGTTCGAAATGATCTCCCTGGCGGAAGTCGGTGACGACCACGATGCCGTCGGCCCGAAAATGTTCGGTGCGATAAAGGGCGGTGGCGAGGTCGGTGGAAGCGTAGCCGCTCGCGCCGTCGGCCTTGCGAACCATGAACGGATTGGGCCGCTCGGCATTCCGGCTGAACCGCGGATGCTCGTCGTGGAAGACGACGAGTGCGCCGGCGCTGTCCTCGGCCAAGCGTGTCTCGGTGAGCTCGCGGTAGACGCGGTCGACCTTGTCGTTGTAGAAGGATTCGCCGAGGTTGTGATCGAACCGGATGCCGAGACGGTCGTAGATCTGCTGGAAGGCCGCGAGGCTGACGTCGGAGAATTTTTTCCAGAGCGCGACGCTTTGCGGATCACCGTTCTGGAGTTTCACGAGTTCGGCGCGAGCGATCTCGAGCTCATGGGCAGCCTTCACGGGCTCGGGTGATTTCTCCGGATCGGTCGCGGCCTGACCCAGCTTGTAGAGCCTTTCGAGTTCTTCAATAGGATCGGCGGCCAACGCGGCTTCATCCACCCAGCGCTGATAGGCGTAGATAAGTTTGCCGAACTGCGTGCCCCAGTCGCCGAGATGGTTGTCGCGAATTACTGTGGCGCCGGTGAAGGCGAGGAGCCGGCAGATGGCTTCGCCGATCACGGCGGAGCGCAGGTGGCCGACGTGCATCTGCTTGGCGGTGTTGGGCGAGGAATAATCGACGACCCAGGTTTGACCGGCGTGAGCGCGGGCCGCGCCGGCCTGCAGATGTTGTTCGGAGTCGTGGGCTACCAGCCAGGACAGAAGGGCCGTGGGCTTCAGGCGGAAATTGATGAATCCCGGACCGGCGAGCGAAAGCTCGAAATCCGCCTGCAACGTGCCGGCCCGGTCGACGATTTGCTGGGCGAGCGCGCGGGGGTTCTGTTTCTCGCGTTTGGCGAAAGCGAGGGCGCCGTTGGCCTGAAAATCACCATGGGCCGGATCGGCCACACGGACCTCCGGATCAAAGCCACGCGCCATCAGGCCGAGTTCGTCGGCAATGGAACGGAGACTGGCGTCGAGGTGAGCGGCGACGTCGAAAGGAAGGGACATCCGGTCATTGAGGAATTGCGCTTGGCTTTGAGCAAGAAGGATTTTGGCGGGTTTTCGCGCAAGCCATCCTCTGGTTAAGGTAACCATTTCGTGTATCCGGGAATTGCTGGTCATACCCGGATTTTAGGCTCGACAAAATCGACAAAACTCATTGCCTCTTCGACCTTTGCGCCGCAAGGCGCCACCCAGACACATCCCAGTGACCACTATGAGAAAACGTCCCATTCCCACGCGTCGGTTCATCAAACCGTCGTTTACTTCATTGATTGAGAAGAAACGCGATGGTCAGGAATTCACGCAGGAGGAAATCCGCTACATTATCGATTCCACGCTGGACGGAGAGATGCCGCAGCACCAGCAGGCCGCGCTTCTGATGGCGATCTACTTCGCCAACATGTCCGCGCAGGAGACCGCGGTGCTCACCGAGGAAATGATGCTGTCGGGCGAAGTCATCGATTTGTCTCATATCGCCAAACCCAAGATCGACAAGTATTCCACCGGCGGTGTCGGCGACAAGACCGCGCTCGTGCTCGCGTCGCTCGCCATGGCGAGCGGGGTCGTCGTCCCGATGATGTGCGGGGTCGAGCAGGAGTTCGTCATCACGACGCTCGAAAAACTTTCGGCCGTCCCCGGCTTCAAGAGCCACATGACGATCCAGCACTTCCAGGATCAACTGGCCCGCGTCGGCGGGGCCATCGCCGACCAGGTGCCGGAACTGGCCCCGGCCGACAAGATTTTCTACGATCTCCGCCTCGAGACCGGCACCATTCCGAGCCTTCCGCTCATCACCGGCAGCGTGCTGTCCAAGAAGCTCGCCGAGGGCGCCGAGGGTCTCGTCATCGACGTGAAGTGGGGCAACGGTTCCTTCATCAAGGATCTCGAGCAGGCCAAACAGCTCGCCCGTTCCA
>DATCRM010000300.1:0-6098 GCA_036568985.1 Lacunisphaera sp. | reverse complement strand
ACTCGGTGTTCCGCCGGCGTTCATCGAGCTCGACCTCGAAAAACGGATCGCCCGCTGGATTTCGCAAGCCGGCAACGAAGCCATCGACCTCGACACACCCGCCCCGTCCGACAGCTAGTCCCCCGCTTCCCTTCGCGGGATGTGACGCGGGTGTTTGTGCATCAACGCATCCAACACCTCGTCGATGATCCCAAGATGGTCCGCCCGGTCTTTGAACTGGTGCTTGATGTCCACCAGATAGCGGCTGAGCGAATCGACCCGTCGCGCGAGAATCACGGCCATGTGCAACGCAACCTCTGGATTCCGCCGGAAAAATTCGGCCGGATCGCTCACGTGGCGGAACTGGCAGGAAGTGACTGTCCGCACGGTGGCTGTGGGGGTCGTGTGGAGTAAATAAGCCATGTCACCAAAGACCGCTCCCGGGTCGTATATTTCCGCGATTTGGGTATCACCCTTGAATACCTCCACCTCGCCGCTTTCGAGAAAGTAGACACCCGTGATCGGCCGCCCCTCCTCAATGAGGGTGTGACCAGCGGGAACCTCGAGGACAGGCAGAGCCTGCAGAAAAGATAAGTTCATTGGGGTGCCATGACCAAGCAGGTTTCGCGCCGTCAACCCGCCGGAACTTGCCCATCACGCCCAGGTCTGAATCAGCCATGATTCCTCTTCGCGTCATCCGGTCGGGCATGCTGCTGGCAGGTTTGGTCCTGGCCCTGGGTGCCCCGCTGCGCGCAGCCACCGGCGGCTTCATGGCGACTCTTTCCCAAGAGGAGCAGGCGGCCGCAGGTCTGACCACCCTGACGGCGCTCGAGCTCGCCGCACTGGATGAGCTCGTGGCGGGCGACCTCGCTCGCGCCCGGCAGCTCAAGACTTCAGCGCTTCCCGGCACGCTCGGCACCCGCCATCCCGGAGAAAAAATCGCGGAAGCGGGCCTCGACCGCTTGACGCCAGAGCAGCTCGCGAAACTCAATGCCCTGGTCGATGAAGCGGTGTACAATCGGCCGCAACCCAAGGATCGGCCGCGCCTCAGGGACAGCGACGTTCTCAGCGAACAGGGCCGGCTCCAGGTGCATGGCGGGATGTCCTTCACCTATGGCTGGGCCGGAGGGGGCCGCAATTTTCGCGAAACCTCGGCTTGGGTCAGTTACTACGATCCGGTCACAGGACTCGGCCTTGGCTTCGGGTTTTCGAATTTCACCGGTGACGCCCTGTACGGTTACTACCCCGGCGATTATTACTACGACCGCGGCTATTATCCGGCCAGTCGCTCCTACTATTCCGCCAGTCCACGGATGAGTTTCGCCAGCGCCGAGCGAACGACCGGTTTCGGCGCAACGCAAAGCAGGTTTAAGGGTGATGGCGCCAGCTTGCGCGCGCCGGTGGCCGTCGGTCGCGGCTCCCGCCACTGATCTTCGCTTCCGTCGCGTAACGCCACGGCGGGCCCGCGGCCGCTCCGACCTCCGGCCTGGAGATATTGCCGTTTAAATTTCGTTCGGAATATGCACGATCCGGACTTCTCCATCCGTTTCCCCCAACCCTACCCCGTCATGCTTACCTGCTGCTTCCGCAAGTATCGTTTCGTCTCGCTTGTTCTCTTCGCCGGCCTGCTGCTCGCGCCGCGCGTCATCCACGCCGAGGAGCCCGCCATCGCCCTGTTCGACGGCCGCACCCTCGATGGCTGGACCATTTTCACTCCCGACAAAGACCTGCCCACAAGCGACAATCTGTTCGAGGTCACCGATGGCGCGCTGCACACTTATCCGGGCGCGACGAACGGCTCAAAGCAGCCCATCGGTTATCTCATCACCAACGCCGAATATTCCGACTACCGGCTGACCCTCGAATACAAGTGGGGCGTCGGAAAATTCATTCCTCGCGCCAATCCCGATTTCGCGCGCGACGCCGGCGTGTGCTTTCACGTGCAAGCGCCCAACGTTATCTGGCCCACCTCCGTCGAGTGTCAGATCCAGGAAGGCGACACGGGCGACGCCTGGCTGATCCACACGCAAGCGACCTGTCGCGTACATCCGGACACCACGGGCTTCTGGCCGCCGGGCCAAAGCGGTGGCACGGAAGTGACGAAGGGAGACAAACCCACCCAATACCGCCGCTTCATCCGTCATTACTGTCATGAGCAACCTGGCTGGAATCGGGTGGAACTCGTCGTTCGCGGCGACCGTGCCTCCTATTTTGTGAACGGCCACTTGGTGAACGAAGTCACCCAACTCAAGTCTTGGGATGAAACGACCAAGGCCTGGCAGCCGCTCACCAAGGGCCGGATTCTCCTGCAAGCCGAGGGCGCGGAGATATTCTACCGAAACATCACGCTGCAACCGCTGGCTCCGCTGCCGGCGCCCTGACGATCGACACGTCTCTGTGCATCAGGGCCTGGCCGCACGGAGATTTGCACGAACCCGCAAGAGCGGCGCTGGACGCCGTCTTTGGCCATGGCGCACTACCGGCAGTGCATTCAGTTAAGGATGAATGATGCCGGTGTGTGCGGTTGTGCGATCTGTGGGGATATAATGATAACACCCTATGCACGAGGATAAGGAATTGCTCCGGCTTTACGCCACGACCCACTCGGAACAGACGTTCTCCTGCCTCGTGCAGCGGTACCTGCCACTGGTCTTTTCGGCGGCCTTGCGCCAAACCGGCAACCCTCACGTGGCCGAAGAGGTAGCGCAGTCTGTCTTCCTGATCCTGGCGCGAAAAGCTGGTGACTTAAGCGATCATCCGGCACTCGGCGGCTGGCTCTATACCACGACCGGCTACACCGCCGCCAAAGCCCGTCGCGCCGAACAACGACGGCGCCGGCGCGAACAGGAGGCCCACACCATGCAAAATCAGGTTGAAACTCCGCTCGTCCCGACCGACTGGGCAAAGGTCCGTCCTGTGCTCGATGAGACCATGCTGCTTTTGAAGGACGATGATCGCACCGCCGTGCTACTGCGTTTTTTCGAGAACCGAGCGTACGGCGAAATTGGCGCCCGGTTGGGGCTCTCGGAGAACGCAGCACGCATGCGCGTAGAACGGGCGCTGGAGGCCCTGCGCACCGGCTTGGCGCGACGTGGCATCCTCTCGACCGCGACCGCCCTCGGCGCTGTCCTGTCGGCCGAGGCCGTGTCGACCCCGCCCGCCGGACTGGCCGCCGCCATTACCGCGGGCGCAGCCTCCACCGCGACAGGCGGCGCCCTTCTAATCCTTATGAAATCTACCACCCTGAAAACGGGCTTGGTGGCGGCCATGCTCTGCGCCGGCACCGCCGGCCTGCTTTGGCAGCACCGAGAAAATACCCGTCTGCGCGACGAAATCAGTCAACTGCGCGCCCAGACCGCGGCCAGCGGCCAGCACGCTTCATCGACAGTGAAATCCGCCATTACCCACGAGGGCGGCGAGCTCGCCCGCTTACGCACCCAGATCGCAGAGCTAAACCGCAACCCGGCAATTTCCTGGCAAAACCGTGTGGCGCAATTGCGGCAACTGCTGGCCCAGCTGCCGGAGCAGAATATCCCGGAACTGGCACTGGCGACCGAGGAAGATTGGTTTGAGGCAGCCAAATTGGAAATGACCACGGAAACCGATTACCGGCGCGCACTCGGCAAACTCAGAACCTTGGCCACGCAGCGATTCATCTCGCTGGCGCAAACGGCGCTTGCGCGATACCTCAAGGAACACAACGGGGTTTTTCCCACCGAGCCCGCCCAATTGCAGCCTTACTTTCTCGAGAGGCCGCTCGATGCCGCCATCTGGCGGAGATATGCAGTTCAGGCTGCCGCCACCGTGCCCAACTTGGGCATGGGCGGTGATTGGATCATTACCATCAAGCAACCGGTGGATGAGGAATTCGACATGCGATTCGTCATCGGCCCCACTGGCATGGGCACCACTTCCTATGATTCGACGGGAATGCTCCAAGCGTTCGAAGCGGTGGTGAAAGCGTACACCGCAGCCAATCCGGGCAAGAACAGCGACGACTATATCCAACTCCTACCTTACGCCACGACGCCGGAGCAACGCCAGGCCGTGCAACGGGTGGCCAACTGGAAGCGCAACCGCTAGTCCGGAACCCGCAAGCCAACGTCAAGGCTTGGCCGCAGGCTCGGGATTCACCGCGAGCAGTTCGACGTCGAAGATCAGGCCCGACACGGGAGGGATGTTGCCAGCCTGCATGCTGCCATAGCCAAGGCTCGGGGGGATGTAGAGGATCGCGTGCCCGCCGGGCTTGAGGTAGGTGAGCCCATCGGAAAAGCCCCGCACCAGCCGGCCGACCGCGAATTCGGCCGGCTTGTCCTTCTTGCGGGTGTCATCGAAGACCGTGCCATTCGCGAGCCGCCCGGTGTAGTGCACGCGCACCCGATCTGAAAGCGTCGGCGGCGTCCCTTCACCCGGCACCAATATTTTCACCCCCAAACCCGTGCTGCGCCAGTCGATCGTCGCATCGGCTGCGGCGTCGGCGCCGAAAAGTTTTATCCGCCTCAACTCGGCCTCCGATTTCACCGGTGCCGGCGGCGCGGGTGGTGGTTCCGCCGGGCCACAGCCAGCCAGGACGAGGGACAGGAGGAGCAAAAGAGAGCGCAGCATTCCTCCAAGCTATTCCCGCCAACGCGCGAGCCAAGGCAGGATTTTTAATTTAGTTCTTGCTTAATTAAGTTTTCACTTAACTATTGATCTCATGCAAAGCCTCCTGGCCATCGCCGACCCGACCCGCCGCCGCATCGTCGAACTGCTCGCCCAGCGCGACCGCACTTCCGGCGAACTCGTGGACGAGTTCGACCTCAGTGCCCCCGCCATCTCCCAGCATCTCAATGTCCTGCGTGAAGCCGGGCTCGTCATTACCCGCGCCGAGGGACAGTCCCGCATCCAAACGCTCAATCCGGCCGGTCTCGACGACATCGGGGCCTGGTTGGAACGCACCCGTCATTTCTGGAGTCAGCGACTCGATGCCCTGGAGCGCGAACTGAAGGCCGATGACGAGCGCAACAAACGGAAGAAGAAATCATGAAGCCCAACGATCAACGCGCCCAGTTCAACGTCCCCGGCGAGGTCCGCCTCATGCGCACGCTTCCCGGCCCGATCGAGCGGGTGTGGGAATACCTCGTCGATCCGGAGAAACGCGCCCGCTGGTTTGCCGGCGGTCTGCTGGAGCCGAAGCCGGGCGGCCGGGCGGAATTCGCCATGCGCCAGGCCCAACTCGCCCCGCACGAAACGCCGCCGGACAAATACAAACAGATGCACCATTCCGGCGTTACCATCGCGGGACGCGTGCTGCGCTGCGAACCACCCCATCTGCTCGTTTTCACCTTCGGAGGTGACGACTCGGAGGTGACCTTTGAACTTACGCTGCAAGGCAGTCAGGTGCTCCTGGTACTGACGCACCGGGCCAAAGGCGAGGATGTGCCGGATCTCGGTAATTTTGCCACCGGGTGGCATGTTCACCTCAGCCTGCTCGTGGCCGAGCTGGAAGGCATGCCGCGCCCCGCATTCTGGCCGCAACACGCCAAACTCGTAGTGGAGTATCAAAAACTCCAAGCCACGCGCGTCCAAGGCTGATGCTTTCGCAATCCTATCAATCCACGACCAATCCATGAAATCGGAAAGTAAAACTCCCCTCACGGTCCAGGAAGTTGCCGCTCGTTTTAACCAGCTCGCGCAACAGGAAAAATGGTTCGAAATCCAGGATGAACTCTTTGCCGAGGATGTCCGGAGCATCGAACCGCCCACCGCGGTGCACCTGAAAGACGCCCAGGGCAAAGCCGCCGTGCGCAAAAAGGCGGAAGATTGGGTGAAAAGAATCGAAGCGGTGCACCGCAGCTACACCAGCGCGCCCGTGATCGGCGGGAACCATTTTGCCGTCGGACGCGGCTTGGACACCACCGTGCAAGGCCTGGGCCGGGTCACAATGGACGAGGTCATGCTCTATGAAGTGAAGGGCGGCCGAATCGTGCTGGAGCAGTTCTTCTATTAAAACCCCGATTGACTGAAATCGCGCCGCGCAAGGCAGCGAGCATTTTCATCACGAAAACCACCCACCTTATGAAATCCAACGACGAACCCGCCCAATTCCCCGGCCCCGGTGAGATCCGCATCATGCGCAC
>DATCRM010000299.1:0-11284 GCA_036568985.1 Lacunisphaera sp. | reverse complement strand
GCGCATTCA
The DNA here is from genome assembly GCA_036568985.1 of Lacunisphaera sp. GTDB lineage: Bacteria > Verrucomicrobiota > Verrucomicrobiia > Opitutales > Opitutaceae > Lacunisphaera. The sequence continues at coordinate 11,275 of DATCRM010000299.1, read as the reverse complement.
AGTGACAAGTTTCAAGTGGCAAGTATCAAGAGGGTCAGGCGCGAGGCTTGGTACTTGATACCTGATACCTGATACCTGATACTTGTTACTTGGGTATCATTCACTCCCATTCACTGCCTTGAACGCGAGCGCGGCCGCGAGGCCGGCGGCCGGGCAGGCGACGAGGTAGATCCAGAGGCTGCTCCAGGCGACGACGCCCATCGAACAGAGGCCGACCGCGACCGCGGGGTTGAAAGCGCCGCCGGAGACGCCGCCGACGGCGTAGGCGCCGGCCAGCACGGTGAAGCCGATGGAGAAACCGTAGAAGGAGTTGCCGCTGGTGCCCTTCGCGGTGGCGGTGTTGAGGACGACCCAGACGAGCGCGAAGGTGAACAGGAATTCCGCGAGCAGCGCCGGCAGGATGTCGGGACTCATGGGCCCGGCAAGGGCCACAGCTTTGGCGACGAGGCCGGTCTTGAGGGCTTTCACGGCGAGTGAGGCGACAAGGCCGGCGGCGAACTGGGCGGCGAAGTAGGGAACGACATCGGCGGTGGGGCATTTGCCGCGGAGCCAGACACCGATCGTGACGGCGGGATTGAAATGCCCGCCGGAGATGTGACCGCCCGCGAAAATCATCACCGCGAGGCAGCTGCCGATCGCCAGCGGCGCGAAGGCGCCCGCGCCAGGGGCGATGACGGTCATCCCGATCGTGAAAACGAGAAAGAAGGTGCCGATGAACTCAACGAGGTATTTTTTCATGGGGTGGGTGGGTGCGCGTCGGATTCAACCCGCCGCGATTTGTGAGTCGAGCCGCAAGGGTCGTCGGTAGGTTGGTTACCTCGACGGCGGCGAGGGGAAGGTGCGTGCTTCTTCCCTCACGTGGATCCTGCTTCGCACGGCTCAGGATTACGGAAACCAACGCTGGTCGCTGACTCGTGTGAATTCGTGTCCATTCGTGGTTAAACCTCAGGTCTTGGTCCAATCTCCCTTGGGCATTCACCGGGGGTGTCCGGGCCAAAAGCCTCTATTCTGTTGCCACGGCCGCGGTAGAAAGTAATTTCGGGTCCGTGGAGCCGATCACCACGGGTATAAAAAACGGGGCAGCGCGGGCCCGCTGCTTTGATGGCAATATCCCCCAAAAAATGCTCACGGACTTCGTTCCGATGCACCCACCCTTCGCATAAGACCGGGACAGCCATGAGCGAACATTCGGATCATTACCCCTATGAAAACCGAACAACGAAAGTGGACCGAAGCGCGCGGTTGGACTCCGGCCGCGGCCGGACTGATCGCAAAGTCCTGCCCGCTGATCCTGGTGTTTGGCGACACCCGCGTCCTGCGGAAGAAAGACCTCATCGCTGCGCTGCGACACGATTATCCCGTCGCCCACATTTTCGGCTGCTCCACCGCCGGCGAAATCTTCGGTACCGTGGTGTCGGACGATTCCCTGGTGGTCACGGCGGTGCAGTTCGAGCGCACGCCGTTCCTCAGCGTCCAGGTTGACTTGCAACGCATACCGGACGGCTTTGAGGCCGGCGCAGAGATCGCGCGCAAGCTGCCGCCCTCGATCCGCGATTCGGCCACCGGTGCCGAGGAAAAGCTGGCGCACGTTCTCGTGCTTTGCGACGGCCTGAAAGTCAACGGCACCGATTTTGTCGCCGGGTTGGTGAGCCAGCTACCCGAAGGGGTCACCCCCACGGGCGGGCTGGCTGGCGACGGAGCGCGCTTCGGCGAGACCTTGGTGTTTCGGGACGATGTGCCGGAGCGGGACAGCATCGCGGCGTTGGGCCTGTATGGGCGTCGCCTGAAGGTGGGCTACGGTTCCCTTGGAGGCTGGGATGCATTCGGGCCGGAGCGGCTTGTCACCAAATCCAAGGCCAACGTCCTGTTTGAGGTGGATGGGCGTTCCGCACTCGGTCTGTACAAACAATATCTGGGCGCGCAGGCGAAAGGTCTGCCGGCCACGGGACTTTTGTTTCCACTGAGCATTCGCACGCAGGCCGACGAGACTCCGGTCGTGCGCACCATCTTGTCCGTCGATGAAGCGAGCCAGAGCCTGACGTTTGCGGGTGACATCCCCGAGGGTTCGCGCGCGAGCCTGATGAAGGCGAATTTTGACCGGCTGATTGACGGCGCCACCGGGGCGGCTCAGGTCAGCCGCCCGGTGGCCGATTCCGCCCCGCCCGACCTGGCCGTGCTTATCAGCTGCGTGGGACGGAAGCTGGTGCTCAAGCAACGCATCGAGGAGGAAGTCGAGGCCGTGCGCGACGTGCTGGGCGCGGGCACGACGCTTACCGGATTTTATTCCTACGGCGAAATTTCCCCGTTCACCCCGGGCGCCCGGTGTGAGCTGCACAACCAGACCATGACGATCACGACGCTGTCGGAGAAGTGAGCATGGAAGCGATGCACAGATTGTTGAAACGGCAGCTGAAGCGTTATTTCGGCGAGCAGTTCAGCATTCCGCCGGAGTGGCGGGCGTTTCTCAGCGGGGTTGACGCGGCTTATCGGGAGGCGGACACGGATCGCGCGATGCTGGAGCATTCGCTCGAGCTGAGTTCGCAGGAACTGCTCGATGCGAACACGGAAATGCGGGCGGTCTTCGAGGCCATCCCCGATCTCGTGTTACGACTCAACGACCAGGGCGTCATTCTCGGCGTCAAGGCGGGTGCCACCGGCGAGCTGATGATCGGCCACCGGGACTTGATCGGAAAGCGGATTGAGGACTCGCCGCTCGGGGAGATCACTCCACAATTTGCGGAGGCGATCCAGCGGGTGTTGGCGGACAATGCCCCGGTCAGCATTGAGTATTCCGCGGTGCGGGACGGTTTGGAATCCCACTACGAGGCCCGGCTGATGCCGCTGCCGGACCGGCAGATCGTCGTCATCGTGCGCAATATCACGGAGCGCAAGCAATCGCTGCGGCTGCTCGGATCCGCGGTCGAGCAGTCCTCGGATTCCATTGTGATCACGGACGCGGAACTGGACCTGCCTGGCCCGCGGATTCTTTTCGTCAACCCCGCCTTCACGCAGATGACCGGCTACACCGCGGCGGAGGTTCTCGGGAAGACGCCCCGCATCCTGCAGGGGCCGAAGTCCAATCGCGCCGCCTTGAATCAGCTGCGGGTCACGCTGGGTCGGGGCGAAATCTTTTCAGGTGAAACCGTCAACTACCGCAAGGATGGGAAGGAATTTGACATGGAATGGCGGATCACGCCTCTTCGCAACGCCGGGGGAAAGGTCACGCATTTCCTGGGCATCCAGCGCGATATCACCGCGCGAAAGCAGGCCGAAGAGCGGCAGCGGGAATCGGAGACCAGATACCGCGCCCTCTTCGAGGGCAGTGCCGATGGCATCGGGGTGGCTGAGCTTGAGAGCAAGCGGCTCACCTACGCGAATCCGGCTCTGCGCCGCATGTTCGGCTATACCGAGGAAGAAATACGGACTCGATACGTGCAGGACCTGCACCCGCCGGAGGCCAGATCCCGGGTCCTGGCGGATTTCGAAGCGCAGGCCCGGGGCGAAAAAATCCTGGCCGAGGATATCCCCTGTAGCAGAAGGGATGGGTCGATTTTTCATGCCGATATCAACACGATTAAGGCCACGATTGATGGTCGGCCATGCAATGTGGGCTTTTTCCGCGACACCACTGAGCGCAAGCGCGCGGAAGCCAAGCTGGCTGAGGAACAGGCGCGTTTCCGGTTCGTCTTTGAATCCATGCCGGTGGGCGCCGCCCTGGCCCGGCATTATCCGGACGGGAGGATCGAGCGCATCATCAACGACGCGCACCTGCGCATTTGCGGCCTCACGCGCGAACAGGACCAGCAGCCGGACATATACCGGCAGATAACGCATCCGGACGACCACGCCCGCCAGATGGAGCTCGAGCGCAAACTCGAGGCCGAGGGCTCGGGCGGCATGACGATGGAAAAACGCTACCTCCGTCTCGACGGCAGCCTGGTGTGGGTCACCTACTTCCTCCAGCGGCGGCAAAATCCCGATGGCAGCGTCGACCGGCTGACCATGGTGGTGGAGATTACCAAGCGCAAACGGGCGGAGGCGCGCCTGGCGGAAGCCAGTGGTCTGTTGGACGCGATGATGGATAACATGCCCGACCTGATCTATTTCAAGGACCGGGAGTCGCGGTTCGTACGCTTCAGCAAGTCCTACCTGCAGTTCATCCGATTGCCCTCGCCCGAAATGCTGTACGGCAAAACCGACGCGGACATCTTTGCCGCAGAGCACGCGCAGGCGGCCCTGCTCGATGAGCAGGAGATCATCCGCACGGGCCGGCCGATCATCGGCAAGCTGGAAAGGGAGACCTACCCGGACCGGCCTGCCACCTGGGCGCTGACCACGAAAATGCCCTGGCGTGACGGTGCCGGCGAGATCGTCGGCACCTTCGGCATCTCGAAGAACGTGACCGTCCTCAAGGAAACCGAGGAGAAGCTCGCCTACGAACGCGACCAATTGCGCGCACTGCTCGATGCGGTGCCGGATGCAATCTACTTCAAGGATTTGGAATCCCGTTTCGTCGTCGTCAGCCGATCCAAGTTGCGGGACGCCCTCAAGCGCGTGCCCGATCTGCGCGAACGCCGGGTCGCCCGGGGGCTGTCGCGCGGCGTGCCGGAAGCGGAGCTCCTGACCGGATTGACGGATTTCGACACTTTCCAGAACGACGATGCCCGCCTCGCCTTCGTGGATGAGCAGCAAATCATCGCCACCGGCGAAGCCATCGTCGGCAAGCTTGCCCGGGAGACTTATCTGGATGGCACGTCGTGCTGGTGGCTTTCGAGCAAGATGCCGTGGCGCAACCAAGAGGGGCGCATCATCGGCACCTTCGGTATTTCCAAGGATCTGACGGATGTGATCGAAACGGAGGAGCGGCTCGCTCACGAACAAGCCCGCCTGCAGTTCATCTTTGAGGCCATGCCGGTGGGGGTTGCCCTCGACCGGCGTTATCCCGACGGCCGCCATGAGCGCGTGATCAACGACGCGCATGTGCAGATCTGCGGGCTAACGCGTGAGCAGGACCAGCAGCCCGGGATCTATTCGCGGATTACCCACCCCGATGATCGGGCACGCCAGGATGAATTCATCCGCCTGATCGAGGACGGCAGCCTGCGCCAGTATTCGATGGAAAAGCGCTATATCCGGCCGGACGGCGAGGTCGTGTGGGTCGTGCTTTCCTTCCAGCGGCGCAAGAACGAGGATGGCAGCGTCGAGGATCTGTACACCGTGGTGGACATCACCGAACTCAAGCGCGCAGAGGAAGAGTTGCGTCACGCCAAGGCCGTCGCCGAGGCGGCGAACCGGGCCAAAACCGAATTCATGGCCAACATGAGCCATGAGATCCGCACGCCGATGAACGGCGTCGTCGGGGTGGTCGACCTCCTGCTCAAGTCGAAACTCACGCCGCGCCAGCGGGAGCTTGCCGCCATCGTCCGCGGCAGCGCCGACGCGTTGCTCATCATTATCAACGACATTCTCGACATCTCCAAAATCTCCGCCGGCAAGCTGCAGCTCGAACCGGTCCCGTTCAATTTGTTGCGGATCGTCGAGGAGAGCGCGGCGATTCTGGCGCCGCGCGCGCACGCGAAAGGGCTCGAACTCGTGGTGCGATACAAGCCCGGGGTTCCGAATTACTTCATCGGTGATCCTGCCCGTATCCGTCAGGTTTTGCTGAACCTCGCGGGCAATGCCGTCAAATTCACCGACAAGGGCCATATCATCATCGAGGTCGGTTGCGAACCGCCCGCGGGCGGCCGGATCCCGATCCGGTTGCAGGTCATCGATACCGGTATCGGCGTCGCGCCGGAGGCGGTGGGGCGGCTGTTTCAAAAATACGAGCAGGCCGACGTGGGCATTGCGCGGAGGTTTGGCGGCACCGGCCTGGGGCTCGCGATCAGCCGGGAGCTGGTCGAGTTGATGGGCGGCGAGGTCGGCGTGACCAGCATTCCGGGCCGGGGCTCCACCTTTCACGCGATCCTGCCGCTGGCCGTGGCCTCAGACACATCCGATCCGTTTTCCGCTCGCGCGGGAACGCCCCGCGAACGGGTGCTGGTGCTCGATGAGCACGAACTCACCCGGCAGGTTTTGAGCGAGCAGCTCACCGCCTGGGGTTTTCGCAACCGGAGTGCGGGCTCATCCGGTGATGCCCTGGGCCTGTTGCGCGCCGCGCGGGAGGCGGGTGATCCCTTCGCGTTTGCGCTGATTGATTTCCATTTGTCCGGCCTCGATGGCGTGGCGTTGGGGCGCGTGATCAAGGCCGATCCCGCCCTGAGCGGCACCGGACTCATCCTGCTGGTCTCGACGATTGAACGCTCGCAATTCGAGGCGAGCCAAGCCGCGGGGTTTGCCAAGTGTCTGCTGAAGCCCGTACGGGCGTCATTGCTCTACGATGCCATCACGGACATGACGCCACCCTCGCCACCCGAAGCAACGCTCGAGGAATCAGCGCCGCCGGTTGCGGTAACTCCTCCGCTGCATCCCAACGCCCGGGTGCTGGTCGTGGACGATCAAGGCGTCAACCAGCGGGTCGCCCAATTGGTGCTCCAGTCACTGAACTGTCACGCCGACATCGCGGCCAGCGGCGCGGAGGCGATCCGGATGATCGGCGAATCATCCTACGACCTGGTTTTTATGGATTGCGAAATGCCGGTCATGGACGGTTTGACCGCCACGGCGGAAATCCGGCGCCGGCATCCGCGCTTTCAAGCGCCGATCATCGCCATGACCGCGCGGGCCATGCAGGATGACCGTGAGCGCTGCCTGACGGCCGGCATGACCGACTTTATCACCAAGCCGATCCACCACGAAGGCTTGGCGGCGATTCTCCGGCAGTGGCTGCCGGGCAAATTCGCGGTCCTGACCCCGGCGTCGGGTGATACGGGAGCGGCCGCGGCCGCCCCGGCGGCTGTCCGGATCGCGCCGGCCCTCGATCCGGTGGTGTTGAAAAATCTGCGGGATCTCGCTCGCGCGAAGGCCCCCGGCTTGTTTGCGCAGATCTTCGGCGGGTTCAAGCGGGACGCCGCCGGACACCTCGCCACCATCCGGCACGCGGTGCTGCACCACGATGCCCCCGCGCTGGAAGCGGCGGCGCACGCGCTCAAGGGAGCGAGCGCCACCGTCGGCGCGCGGGAACTCTCGGTGGCCGCCGGGGCGCTCGTCACGGCCGCGGGCGATCCGCAGTTTGCGGGCGTCGAGGGCATGGTTGACCGGTTGGCCGCCGAGTTGGCGAAGGTCGACGCCGAGATCGAGCAATGTCTTTCCCCACAAGCCCCATGAAAATCCTGATCGTCGATGATGATAGCACCACCCGGCTCGTGTTGGGCGCCACCCTCGGCAGCCTCGGACACGAGGTCGTCACCGCGTCCGACGGAACGGCAGCCTGGTCGATCGTGCGGAAGCAGGCCGTTGAGGTGGTGCTCACTGACTGGAACATGCCCGGGATGGACGGGCTGGAACTGTGCCGAAAGATCCGGGCCGAGCCGGGAGCAAAATACACCTACGTGATTCTGCTAACCGTGTTCGACGGCAGGGATTATTTCCTCAAAGGCATGGAGGCGGGGGCGGACGATTTCATCACGAAGCCCTGGGACGAGCAGCAACTGGCGGCCCGGCTGCGCGTCGCGGAGCGGTTGCTGCATCTTCAGAGTGAAGTCACAGTGTTGTCCGGTCTGCTTCCAATCTGCTCCTACTGCAAAAGCGTCCGGGACGACCAGAATTACTGGCAGCAGCTGGATGCATATGTGTCCACCCGGACCGATGCCCGTTTCTCCCACAGCATCTGCCCGAAGTGTTACAAAGAGAAAGTCCTGCCCCAGTTCGAACAACTGGGCATACCGCCCCCGCCGTATTCCGGCTCATCGCTCCCGCCGTCAATCGCCCGCGTCGGGCCGAAGACGGATTAAGGCGGAGACTTCACATTCTTCGATGCCCGCCCGACACACCCCGTCGCTCCCGCCTTCGCGCAGCTACGGCGCGGCAGGTCGCGCCACCCGTTCGGCCCTCTCCAGAGGGGACCCAATCCTTGATCGCCCTGCCTTAGATCCCCTCTGGAGAGGGGTGCCCGACAGGGCGGGGTGTGTCGGGGTCGCGCACACCGCTGCTCAGACAGAGCCGGTTATGCGACTGGCGCACCAATCCATGCGCCGATTTCGTCCGTGCAACTCGGCGGCGTCTGCGGTGTCATCACCGGATGCCTTTGCTGCGTCTTTTGCTCGCCGGACTGGTTGCGCTGGTCGCGATGGCGGCGGTGTTTTTCACCGCTGTGGTCGTGCTATTCACCGGTTTGATGGGGTGGGTGGCGCAACTTTTCCGGGGCAAACCGGCATCGGTTCGGACAACCCGTCCGCCGAATCGCGTCGTGCCCCGACCGACAGAGGACGTGATCGACGTGGTAACGACGAAGGTGCCGGATGACGGGGAGCGGCGCTGAAAGAGCCAAGCGCAGGGACCGGTGGGTGTCTTCAAACCCCTGAAATTTACCAACCCTGTCATTCTGGGCACAGCAGATCGACTCCGGCGACTGAGGCACGCGCTAACCCGGTGGATCCTGCGCTGCGCTTAGGATGGCGAATCGGTTTTGAAAACAGGGCGACCCGCACCCAAACCCCCGGTTCTGTTGCTCGTGACCTCCCGTGCGCTGCAGAGAGCGCAGGGCAATCGCTTCCAACCCGGACGCAACAGTCGCGCTTGTGGCGGGCTACCGCGCTGCGATTGGGCTGCCGTGCTTAAGGAACGCGCGGGCGTAATCCACGCGCTCAATGCCGGCGTCCGCGTGGGCGGCCACGGCCACCACCTGTTCAAAATACCGGGCCGCCTTGGCCGGTTCACCGGCCTGCTCGGCGGAAAGGCCGGCGCCGAAAAGGGTGTTCAGCCGGTTCGGACTGGAGGCGAGGACGGTCTCGTAGGCGGCCAGCGCCTCCGCCGGACGTTTAAGTTCCAGCAACAAGTCGCCGAGCAAGTCGCCGGCCGGGAGCACCTCGCCGGGCGTGACAGCTTCCTTGTCGGCGTTGGCCTCGAGCTCCAGGGCCCGGCGCAGCAGCGCGACGGCCTCGTCCGAATGCTTCTCCGCGAACGCCACCCAGCCCCGGGCCGCCAGCGCCTGGGTTTCCGCCTGCGAGGCCCAGTAGGCCGGTTTTTTGCTGGCGGCGAGTTCGCGGTGGATCTGCTCAAGTTCGGCGATGGCGGACTTGGCAGCATCGAGCCGGCCGCTCCGGGCTGCGCCGATGGCGCGGGCGAAGAGGACGATCGAGTCGCAGTTCAGGTCGTTTTTGCTCCAGGGAAACGCGGCGGGCTGGTGCAGCGGCAGGGCGGCGGCCTCGGCCCACGCCTGGCGCTCGAGCGCATAGCGCGCGGGGACTGCCGCAAACGCGAACGACATCGCGGCCCTTTGCACGGGCGAGTAAGGCCCGTTGAGGGTCAGCAATTCGTCGCGAATCGCCGCCGCTTTCGCATACCGGCCGGTCTGCAGGTAGGCGTAGGCCAGATAGTCGTAGGCATGCGGGTAATGGCTGCTGAGGGCGCCCGTGCTTTGGTTGATTTTTCGGGCGGCCGCGGCCGAGCGCAGGTTGTAGTCGATGGATTGGTCCCACAGGCCACGACGCGTGAAGATGTGCGTGGGCATGTGGAGCGCGTGCGGCACATCGGGCGCGATGCTGCTGTAGGTGTCGCAGACCTCCAGCGCGCGGCCGGCCAGCAGTGGAAAATCATACGCATGGATCTTGTAGTGTTGTCCGCCGGGGTGGTCGGGGATCATCGCGAGCACGGCTTGCAGGCGCCGGGCCGCCTCGAGCTGGAGGTGATACGAGCGGTCCGGTGGGACGAATCGCGCCGGGGCCAGGTGATACAGTGCGCTGAACGCCAGGGCGTCGAGGTCGTCGGGGTGTTGGTCGGACAGACTTCCCCACGCCCGATCCAAATCCCGCAAGCGCGCGGGATAGTCGGCGGCGTCGGGCGACCCGAAGTAAACGTTGAGCGCCTCCAGGTAGCCCCGCTCGCGCGGCGTGAGGGCGGGGCAGGCAAGGCCTTTTTGGATGAGGTCCGCCCCCAGTTTCTGCTCGGCGGCCGTGGGCATGTCGGGCCAGAGCGGATGAATGATCGTCATGGCGCGTCCCCACCAAGCCAACGCACAGGCGGGATCGGCCTGCGCCGCGGTGGCGAATTCCAGGTCTGCCTCCGGATACATCATGTGATGCAGCAGCTTCACGCCGCGCACGACATGCCCGCGGGCCTCGGGTGTGCCGCCGGTCTCGAAACGAACGGTGCCCAGCTGATCACCGATGCCATCGTCGGCGCGGCCCGGGCCGTGGGGAAACAACAACAGAGCGGCAAGGCAGGCGGAGGGAAGGGCGCGCATGATGGTTATCGTACGCGATGCGCAAATTTGGTCAAATCAGCGAAACCCAGGGCAATGATGAGGGGGTAATGGGCTTGGCTCCAAGCTCACCGCTTCGGCCCTAGGCGGTGTGTGCAAGCGCATCGACCATCTGCTGACGATCGACGGCCACGCCCGCATCGATCTGAGGCTGAACGCGCAAAATGAGCTCTATTTCATCGAGGCCAATCCGAATCCCGCCCTGGCCCCCGACGAGGATTTCGCCGAGTCGGGCCGGCGCATGGTTTCCTCCACCGCGTTCTCCGCTTCATCAAGAAACTCGATTCCCAACACCGGACGCTCACCTTGGTAATGGCGGGCGGCGGCGATCAGATCGTTTTCGAATTCAGGGTGGAAGGTAAGTCGTCGAAGGACGTCAGATCTCTTTTGGACAAAGTGATTAGATGCCTAAAACAGCAGGAAGAGCGGCTGGAAAGGGTAGGTTGCGGATGCTGATGTCCGTCGACTCAATAGTCCAAATACGGCGCGAGCCATTTCTCCGATTCGGAGACCGACTGGGATTTGCGAGCAGAGTAGTCTTCGATCTGGTCCTTCGCGATCTTGCCCACGGCGAAATATTTTGAATCTGGATGGTTGAAGTAGTGGCCGCTCACGCTCGACGCTGGGAACATGGCGTTGCTCTCCGTGAGCTTGATGCCGGTTGTGGCTTCGGCGTTGAGAAGGTCGAAGAGTGGCGGCTTTTCCGTGTGATCCGGGCAGGCGGGGTAGCCGGGGGCGGGGCGGATGCCGCGGTATTTTTCGCGGATTATGTCTTTCATCTCCAAGTTCTCGGTCTTGCCGTAGCCGGAGAACTCGCGGGCCTTCTTGTGCATCAGCTCGGCGAGGGCCTCGGCAAGGCGATCGCCCAATGCCTTGGCCATGATCGCGGCGTAGTCGTCGTGCTTTGCCTCGAAT
>DATCRM010000298.1:0-11183 GCA_036568985.1 Lacunisphaera sp. | reverse complement strand
GGACTGCCGGTGGCGGGCGTTTTGGCATGGAGCACCGGCCCATCAGGGCGCAGCACTCGGTCTGAGGAAGAGGTGGAATTAATCATGGGCTTTCGTTGATAAGTACGGTCAGCCTCTGACTGTTGTTACAGGGAACGCCGTTAGTGACACTGGAAATATCGTCGCCCGGGAGGCGGACTTTAGGGGTAAAGATGTAAAGACCCTATTTATGGTGACGTCCGGGACTTAGCGCGGTGGCAGGGTGCGAAACATCAGGTCGGCCGCGACGGCGCCAAACCGACTGGGACTCTGCAGGGCGGCCGGCAGGGGATCCGACGGAGCGGGGTGATCGCCGCGCCGATAAAAGCTGCGAACGCTGTTGCGCATCGGCTGAGCCTCGGCCGAGAAGACTTCGTCGAAGGCCCACACCAGGCGGACATCGCGGACGCTGGCCAGTTTCGCCCGAAAACCCAACGCCAGCGGTCGGTACGCCTTGTAGACCGTAAGGTCGATGAACATCACTGCGTCCACCGCGTAATGGCTCGCGAGTTGATCGAGAAACCCGTGGGGCAGCGCCGCGACGGAAGAAAACGAGGAGGCCCCAAAGAGGCGGTGGCATTCCTCGCGGGAAACCACGACGAGCTCAAAGCGCGTCTGTTGCTGCAGGGCGGCAAGCATCACGGCATCCATCGCCGCCGCGGACTCTTCGCTCGCGATCGTGCCGCCATCGACGGGCAGCAGGGCGACCCGTTGCACCTCCACGGGGAGCCGGGTTTCGCCGCGGAAGTTGACTGGCGTGAAATAAGGCCCCTGCTCCACCCCGGCCCGGTTGAGCAAATCGGGCACGGTGTTGCAACCGCCGAGGATGACCGTCGCGAGCGACAGGGTGGCTTGAGCGATCAGACGGTAGACGTTCATTAGGCAGATGAGCTCTTGCTGAACGCGTTGGTGATCGCGGCGCTCTGCTGGTGAATGCGGGATTGCGCGCTTTCCATCGAGATGAAGCTGTTGGTCAGCAGTTCGCGCTGCTGGGCGAGGCGGCGTTCCATGTCGGAAATCTGGCGGTCAAGATCATCGTTGGTCGCGTTCAGTCGCTTCTGTGAGTCGTCACCGGTATCGATGAGCTTGTCGAGCAGCGTGTCGAACTTGGCCGCAAAGCCGGTCGTGGCGGTTGTGAAGAATGACTCGACGTCAGAGGGGTGGTCGGCGAGCGCCGCGTCCAGCTTGTCGGTGTCCTTGATGGACATCACGCCGTCGCGGTCGAGATCGATGCCCAAATCGTCGAGGCGGTCGATGGTGCCGGTGAGTCCGGAAATGGCGGCGAAAGCCATGCTGCGCATCTCATGAGCCCACGCCTGGACGTCGCGGTTGCTGGAGAGCACCGAGGTCGTGACCTTCCCGTTGGTCGAGGTGATTTTGGTTTTGTCCTCGATATAGGTGCCGACCGCGTTGTAGGCCGTGATGAAGGCCTCGATCTTGTCGCGCATCTTGTCGGTATCCGCGGCGACCGTGAGCGTCTGCGTGGTCTCCGTGTCCACCGTGACGGACAGGCCGGCGATGCCATGAGCGGTCGCGTCGAGCGTGTTGCTGGTACTGATGAGCGTCGGGCCGCCATCGACGGAAAATTCGGCGTTGTCGCCGCGAACGGCCGTATAGCCGCTGGTCAGACCGAGCGCGCCCAGGACGCCGCCGGCGGACTCGCTGAGCGTGATGCCGAGATCGCCGGTGGCGGTGTTGGCCAAAACCATCCGGTCGTTCACCGCATCGTAGCTCGCCGTGACGCCGGCGCTGGAGGCGTTGATGCGCTTCATCAGCGTGCTCAACGTGTCGGTGTTGACGTTGTAGTCCACGTTCACGCCGTTGATCGTGAAGCTGCCCGCCCCGGTGCCATCGACCGCGGTGATCGCGGTTTTGAGGCCGGCGTTGGCCAGCGTACTCGTGGTGCGGGTTGCGCCGAGACTGCCATAGCTGCTGACGGCATCCGTCCCGTTGTTGGCCAGTTTCAACACCTGGAGAAAATTGCTGCTGTCGTTCGACGCTCCGAGGACGATCGGGGTGTTGGACGCGCTGTCGAGGGTGACCTTGTCGGTCAGCGGATCATAGCTGGCGGTCACGTCGTTGCCGGTAGCCGTGGCGATGGCATCGAAGACGCTCTGCAGCGAGTCGGTCGTGGCGACGGTCACCTTCGCGCCATTGATGGAAAAAGTGCCGGCCGTCACGGTGCCGGCCGTGCGCATGGTGGCGAGCGTGACACCCGTTACGTCGCTGGAGGCGGCGATGCCCTGCGTGATATCCAGCGCGCCGTCGCGACGGGCACGGGTGGCGAGCTGGGAGACCGCGATCTGGTAACTCCCAGCGGTCGCGCCGGCGGAAGGCGACAGTTTCCAAGTTGATCCGGTGGTCGATGACGTGGCGGTACGGCCCGAGAAAAGCGACTGGTTCTTCAGATCGGCCGCGGCCGTTTGGAGCGCGGTCAGTTTGGTCCCGAGATCGCGTAAAGCTGTGGCACGCTGGGTGTTGGTCGTTTGTTCACGCTCCAACCGATGGATCGGGGCACGCTCAAGCTCCATCAATTGGTCGACAAGCGACTTCCAATCCATGCCGGAAGCGAGTCCTGAGAGTGATAGATCTGCCATAGGGGAGGTGGGGACACTGCCCCACACCTTCATCGGCCGGACCATGGGAAAGTTTAGTCCCGCGGATCTTTTTTCGCGGCCATTTCCGCCCCTCTTCACCCCACCCCGCCGCCGAATGAAAACACCCGCGGGAAAACGCGCAGGCGGCGTGCCACGAAAAAATAAATCAGCGCATCTTTCCTAAATGTTTTCGCGACCCGGGCCGTTAATTGGGCAGCTGCGAATCAGAACCTCAGCCGGCCCGCCCCGGGGCCTTCTCTCCCGGAGCCGAATGCGACACGGACGTCGCAACCAAAAATCAAGGAAGATACCATGTCAGTCGTCATCAACACCAACTTCGCCGCGACCGTCGCGTCGAACAACCTCGCCGCCTCGAATGACATGCTCCAGAAGAGCATGAACCGTCTGTCCAGCGGCTCGAAAATCGTCAACCCCGCGGACGATGCGGGCGGCCTCGCCGTCTCCATGAAGCTGTCCGCCGCGGCCAAACGCTCCGGCGCCGCCGCGAGCAACATCGGCAACTCCGTTTCCTTCCTGCAGTCGCAGGACGGCGTGCTCAAGGTGACCGGCAAGGTCCTCGAGCGCATGGGCGAGCTCCGCACGCTCTACAACGATCCGACCAAGAACACGGACGACAAGGCGAACTACGATTCCGAGTTCACCGCGCTGCAGGCCGAGCTTTCCTCGCTCACCAGCGAGACCTTCAACGGCGTGGCCCTCTTCGGCACCACCAGCCTGAGCGTCGCCGTCTCCGAGGATGGCTCCTCGTCGGTCACCATCGCGGACAAGGACCTGAGCTCCACCGCCGATGGCGTCGGCGCCCTCGTGGCCACGGCCATCACCAGCCTCGCCGACATCAACCTGAGCGACATCACCGATGCGATCCAGAGCGTTGCGACCTATCGCGCCACCAACGGCGCCGAGCAGAGCCGCCTGGGCTTCGCCGCCGAGGTCCTCACGGTCAACAAGGCCAATCTTGAGTCCGCCAACAGCCGCATCATCGATGTGGACGTCGCCTCCGAGAGCACTGCGCTCGCACGATGGAACGTCCTCGTCCAATCCGGCACGGCCATGCTCGCCCAGGCCAACCAGAGTGCTCAGACGGCCCTCCGTCTCCTCCAGTAAGGTCCGGTTAGTTAGGATAGTCCGCAGCGCGGGGCCGGAGTGATTGCCGGTCCCGCCGTCAAAAAAGTGCGGTTGTCTATATGCTCTTTCCCCTTCGGTGCGTTTTGTCGCGCGCCGCTCCCTTTGAGGCATACGCCTCGAACGGCCCGATCCGGCGCCGCTAAAGCCGGGTCCGTGGCGACGACGGAAGGTCGCACAAATCAAGGATAGATACCATGTCAGTCGTGATTAATACCAACTACGCGGCCACGGTTGCTTCAAACAACCTTTCCGCCTCGAACTCCGCCCTCCAGAAAAGCCTCAACCGGCTTTCCAGCGGTTCGAAAATCGTCAACCCGTCCGATGATGCGGGCGGTCTCGCTGTGAGCATGAAGTTGTCTGCTGCGGCCAAGCGCTCCGGCGCCGCTGCCAGCAACATCGGAAACTCCGTTTCCTTCCTGCAGTCGCAAGACGGCGTGCTGAAGGTCACCGGCAAGGTTCTCGACCGCATCAGCGAGTTGAAGACCCTTTACAGCGATCCCACCAAGAACAGCGATGACCTCGCGAACTACGATGCCGAGTTCACCGCGCTGCAGTCGGAGCTCTCGTCCCTCACCGGCGAGACCTTCAACAGCGTCGCGCTGTTCGGCAGCTCCGACCTGTCGGTCAACGTGTCCGAAGATGGCGCCCAGAGCGTCACCATCAACGGCCGCGACCTGTCGAGCACCTCGGAAGGCGTGGGTAACCTCACCGCCACCACGGTCGACTCGCTGGCCGACATCGACCTGAGCGACATCACCGATGCGATCCAGAGCGTTGCGACGCACCGCGCCCAGAACGGCGCCGAGCAGAGCCGCCTTGGCTTCGCCTCCGAAGTCCTCACGGTCAACAAGGCCAACCTCGAAGCCGCCAACAGCCGCATCAGCGACGTGGACGTGGCCGAGGAAAGCACCTCGCTCGCCCGCTGGAACATCCTGGTTCAGTCCGGCACCGCCATGCTGGCCCAGGCCAACCAGAGCGCGCAGGTCGCCCTTCGCCTCATCGGCTAAACGGTCTCCAGTCAGTGGTTGTTCTGATTCGCCCAACCACGCCGGCCGCCCGCAAGGGCGGCCGGTCAGGTGGGCGGGACAGAGCGCCTCCGGCGGAACGACGATTATCGCCCATCGGGGCCAGTTCTATCCGTCAAAAAACCTCCGGGTCCTCCCGGAGGTTTTTTGCGTTTCGGTTATTGGCCCTATAGGGCTGATAAGGCGTATAGGGCCTATTCCAAATCCTGGCTGCGGCAGGACTCTCGCTAGCGGGCCAACAATCTCAGGCCCCGACCAACGCTTCCGCCACCACCGCGCCGATCGTCTCGTGGGCCGTGAAATGCTCGTGGATCAAGCGACGCTCCGTGGTGCTCATGGCGAGCGCGCATTCGCACGCCTCGGCTAGCGACTCGAGGTCGCCATGCTTGTAGCGCACGATCAACCCGGCTTTGTGCAACTCCTCGAGCCGTCCGCCAGCCTTCGAATCCTCGCTTACCGGCACCATGCCCAGGCAGCCCGACCAGAACGGTCGGTCCGTGTGGCTGGCGCTCATCGCCGGCGTGGAGAACTTCCGGCCTTCCGGACAAAACCCCACCTTGAAACGGTTGAGCGTCATGCGCGCGCCCACGGGCAAGCTGTGATTGTGGCTCGCGATGAAACGGTCCTTGAATTTCTTGCTGAGGAAATCGATCTGTCGCTGGCGGTGCGGGGTCAGGCCCATCTGCGAACCGAGAAAATAAATCTTCTCCTCCGGCGTCTCGTTGAAGGCGGCCTCCCCGGGAGCGAAATTCGCCACCCAACTCCGGTGCCGGGTCACGCAGCCGGTTTTCAATCGCGCGCGCCCCTCTTCGGCCAGCGGTGATTCATCGTGAATCAAAACATCAAGATGGGGTGCGATCTCATTGAAGCACGGCATGAACCGGCTCGCCTCGTCGAAGGCGTAGAAGCAGTGACGCACACCCGTTTTGGCCAGCAACCCGAACACCTTGCCCGCAATGTCACCCAGTGCCTGCGGTTGGTGCGCCATCGTGATGAGCCAGCGCTCCTCGCCGGGTTCGCGCGGCGCCTTCGCCAGGTCGAGCACCCCGGCCTTGCCGGTGACCCAGGCCGGAAGGAAATCGATCTGCTCGTGCCGCATCGTCGCAAAACACCGCGCATTGGCCGCATACCAATCGCAATCGAGCCGCGCCTTCCGCAGCAGATCCTCGTCGTCAGCCCGCGCGACCAGCGGGCGAAGATCCATCGCCGGCACGCGCGCGAGATAGCCGGCCGCCGGCTCGAGCCCGCCGGCCCATTGGTTAAAATAGCAGATGCGAATGCGGCGCATCATAGTTCAGCGTGTCGTCACGCGGCCGTCCGGCCACGAAAGTCCCCGAGTTCAAGCCGCCCTTGCCGCGCAATAGTGGACGCCCGCTCCAGCAGGATGGCGGATTGCCGGGCGTCGTAGGCGGCCAAATCCTCGCCAATCTGGACGAGCGATTCGCAGATGATGACGAGATCCTTGCTGGCGAAATCGGCGTTCACCGCCTTCACCAACAGCTGGACCGCGTCGCGGCTGCGCCCCGCGGCCGCAAGTTGACGGGCCTGGCGACGAAGTGCGGCTCGCGCCAAGTGCGCGGAAACATACGCCGGGTCGGGGGCTTGGGCGATGGCCCAGCGATCGAGGACATCGGTCACCGGGGGATGAGCGGCAATCGGGCGAGCCAACACCGTCTCCACCGTCCTCCAGACCGCCGGAGCGATCGTCTCGATCGAGAACTTTTCCCCGACAAGTCGCGCGGCCCGGTCACCGGCGGCCCGCCGCCCATCGACGTCGACAAGCAGATCGCGGCAAGCGGCTGCCATGGCAGCCAAATCGAGATAGGGCACGGCGTTGCCGCCACCCAGATCGCAGAATTCGCGGCCGCCACCTGCCCCGTCGAAGCACACCACGGGTTTCCCCAATCCCGCAGCCTCGAGCATGGCGAGCGGAAAGGGATCTTCGCGCGACGTTAGACAGAAGACATCGCAAAGCGAGAGCAGCGGATGGGGATCGGCGAGTTCCCCAACGAGAGTGACAATGCCAGTGAGGCCGAGCTTCCGCACGTCCTCCTCGAAGATCATCTGCATGCCGCGCGTCTGAGCGCCGATCCAGAGCAGCCGCATCGGCCGGCCCGGCATTGTCCGGACAAGATGTGCGGCCATCTGAACGAAGAGGTCCGCACCTTTGCGCTGGTCAAGGGTGCCGCAGGCCGCAACCACAAGAGCGTCAGCCGGGAGGTTGAACTGGCGGCGCAACGCTGCCTCGTCGCGCCGGGCCACAACCGCAGCGAGGTCGGGCGCGTTGACCATTTCGTGGTGCAGCACCATGCGATCGGGCTTCAGACCGAAGATCGCGCTGAATCGGTCTGCGACGGCGGTGGCGCATGCGATAAAACGATCGGTGTGCCGGAGACCGGCCGCCATTGCCCGCGCCCCTGCCCACCGAAAGCCGCTGTCGAGTTCATGGAGATGGGTGACCACGCGGGTGCCGTCACATCCCAGACGTTCCAGCAGCTCGGCGCAGAACACTGTGTTCGCGTAAACAAGGTCGAAGCGCGACAACACATCCGGCCGACCGGCGAAGTCGGCGGGAGAATGAACCAGCGCTAGCTTGCGAAACTCATCCTCCAGCGGACCTGGCTTGATCACCAGCACTTCGAATTCCACGCAGGCCTCGCGTTTCAGCCAACGCAGCAGATGCAGCAGGAACATCGGTGCGCCGGTACGCGAGGCCTCGTGCGAGACAAAGAGAACCCTCCGTTTCCCAGCCCCGGTTGATGCGACCGGTGCCGCCAGGTCCACAGGGAGATCCGTAAGTTCAGCCAGCGCCTGGCGCATTTCGTCCCGGGCCAAACAATGGTCGGCCCCGATGAGGCGGCGGCCGGCAGCAACATCGGCCACGCCTTGCTCCGGGCTTTGGAAATACTCCTGCAGGTACTCGCGCTCGCGCCGCTGGGTCTCGCCCGATAGCATGGTGCGAAGGGCAGTCGGATTCGCCGCCCAGCACAAGTCCCGCAGGTAGTCGGCCTCACTGCGCTGTGGCCGGCTGCCGTGGATCGAAACCTTGGCGCCGAACGCAAGCGCATAAGCGACATGGCTTCCCCAGCCGTTTGTCGTTACTGACTCGAACTGCTCGAACAACATACGCATCCGCAGCAGGGCATTGGCGTCGTTCGTCTGGGCGCCATAAACGATCGAAAAGCCGCGTTCGGTGAATTCCCGCACCCAAAGGCCGTTCTTCTGGCAGGCAGGATGGACGCAGATGACCACCTCCCGGAAATGTCCTGCGACCGCTTTGATTTCGTCGGCATAGCGTTCAAATGCCGAACGGTCAGTGAACTTGTCGCCCGCGAGCGTGTGCGTCGGCACCACCAACAGCGAACCCGAAACGCGGACGACGCCGGTGTCCGGCGTGTAACAGATGGGCATGCCCGCAACGCGAACCCGGAGGAAGCCTGCGGCGCGCAGGACTTCCGCCTGTTCGGGTCGCGCAACCCAGACCGGCAGTTCCCGCGCTCGCGGCGTGCTATAGACGATCGCCTCGGGCTCCTGGTTTTGCCACGGGCCGAACACGCCATGTTGCCAGACGCCGCGAACGGCGTAGCGCGGCTGGCAGGCGATGCCCGCATATGCCGCCGCCGTCTGAATGGCGCCATAGTGATCCGACCAGCCGTTCTCGTGGCGACTGAATTGGCGGAAGGTGGCGTGAGGAGGGAGCTGGAAATCCATAGCGGTGGTCAGCGAATGTCGCGAACGAGTTGAAAAGCTTCGGCAGCCGGGAGACCAGCCACGCTGCCCCAACGCAGTGCGTTGGCCCGGATCGCTTCCGGCGAACGTGGATGTGGGAACGGACGGGTTTCGCTCTCGTAGATTTGCAGGGCGGCGATCTTGGCGTCGAGCCGGCCGCCGATGTCAAAAAAAAACTGCGGGGCAAAACGTGGCTCGAATTGCTGGAAGCTCCACTCCGTGGAGGAACCCACTTCGTAAGCGTAAACGCTTCGCACCGGACAGCTGGCAACAGGGCGCGTGGCGGTGAGCGTCGCGCGGAACGTGATCACGTGATCCTGGTTCAGATCGCCCCCATGCTGGGTAAAGACCGTATCGGGCTGCAGCCGGGAGATTTCGCGTTCGATGGTCTGCGTGATCTCGAGCAATGGCACGGTGTCCATTTTTTGGTCGGGGAAACCAGCCACACGAACTTCCTTCGCACCCAGCAGCGCGCCGGCGCGGCGCGCGCGGTCATGATGCACGCGCAAGACCGCCGCGGTCTGCGCCGGATCAAAATCGGGACGGGACGTCAGCCCATTGGCGAGAATGAGTACGGACACGTGCGCCCCCTCTTCCGTCAGCCGGGCGATGGTTCCACCGCAGCCGAGCACCTCGTCGTCTGGATGGGCGGCGATGACGAGCACGTTCTTCATGCCGCGGCCCCCGCAATAAGCTTCCAATCGAGCGGTGTGCCGCGCGCGATGTCGCACGCAGCACGGCGGCCGACGACGTTGTCCCAATGTTTCGGCGGCAGGCCGTAACCGGGGCGGATGGAACGGACGTTGGTCTCGGTGAGCAACTCGCCGGCCTTGACGTCCTGCACGATGAAGAGAGAGCGGCGGAACACCCGGCTCGCCTCCTCCTTCGTAGACATGTGATAACTCACGGCGCCCAGCGCTTGCTCCGTCGTGCGGATTGCGTCCACCATCGCCTTGAATTCAGCCGGCTCGAGGGAGAAAGCGCTGTCGGGACCAGGTTCCGTGCGCGAGAGAGTGAAATGTTTCTCGATGATGCAGGCGCCCAACGCTACGGCCGCCACCGGAACCGCAGTGCCCAGCGTGTGATCCGACAGCCCCGAGGGCACGCCAAAGGCCTCGGCAAGATGCGGAATCGTGCGCAGGTGCATCTCGGCGGCTGGCGATGGGTAAGCGCTGGTGCACTTGAGCAGCGCAAGCTGCGTACCGCCTGCTGCGCGAAAGGCGCGGACGGCCTCGTCAATCTCGGCGAGCGAGGCCATGCCGGTGGACATAATGACGGGCTTGCCTGTCTCCGCCACACGGCGGATCAGCGGCAGGTCCACCAGTTCGAACGAAGCGATTTTGTGCGCGGGCACTTCCATCCGCTCCAGGAAGTCTACGGCGGTGAAATCGAACGGCGTGGAAAAGCAATGGAGCCCGAGTTCCTCCGCCAGCTGCTTGAGCCGGGGCTGCCAGTCCCACGGCGTGAAGGCTTCGCCGTAAAGCTCATGGAGATTGCGCCCTTCCCAGATTGTGCCCCGGCCGATTTGGAACACGGGCGTGCGCAGGTCCAGCGTCATCGTGTCGGGCGTATAGGTCTGGAGCTTGATCGCATCGGCGCCCGCGTTCTTCGCGGCCTGTACGATGGCGGCGGCCTGCGCGAAGTCCTGATTGTGATTCGCGGACATCTCGGCGATGACGTAAACAGGATGGCCCGGGCCGATGGCACGGCCTTTGATGGTGAAGGGGGTGTTCATGGCGGGGGAGCGGACAACGAAGTGATCGTAACGTCAGCGACAAGGCGGCCGTCGTAGCGGACAGCGCGGCTGAATTCGTAGCGAAAACCGTGGTGATCGAGGAAGGCGCGAGGGTAACCGTCGGCGTCCAGCATCCGCACGAAATCGTGCAGAGCGTCGAGCGAGGAAACCGCGGGTATCGCACTTTCGGCCGGGGTACGGCGTCGGAAGGTCGTGACGCGGCCCGACTGGGCGCGGGGCACGGGTGGACGAGCAATCAAAACCTTGATCATTTCCGCGGAGAGCGCCGAAGCGCGCATGAGGATCTCCTCGGCGGTACCGGCGAGCGAAAGCGGACGCTTCAGATAAACCGGACCGGCGTCGAACGCTTCGGTCATGCGAAGCGCAGTGAGTTTCGTGTTGTGGTGACCGCGCACGATCAGGTTTTGCAGCGGGCTACCGCCGCGCCCGTAAGGCACATCGGTCATGTGGAAGCACACGCATTCGTGCCGGTCGATGATCTCCGCCGGCACTTTCCAGGACCAGTGGAGGAAAAAGATGAACCGCGGTTTCAGCCGAGCGACGAAGGTCGGAGTGAGCGCGGCGCGTTCGCCCACATAGCTCCATCGGCCGGGCAATTGGACCAGCTGTTCCGCGAACACCCGGCGGTTCCAAGGCTTGCAGCCGACCACGAGATAGGCCGGTGTACGACGGGACGATGGGCTGCGGGCGTTCATTGAGAATCGCGGACGGACGCCGTGACGCGCACTTCGTAGCGTCGGCCGGCCACTTCGAAATACGCAGGGTAGCGGTCCGGGTCGCACGCCCGCAGGAGATTGAATTGTTCGCGCAAGGTCTTGTCGGGATCGAGTCGGCTGTCCACCGGCCGGCGACGAGGATAGTAGCTCGGCTCGCCGGCTTGCGGCCGCGCTGCGGCCAGATTACTTGGATAAC
>DATCRM010000297.1:0-2558 GCA_036568985.1 Lacunisphaera sp. | reverse complement strand
CCCCGCCGCGAGCGCCGGCGTGAAGGCATGAACGGCGTTTCCCTCCCGTTCGTCGTAAAGCACACCCGCCGCTCCGATCGCGCCGAGCAGCAGCATCACGCCCTGCCCGCTCACCCCCGCCCCGAAAACGGCGACCGGGCGGGTGAGCAACGCGGCGATGGAACTGGGCGGCTTGGGGAACATGGTGGCTCGGACAGCTGAGGTTGGCGACGGTGTCGGTTTAAAAATAACGCAGGAAATCCGCTGACAGCAGTTTGGTAAGGTTCCGATTGGTTGGTATAAAGAACCTGTCAGCGAACTCCTGCGAAAGATTTGGCGCTGCGCACCACGGGACCCTCGGGCACGGCCCGGCCCGCGCGGAGGCGGCGCAGTTTGGCGAGGGAACGGACCAGCGGCTGCTTCAGCAGCAGCAAGCTGGTGCGCGTGACGTCACGAAAACTGGGCGTGTGTTCGAAATTGTAGTCGATGGGCATAGGCGGGATGGGTGGATAAGCGTGGGTTTGGTCAGATCTGCGAAACGCGCAGCCCGGGCGCCGCAAATTTCAAAGGCCAAATTCCAAACGCCAAAGAAAACCCAGGCCGGAAAAGGAGAACCGCTGGACCGGATTGGTTTTGCATCGGGTTTGGATTGGTTTGGCCGGGTTTATTTGGTCCTTGGAATTTGGCTTTTGGAGTTTTTCGCCCGCTGGGCGTCTCAGTGCCGCAGGCCGAGCGCGACGAAGACGGCGAATGTGCCGGCCCAAAAGAGGACGATGAGGAATGTCGTGCGGGAGAACGGGAGGCGGGCGTCGATCTGCTTCGACAGGGCTTTGATCATAGCGGACATGTTGGCGTGGGTTGGAGGGTTTAGCTTGGATATTTCACCTGGGAAACGATCCAACACACCCCGCCCTGTCGGGCACCCCTCTTGATAGAGGGGACTTCGGCTGCGTGGATTGAAATTCCCCTCTATGAAGAGGGGTGGCGCGCAGCGCCGGGGTGTGTGGGATGAGCATGGAGTGGAGAAAAATCCGAATTACCGAAGCTTCAGCGTCGCCAGACCCGCGAGCGCGAAGCCCAGCGACAGGACCCAAAAACGCAGCACGACCTTCGTCTCGGGCCAGCCGCGTTTCTGGAAATGGTGGTGGATCGGCGCCATCAGGAAGAGCCTCTGCCCCGTGCCCGTGCGCCGCCGCGTGAACTTGAACCAGCCGACTTGGAGGATAACCGAGAGGGCTTCCATCACGAAGACGCCACCGACGATCACCAGCGTGAACGGCTGGTGGATCATGAAAGCCATGACCCCGATGAGACCGCCGAGCGCGAGCGAACCCGTGTCGCCCATGAACACCTCGGCCGGATGCGAGTTATACCAGAGGAATGCCATGCACGCACCGATGAGCGCCGCGCACACGACCGTCAGCTCACCCGTTCCCGGCACGTAGCTGATGAGCAGGTATTGCGCGATGACGCTGTTGCCTGCGGCATAGGCCATGATGCCAAACACCAGGGCGACCGTGATCGTGCAACCGGTGGCCAGGCCGTCGAGACCGTCGGTCAGGTTGATCGCGTTGCTGAAGCCGACGATCCAGAAATAGATCAGCGGCAAGAGCAGCCACCACCGCATCTCCGGCATCAGGGCGGTCTTGAGAAACGGCACCCACAGCTCACGGATCTTGTGCGAGCTCTGCGGATGCCAAAGCAGAATACCCAAGGCCAGGACCGTGGCGCCAGTCTGCCAGGCGATCTTCTCCCACGACTTGATGCCATCCTTGTTCTTGTGGACGACCTTCAGGTAATCGTCGCGCCAGCCGGGCACCGTCAACGCCGTATAGACGAACAACGCAACGATCACCCAGACATTGGGCGTAGCCCACAGGACGGTGCTGAAGAACACGGACATGTAGATGATGAGCCCGCCCATCGTGGGCGTGTGCTTCTTGTCAAAGTAGGTCGCGCCCAGCGCGCCCGTCCGCTCGTCGATGTAGCCATGGCCAAACTTGAGCTCGCGGAAACGCCTGATGAGCCACGGGCCGATGATAAACCCGATGAGCAATGCCGTGATGGCCGCTCCTACGGAGCGGACCGTGATGTATTGCAGCAGCCGCAACGGCCCGAAGACGTGATCGAACTGGGAAAGATAGCTAAGCATGGCGCGCCTGGATTTCCTGCAGCGCCCGCCGGATGCCGGCCCGTGGCACCGCCGCCGGCGCGCGGCGCGGCCATTCGCAGCACTTTGCTTCCGTGACCGGGGCGGACGGCGCAGTCGCCTTGAAGGGTGCCGCCGAGACGGAAAGGCGGCGGGCGGCCTCGCGCGTGGGATTGAAATTAACGCGCATGGGCGCTCCTTTCCTGCCTGGAGGCGGGACTATGAGTCCCGCGGGTTGATGGCTTCGTGGCGGATGGCCCGCGGGACTGATAGTCCCGCCTCCAAGCAGGCAGATTTTCCGTCGCGGAGGGCCGGGCTCCCGCGAGGCCGGCGAGCGGCGGCAGGAAGATGCGGGTCGAGAAACTGTGATGAAAGCTGAGCATTTCAGTGGGCTCCCGCCGCCTGCGGCTCCAGGACGGTTTCGAGTCTG
>DATCRM010000296.1:0-5097 GCA_036568985.1 Lacunisphaera sp. | reverse complement strand
GGCCACGAGCCCACCGTGGTTCCGAAGCCCGCGGTCCCCCCGCGCCCGGTCGTGCCCGCCACGAGCCACGCCAGCACGAGCCAGGTCGCGGCAAGCGCGAGGTAATAACGCCACCGATGCTGCCACGCGGCCCGGAATGTTCCCGCGACAAACGTGCGGTCATAGAGCAAAATCATCAACGGGGCCGACACCATGACCTCCTTGCATGCCATGCCGAGCAGACACGCCATGACCGAGAGCGCGAACCAGCGCCCCGGCCGGGTCGCTTCCGTTGCACGGATGAATCCATAAAGGCTCAGCAGATAACAGAGTCCCATGAGCGCCTCCGCGCGCTGCACGATATAGGTGACCGACTCCGTCTGCAATGGATGCAATAACCAGAGCAACGCGGTGAACCCACCTACGCTGCCCGCATTTTCCCGCAAGACCACGCTTGAGCTGCGCCGCAAGGTCCGCCGGACCACGCCCAGCAAAACCAGTCCGGCCAGCATATGAATCAGCAGGTTCGTCGCGTGGTAGCTCGCCACTCCTTTGCCCCCAAGCGCGTAATTTACCGCCAGGCTGAAATTGACCAGCGGACGACCGCTGACGGTCACCCCGCCGTCGAGATCGGGAGCCAACACCGCGCCCAGCGGCCGCAGCCGGCGGATCGAAGGATTGTCCGCAATGGCCGGCAAATCGTCGAAGACAAACGGTCCCGTAAAGCTGTTGGCGTACACGAGGCCGACCACGAGGCTCAGGCCCGCGATCCAAGAGAAGGAATGCCACTTCGACCGGGGGTTGGCTGCCAGCGGTGTGCTCACCGCCCGACTCGAACCGCTAACGGGCGCGATGAAAACTGTTATTTTATGCCCGTGTTCGGCACGAAATGAGCATTGTTGCCGCTCCTTGCGATCCAATCGACATGATCACGTTACGGCCATGCAACATCGGTTCCCGCGCCGCCGAAGCCCGGGGTTGATGGCTTGACTATGACACAGCCGAGGCGTTCGCTGCGCCCGTTCAAACATCGGGTCACCTGCCTGATAAACACCAACTGCATTGCACCATGCAAAAATCGTTCCTTAAATCGTTATTGATCTCTGCCACGACGGCCCTCGCCGTCCTGCTCTCTCCCAATGCTCTGGCCCAGCTGGTTTCCTCCGGGTTGACCGGCACGGTCACCAGTGCGGATGGAAAAGCAGTTTCGGGCATCACCGTCACCGCCGTACACACGCCGACCAACGCCACCTTCAACGCGGTGACCAACGAGGCGGGCCGGTTCAACTTCCGCGGCCTTCCGGTCGGCGGACCTTACACGGTTTCCGCCAAGTCCGATGCGGGCGAGGCCGGGGTCTCGGGCATCACCGCCGAACTCGGCAACGATGTCGCCGTCAACCTGACCCTCAAGTCCGAGGTGCTCCAGCTCGAGAAGCTGGTCGTAGGCGGTGAACGCAACGACCTCGATGCCTCGCTCACCGGCGCCGGCATGACCCTCGACAGCGCACGGCTCGCAGCCAAACCCTCGGCCGAGCGCTCCTTCGCCGACCTCATTAGCGCGACCCCGATGGTGACCCTCCGCTCGCTCTCGAGCGCCAACGACCGCGAAGAAGCCCATATCACCGCCGTCGGTCAAAACAACCGTTTCAACTCGATCATGATCGACGGCTCCCGCGCCAACGACGTGTTCGGCCTGAACGGCACCGGCATCGCAGCGTTCTTCAACCCGCTCTCCGTCGACACACTCGAACAGCTGTCCGTCCAGATTTCCCCCTACGACGTCAGCCTCTCCGGCTTCACCGGCGCGACCATCAACGCCGTCACCAAGAGCGGCACCAACGAATTCCACGGTTCCGCCTACTATTACTTCCGCGGTGACCATCTCGCCGGCCTCCAGTTGCAGGGCCCGAACGCCAACGAACTGACTCTCACCGGCACGAAAGTCGTGCCCAAGCTCCAACGCACCACCTGGGGTGGCACCTTTGGCGGCCCCATCATCCGCAACAAGCTCTTCTTCTTCCTCAACTATGAGAACTACGAGAGCATCAGCAACGGCCGCCAGCTGCGCTTCACTCCCGCCACCGGCGTGGAATCCCAGATTCTCGCCCGCCTGAAACAATACTCCTCCACCATCCCGTGGGGCGACCCCGTCACGCAGGCGACTTCGAACACCCAGACCGACAAAAAGATTCTGGCCAAGGTCGACTGGCAGATCAATTCCGACCACCGCCTGAGCGTCCGCTACTCCAAGACCGACGGTCGCGTGCCGCAATTCGGCAACCTCGGCGGCACCCTCACCATCAACGGTGTGTCCTCCGGCGGCAACAGCGCCACCCCGACCGGTCACTTCTATGATCAAACCCGCGTTGGTGAATCCTACGCCGCCCAGCTGTTCAGTCAGTGGACCCCCGATTTCAAGACGGAGATCAAGTTTTCCCGCACCACGGATGACCAGTTGACCCCCACCTACTCGACGGCTCCGCTGGTCCTGATCGCCGGCCTGACCGGCACCGACCCCTCCACCGGTGGCGCCGCTGCCGGTGCCTACATCGCCGGCACGGAGCAATTCCGCCACGGCAACGTCATCAATGTCGTCAACCGCCAGTTTACCGCGAAGGGCGATTACTTCTGGCAAAACTTCGTCTTCACCGGCGGCCTCGAGCGTGAGTGGTCCGACTTCCTCAACCTCTTCCGCGCCGGTTCCTACGGCTTGGTCGCTTTCCGGAATCTGAACGACTTCCTGAATGACACCAACGGCGTCATCTCCCGCAACTACGTCGATCCATCCGTCCGTCCGATGGCCGACATCTCCGAGTTCGGCACCAATTCCGCCTTCGGCCAGGCCAAGTGGAACGTGAATGACCGCCTGAACTTCACCTTTGGCGTTCGTCTGGATATCGCCGATGCCGGCATCAAGCCGGCCCTGAACCAAGCGTTCCTGACCGCGACCGGCTTCCGCAACGACGGCTCGCTTGACGGTGTCAAAACGATCTCGCCCCGCATCGGATTCAATTACTCGCCTGATTCCGAGCGCAAGACCCAGCTCCGGGGCGGCATCGGTCACTTCCTCGGCCGTTCCCCGTGGGTTTTCTTCTCGAATTCCTTCGGCAATACCGGCGTCGGCACCTTCTCCCGCGCTTCCAACGACACGGCCAACCCCTTGTCCTCGAGTTTCGCGACTTACCTGCAAAGCTTTGATCCTGCCAATCCGATCGGCACCGGCACGGACAACCCGAACCTGCGTCGCGAAGTGGACTTCAATGACGATGGTCTCGATCTGCCGGCCGTCTGGCGCGGCAACCTGGCGATCGACCGCAAACTGCCCTTCCTCGATTCGACGTTCACCGCCGAATTCGTTTACAGCGATGTATCCGCCGGTCTCCGCACCACCAACGAAAATCTGAAGCCGCTCGCTGGCGGTTTGGCTCTCGACGGCCGCGCCCGTTTCTCCGGCGCACCCAGCACCCAAGCCAATGCCCGCTACACCGGTTACACCAACATGTATCGCGTGAGCAACGCCAACGTCGGCAAATCGGCGTACTTCAGCTTGCAATGGGACCGGCCCCTGAAGAACAACTGGGCCTTCAACCTCGCCTATACCCGCGGCCGCGCCACCGAGGCTCAGGCTAACGGCCAGACGACCGCCGGCGGACAGTTCAACCGCAACGTCATCTTCAACCAGAACACGATCGAGGTGGGCACGGCGGACTTCGAGATCAAGGACCGTGTCCAGCTGAGCCTCACCCGGCAGTTCGAGTTCATCAAGAAGTTCAAGACCACCGTCTCGCTCTACTATGAAGGCCGCTCCGGCAGCCCGTATAGCTGGGTCTTCAGCGGCGACCTCAACGGCGACGGCGTGAGCTTCAACGACGCCGTGGTTGTCCCGACCGGCCCGACCGACGCTCGCTTCGATTTCTCCGGCATGACCAGCGCCCAACAGACCGCCTTCTTCGCCTATCTCGATAAGAGCGGCCTGTCCAAGTACGCGGGCCAGCCCTACGTTCCGAAGAACACCTTCTACGAACCCTGGGTCAACCGCCTCGACTTGAACTTCAAGCAGGACATCCCGCTTCATGGCTCGATCAAGGCGCAGCTCTTCTTCGACTTCATCAACTTCGGGTCGTTCATCAGCAAGAGCACCTTCGGCTACACCGAGGCCCTGCTCTTCCCCAACCAGCAGAACGACGTGTTCCGCACCCGCACGCTGACGACCGGCACGAGCTACAACAACGCGACCGGCCAGATCAAGCCGCTCTTCGCTGCGGATCCCGCCAACATCACGATCGACAACCAACAGTCCCGCTGGCGCATCCAAGTCGGCGCCAAGCTGCTGTTCTAAGCCCGCCGGTCCGATCCATTCTCAAGGCGCCCCTTCACCGGGGCGCCTTTTTGTTTTCGCCCATTCGGGCGAAAACAACCGCGCCGTAGTTCGCGAAGCGAACGAAGGCGGATAGAGCGTTCACGGCCGAATATAACTTCATCGCGGCACAAGCTTGCGCGTGACGAAGACAGGTAGGGACGGACCACTGGGCCGTCCGCTCTGCTCGCCGGCGGAAATCTTAACGGCGCGCTCAGCGGTCGCGCCCTACCCTCGGCCCTCGGACGATCGCGATCACCGGCAACCACAGCAGCCGAATTCCGTTTCCCAAAATGAAATGACGTCTGGGGCGCCTGTCCCACTCGGCAAACTGTAGGAGAGCGCTTTACGCCGCGACATCGGACCCACGCAAGCAGGGCGACATTCAGATCGGGGCATAAAGCCCTCCTACAGTTTGCCTTTTCCGCTCCGTCGGCGCCGCCAAGACATTCGCGGAAATCTCCGAGCCACTCAGCGTCTGTCCTCGTAACAGCTGTCGTGAGACGGCTGTCAGCAGTGTCACCACTGCTGCTGCCGCCCAGCCCGGTCGAGAGCTTCACGGTGTCGTGCTCGACACGAATAACGCTCGGGGCGCCTGTCCCCACATGGTGGCAAAGCCGGATGCCCACCGCCGCGGCGGCGAAGGGACTCGCCGCCCTACCTGTAGCGGCGCTCCATGAGCGCCGTCCCCCAACCCGGCGGTCACAGACCGCCGCTATAGTTTCGTGGTCCTTGGTCCTCGGTCCCTAGTCCTTGGTCTC
>DATCRM010000295.1:0-5919 GCA_036568985.1 Lacunisphaera sp. | reverse complement strand
TCGGCATGCAGCTCTGCTGGAGCGCGGTCGAATTGGAACCCGCCTTCGCGAAGGTAGACCGGCTCAGCCGGAGCAACTTCAAGGAGAGCGGCCTTTATCTCGAAAAATACGTCGAGCGCGCGCGCCACATCGAGGTGCAGGTTTTCGGCGACGGTCGAGGCAACGTGGTCGCGCTGGGCGAACGCGAGTGTTCCATTCAGCGGCGCAACCAGAAGATCATCGAGGAAACCCCCGCGCCGAACCTGCCGACGAAGGTGCGCACCGAACTGCTTGATTGCGCCGAACGCCTCGGCCGGGCCGCGGGCTACGAGAACGCCGGTACGGTCGAATTCGTCTATGATGATGCCTCGCGGCAGTTCTATTTCCTCGAGGTCAATACGCGCCTGCAGGTGGAGCATGGCGTCACCGAGGAGGTTACAGGAATCGACCTCGTCGAGTGGATGGTTAGGCAGGCGGCCGGTGAATTGGACTTGTCCGGCTTCCCACGCAGAGCCGCTGGAGCTTCCATTCAGGTGCGGCTGTACTCGGAGGATCCGGGCAAGAATTTCCAACCCGCCACCGGCACCCTGACCGAGTTGGTATTCCCCCGCGACATCCGGATCGAAACCTGGGTCGAGCGCGGCAGCGAAGTCAGTCCATTCTACGACCCGATGATCGCGAAGCTCATCGTGCGCGGCGATACGCGCGATGAGGCGTTGGCGCGTCTCGGGCAGGCGCTGGCTGACACGCGCGTGGCGGGACTGGAAACCAACCTGCTTTACCTCCGTCAGATCGTCGCGTCGAAGGGCTTTCGCGCGGGCAAGGTCACGACCCGTTATTTGGAAAAGCTGCCTTATGCTGCCCCCACGATCGAAGTGCTCGAAGGCGGGACGCAGACTACGGTGCAGGATTATCCCGGCCGGCTCGGTCACTGGGACGTCGGTGTTCCGCCTTCCGGACCGATGGATCCTCTCGGTTTTCGTCTCGCCAACCGCCTGGCGGGCAACCCGGCCTCCGCGGCCGGACTGGAGATCACACTTTCCGGCCCGGTGTTGAAATTCAACACGGACGCCGTCATTGCGCTCACGGGTGCGGACACCGTGGCCACCTTGGACGATGCGCCGGTGGAACGCTGGCGGGCGCTCCGCGTGAAGCGTGGGCAGACCTTGCGTTGCGGTCAGGTGCAGGGTGCGGGCATGCGCGCCTATCTGGCCGTGCGCCATGGACTCGATGTGCCGGACTACCTCGGGAGCAAGGGTACGTTCACGCTGGGCCTGTTCGGCGGCCATGCCGGCCGGGCGTTGCGTACAGGCGACATCCTGCGGGTGAGGGAAGAAGTAGGTAGTAATTCGTATTTAGGAGTTGGGAAAAAGCAGA
This sequence comes from Lacunisphaera sp., assembly GCA_036568985.1. Classification (GTDB taxonomy): domain Bacteria; phylum Verrucomicrobiota; class Verrucomicrobiia; order Opitutales; family Opitutaceae; genus Lacunisphaera. Next base: position 4,563 of record DATCRM010000295.1, on the reverse strand, counting down.
CGCTTTCACGTGCTGCGGTCCTAACGACCAACTACCAACGACCGACTGCTCCGCTCCGGCGCCTGCCACCCGCATTGATCCCCGAGTATTCACGCGAATGGGAACTCGCCGTCCTCTACGGACCGCATGGTGCACCGGACTTCTTTCAACCCGAGGACATCGCCGATCTGTTCGCGTCGACCTACGAGGTGCATTTCAACTCGGCGCGCACGGGCGTCCGGCTCATCGGGCCGAAGCCCCGTTGGGCACGCACCGACGGCGGCGAGGCCGGTCTGCACCCTTCGAACATCCACGACAACGCCTACGCCGTTGGCACCATCGATTTCACCGGAGACATGCCGATCATTCTCGGGCCCGACGGCCCAAGCCTCGGTGGTTTCGTGTGTCCGGCGACGATCATCGCAGCGGATCTGTGGAAAACCGGGCAACTCCGTCCCGGCGACAAGGTGCGGTTCCGGCCGGTGACGGCGGCACAGGCGCGTGAATTGGAGGCGGCTTACGAAGCGGAGATTGAGTTGCTGAGGCCGGTCCGGCGAAAGGACGGAGTAGTTAGGAGGAACCAAACGCCCGCGGAGGCTCCGTCCCTAATTACCAACTACAAACTGCCAACTACTCCCCTCGAGCCCGCCATCGTTCACAGCATACCGTCACGCAACGAACTCCCCGCCGTCTGTTACCGCCGTTCGGGGGACAAATACCTGCTGGTCGAATACGGTCCGCTCGTGCTCGACCTCACACTGCGTTTCCGGGTGCACGCCTTGATGCAGTGGCTGCAGGACAACCACACGCCCGGTCTGCTCGACCTGACGCCGGGCATTCGCTCGCTTCAGATCCACTACGACAGCCGCGTGCTGCCGCTCGAGCGGTTGATGGAGACGCTCGTTTACGCCGAGGCGCATTTGCCGGCCGTGGCCGACATGGAAGTGCCCACGCGCATCGTGCATCTGCCGCTTTCGTGGGAGGACGAGTCGACGCTGCTCGCCATCCGCAAATACATGCAGACCGTCCGGAAGGACGCGCCATGGTGTCCGAGCAACATCGAGTTTATCCGCCGCATCAACGGCCTCGATTCCGTGGACGACGTGAAGCGAATCGTCTTCGACGCCAGTTATCTCGTACTCGGACTGGGCGACGTTTATCTCGGCGCACCGGTCGCGACGCCGGCAGACCCGCGGCACCGGCTGGTCACGACCAAATACAATCCCGCCCGCACCTGGACCCCGGAGAATGCCGTCGGCATTGGCGGCGCGTACCTCTGCGTTTATGGCATGGAGGGGCCGGGCGGCTACCAGTTCGTCGGTCGCACCGTGCAGATGTGGAACCGCTGGCGGCAGACGGCCGATTTCACCGACGGCCAGCCCTGGTTGCTGCGGTTCTTCGATCAAATCCGCTTCCATGAGGTCAGCGCGGCGGAGCTGCAGCAGTTTCGCGCGGATTTTCCGCTTGGGCGTTACAAGCTGAAGGTCGAGCACCAGACCTTCCGGTTGCGCGACTACCAGAAATTTCTCGCGGACAACGAAGCCTCCATCACGGCCTTCAAGACGCGTCAGCAGGCTTCCTTCGAGGCCGAGCGCAAGCGTTGGGAGGAGTCGGGCCAGCTGAATTTCTCCGCCGAATCGGAGGCTTCCTCGGCAGGCGTGGCCCATGCCGCGTTGCCCGCCGGGCACAAAGCGGTCACGGCCTCCGTGCCGGGGAACGTCTGGAAGATTAACGTGCAGCCCGGCCAACGCGTGACCCGCGACCAGGCGCTCGTGGTGCTCGAATCCATGAAGATGGAGATTTCCGTTCACCCGACCGAAACCTGTGCGGTCACCGAGGTGCTCTGCGCCGAGGGCCGACCGGTGCAGGCGGGGGATGCGTTGGTGATCGTCAAGCCGGTTGGCTGATCCAAGGGGGTCAATTTGATCGAGGGTGGAGCCGGACCTCCGGTCGGGCTGATTGATGTCGGCTCAGAAAACCTGCCCGGAGGTCAGGTTCCACCAAACGATCCCACTTCAGACAGGTCGGGCTTGCGTGACTGGCATGCGGGGAGCTTTCATCGCAGTTCATCCATGCTGCAGCTGATCCACGCCCCGCTTGCCGAGTCCGACGCCTCCTTGGGGGAGATTGGTCTGCCAGTGGAGCGGATCACGCTGGCCAAGCGCATCTGGCGGGGCACGGCGGCCGACGGCGTGGAGTTTGGTTTCGAGCTGGAAAAGCCGCTGAAGCATGGGGAAGTCTTTTGGCAGACAGCGACCGCCCGCTATGTCATCCGGCAACAGGCCGAGGCGGTCGTTGAAATTCCGCTCGATGTGGCACCGTCGGCTGCCGCCGGCATCGGCTGGGCGGTGGGCAACCTGCATCTGGAACTCCAAGCCGAGCCGACCCGGCTGCTGGCGCCCGACGAACCGGCGGTGCGGCAGCTGCTCGAACGCCTGAAGGTGCCGTTCAAATCCACCACAGCCATTTTCCGTCCCGGCCGTTTCGCCCGTGGCAATCTGTCCAACCATGAACTCGGACCGAGCCACAAGCACTAAGGTGGAGCGCGCTGACCCGAGCGTGCTGGGCGCCCCCGAAGCGTCTTGGGGTCAAGCCGCTCCATCCGATACATCCGCCGCTTGGATCGCAGGCCTGCTGCAGGCGGGTGATTCCTTCTATCCGACGGGAAGCTACGCGCATTCCTTCGGCTTGGAAGGATTGGTGCAGGAAGGCGTGGTGCATGATCGCGCGTCGCTAAAATCCTTTTTCGAACTCTCGACGCTGCCCGCATTGCGTCAGGTGGAGCTGCCGCTGGCGGCGCACGCCTGGCGTGCCTTGGGTGAAGCGGACTGGGTGACGGTGGGTGAGCTCTGTGTGCTTTCCTCGGCGTTGAAAACTGCCCGCGAGGCACGAATGGCGTCTGATAATATAGGGCGGCAACGTACCGAGCTGATGGCCACATTGCGCCAGCACCCGCTGGCGGTGGAATTCGTGAAACGCGCCGCGAAAGAAGGCTGGCCGTTCTCGTCGTCGGTGGCCTCGGCGCTGGAAGGCCGCGTGCTCGGTGCGCCGCTGCCGGCGGTGCTGGGCGGCGTGTATTATGCGACCGTGGCCTCGCTGCTTTCGGCGGCGATGAAACTCCTGCGGCTTGGTCAGAACGCCAGCCAGTCGCTGCTGACCGAGACCCTGGCCGGGGCCCCGGCGATCATTGCGACGGCCCAGCAAGTGCCGCGCGAAGAGATTGGCTGGTTCAACCCGTGGCTCGACATCGCCGCGGCGCGCCACGAGCGAGCGGACTCGCGGATGTTTATTTCCTGAGTTGATGAACCACAGAGGCACGGAGACACAAAGTTCAGACAGGCCACACAGCTGCCGGCTTTGTGCCTTCGTGTCTTTGTAGTGAACTGCATTTTCCTTCCATGAAACGCCCCCCAAGAATTGGCATCGGTGGCCCGGTTGGTTCCGGCAAGACGATGCTCTGTCTCAAACTCTGCCAGCAGATGCGTGCGCGCTGGTCGATGGCCGTTGTGACCAACGACATTTACTGTTCCGAGGACGCGCAGTTCCTCATCAAGCACAGTGCGCTGCCGGCGGAGCGCATTGCTGGCGTGGAGACGGGCGGATGTCCACACACCGCCATTCGCGACGACACCACGATGAACGAGCAGGCCTGCCGGGCGTTGGAGGCGAAGTTTTCCGATTTGCAGTTGCTGCTGGTGGAGAGCGGTGGCGACAACCTGACCGCGACTTTCTCGCCTGAACTGGTGGACGCGTTCATCTACGTGATCGACGTGGCCGAGGGAGACAAGATCCCACGCAAGGGTGGGCCGGCGATCCGGTTCAGCGATCTGCTCATCATCAACAAAATCGATCTCGCGCCGCTGGTCGGCGCCGACCTCGGCGTAATGGAGCGCGACGCCAAGGTGCAGCGAGGGGCGCGACCGTTTTTGTTTTGCGACTTGAAGCGCGAGCACAATCTGGCCGCGGTCATCGCGTGGATTGAGCGCGAGGTGTTGTTTGGTAAGAAGGCCCGGACCTGAGCCGGAATGGCCACAAAAAGCACAAAGAACGCAAAAGATGAATTCATTCCGTCATCCTGAGCCGCGCGAAGGATTCAAGTCTGAGGCGTGCGTCGGTCTTTTCCTTGGATCCTTCGCCCGGCTCAGGATGACGGGGTGGAAGCGTCTGGGAGCTGTTCGCGAATGAGCTCCTTCTCCGGACATCTTCGCCTCGTGGCGACCGCGCGCGTAGACGGTCGCACGGCGTTGGCCGGCCAATCGTTCCGCGCGCCGTATCACCTGAGCAAACCCTATTGGGATGCCGACGCCGGCGCGCTGCTGGTCCAGGTGGTGAATCCGACGGCCGGCATTCTCGAGGGAGACTCGCTAGAATCGGATATTTCCGTCGAAAAAGGGGCGGCGCTGCTGGTGACCACGCCCAGTGCCAGCCGGGTATTCAAGATGCGCAACGGCTCGGCGGTGTGCCGGCAGCATTTCAAGGTGGCGACGGATGGTTGGTTGGAGGTGTTGCCCGAGCCCCTCGTGCCGCATCGTGGTTGTCGCTACCGGCAGACGACGAGGATTGAAGTTGAGCCTGGCGGAGGGC
>DATCRM010000294.1:0-8670 GCA_036568985.1 Lacunisphaera sp. | reverse complement strand
GTCGAATACCTCGGAGCTTCCGCCGTCGCCGGGCCTATGGCGGACAGGTGCTCCGACTTGGTTGGAGGCGGGGCTATCAGCCCCGCGTTTGGGAAAGAGCGCGGCCTGCGCCTCGCAGGACTGATAGTCCTGCCTCCATTTCTGGAATGCCCCGGAGCTTGCTCCGGGGATCTTTACTAGTGTGGATTAGTGGTTAAATCCTCTGTTCGAAAGTCATGAAATCCACGTTTCTCAGATCCATCCTTGGTGGCCTGGCGCTTGTTTTGTGCCTGAGTGGTTGCGGCAAGCAGGCCAAGCCGGTCGCTGCCGCCCACGAATCCATCAAAATCAGGTTCCAGACCGACTGGTTTCCCCAGCCTGAGCACGGGGGCTATTACCAGGCGCTGGCCAAGGGCTACTACAAGGAGGAGGGGCTGGACGTGGAGATCCTGCCCGGCGGTCCCAACGCGCAGGTGAAGCAGCGGGTCGCGATGGGGCAGGCGCAGATCGGGATGACCAATGGCGACGACGTGATCGTAGCGGTCGCCCGCGGCCTGCCGATCGTGATCGTCGGCGCCGAGATGCAGCGCGATCCGCAGGGGATCATGTTTCACGAGGAAAATCCGCTGCGGGACTTGCGGGACTTGCAGGGGCGCACACTCATGGCCGGATCGGTTTCCACCTGGCTGGACGTGCTGAGAAAAAAGCTTGGCGTTCAATTCAACCAGATGCCGCTGGTCGGCGATCTCGCCCGGTTCATGAATGATCCGACCCTTGTGCAGCAGTGTTTCGTGACCAACGAACCCTTCTTCGCCCGGCAGCGCGGGACGAAAGTGGGGGCGCTATTGATCGCGAGCGATACTTACGAGCCTTATCGCGTGATGTTCACCGGTCGCGAATTTCTCGCGAAGCATCCGGATGTCGTGGGCAAGTTCGTCCGGGCCAGCGTTCGCGGGTGGGTGGACTACCTGACGGGCGACCCGACTCCGGCGAACAAGATCCTGATGGAGAAGCGCAGCGACCTGACGCCAGAGTTCATGGCATACAGCATCAAGGCGATGAATGACTACAAGCTCGTGTCAGGCGAACCGGCCAAGGGTGAGTTCGCCGGCCAGATCACCGCGGCGCGGCTGCAGAAACAGATCGACCTGCTGAGAGAGGTCGGTGTGCTCGACAAGCCGGTGAAGGTCGAGGACGTCGCGACATTTGAATACATCCCCAAACCACCAAGCCGATAAACCACGAAATACACGAAACACACTAAAGCTGCTCTTAAATTTCGTGTATTTGGTGTGTTTCGTGGTGACTCTCTTTCATCCATTCATTTTCCCATGAGCATCGAAGCCAAACTCGCCGCACTCGGCCTCAAACTTCCCAATCCGCCCGCCGTCGCCGGCAGCTACGTGCCCTACGTGCGCACCGGCAACCTGCTGTATCTCGCCGGCACCATCAGCTCGCTCGACGGGCAGATGACCCATGTGGGGCAGGTGGGCAAGGAGCAGACCGTGCAGACCGGCTATGAGGCCGCCAAGGTCTGCGCCCTCAACACGCTCGCCAACATCAAGGCCGCCACCGGCAGCCTCGACAGCGTGAAACAGTTCGTGCTCGTGACCGGCTTCGTGAACGCCGTCAGCGGCTTCACCGACAGTCCCGCCGTGATCAACGGCGCCTCGGAACTCTTCGGCAAGCTCTACGGCGACGTCGGCAAACATGCCCGCGCCGCCATTGCCGCTGCGGGTTTGCCCAAGGGCTCGACCGCCGAGATCCAAGTGATTGTGGAGCTGAAGGCCTGAAAGCCGAGTAGTTGGTAGTTTGTATTTAGTAGTTAGGCATAGGCGACGCGGCGTACATCGGTGCGTCGATTGCAAGATACGGCCGAGACGCGTATCCTAATTACTAACTACCAAATACCAACTACTCCGCGCGCCTCGCGGCCTCACAGCCGCTTGATCATGATCTTCGAGTTCCGGCCGCTTTCCTCGTAGGATTTGAGGCGGGAGGGCGGGAGGATGTCCTTGTCCGCGTCGTCGAAGCCGCAGACGGAGGTGAAGAAACTGTAGGCCTGGGTCGAGAGGGCCAGCACGGCCTTGGCGCCGCGCTCGGCGGCTTGCAGGCAGGCGAACTCGACCATCTTCAGACCGATGCCGCGGTTGTGGTAGAACGGCATCACGTAAAGCGCGCCGATCTCCGCAAGCTTGGGATCGTCCGGATAGATTTTGAGCGAGATGCAGGCGGTGAGGTTCTCGTCGATCTCGAACACATAGAAATCGTCGATGCTCTTCTCGATGGACTGCTGGGTGCGCGGCAGGAGCTCCTCGCGCTTCATGCCGGAACGCGTGAGGTTGTAGATGGCGCGAACGTCACGCTTGGTGGCTTTGCGGATCTGCTGGTATTCGTTGCCGTAGATGAGCGTGCCGACGCCCTCGTTGGAGAACACCTCGGCGAGCAAGCCGTCGAGTTCGCGGCCGTCGAGCAAGTGGATGCGCGGCGTGCCGGTCTCGATGGCCTTCACGGCGTGCGCGGCCTTGCTGCGCATCGCCTCGTTGATCGACTCCGGTTTGGATTCGAGGACCTTGCGCAGCTTGTCGACGGAGATGTCGTGCTGGAGCTTGCCGTTGATCTCGAGGCCGAGGCAGGGCGAAAAATAAACGATCTTGGTCGCCTGCAGCGCCTCGGCGATCTCGGCGGCGAGCAGGTCGGAGTTGACGCGCAAGGGCTTGCCGTCGCGGTCGAAACCGATCGGGTTCACGACGGGGACGACGCCGGAGGTGATGAGCTGCTGGATGAAGTCGCGGTCGACCCGGTCGACGCGGCCGGTGAACTGATGGTCCACGCCGCGGAGGATGCCGAGCGGCATGGCGCGGATGGAATTCGTGAGCGCGGCCTTGAGGCCGTTGGCGGTGAGGCCTTCGATCACGAGGTGTGTGACGCGCGAGGAGGCGCGGATCGCGAGGTCGAGCGTGGCGGCGTCGGTCACGCCGGTGCCGGCCGAGTCGGTGATGGCGATGTTGCGGATTTTCGCGAGATCCACGATCTGCTGGCCGATGCCGTGGACGATGACCACCTTGATGCCGAGCGAGCGCAGCACAGCGACGTCGGTGATGAGATTGTCGAAGTTGTCGTCGGCAACGATGCTGCCGTCGAGCGCGATCACAAAGATCTGCCCCTGGAAGCGCGGCACGTATTTCAGAATGCCCCGCAGGTCGGTCGGTTTGATATCAGAGCCGTTGCTCATCGGTGGGAGCGTTAATCAGGCATCGTGGCGCACTCGTCAAGCCGCACGAGTGCCGCAAATCCCAAACACCAAACGTCCAAACGCCAAACAAGTCGGACAGAAAAGCCAAAATCCCAATGCCAAACTCCGGGGAAGGAATCTTAAACGATGCGGTATGTTTTGTATTTCCGGTTTGATTGGATTGTTTTCTTTGGCGTTTGGACTTTTGGCGTTTGTGATTTTTCCGCTCCGCGGAGTCTTTACTTCACCGTGAACGACCACGTCGCGGCCGGGCCCTGTGCAACCACGCGGGCGGTGTAGCGTCCGGGGGGAAGGGTGGCGGTGGAGAAGGTGGCGGCGAAGTTCGCGTCGTTCCACCGGCTCATCAATTCCTTGCCGGGCAGCTTTTCGGTGGTCGGGATGATGACGAGGTCGTTGCCGCGATGGAACAGCATCAGTTCGCCAAGCTGGGCCTTCTGGTCGGCCAGACTGGCCGTGAAATACAGGCTATAGTCCCGGCCGTGAGTGACGCTGGCAGGAGCAGTGACGCGGTCGATGGAGTCGAGGAGCTTCGGTTTCTCCGCGAAATTGGGCGCGAGATCGAGGCCGAGGCTGACGGCCCCGCGAGTGATGGCGGCAGGGGTTTCGTCGGCCGAGGGTTTTTCGACCGGACGGCGATTGTCGATCGAAAGCTTGTGCCAGCCGGCCGCGAGGAGGCGGGCGGTCGTGGCCCGATCCTGGGCGTCCTGATAAGGACGATAAGCCCGACCTGGCTTCCGGAAATAGAAGTTCACCGCGGTATAGCCCACGATGAATACCACAATGGCCACGATGATCCACTTCATGGACCAGGGTTTGGGGCTCGGGCGGTTTGAACTCATGCGGGCGGGTGTTATCACGGCGGTGAGGCGGGACCTCAAGCGAGTTTCGGAAGAAAGCCTCGCGGGAGCTCGGCTCTCCGCCTAGCCTGTTCCATCGGAGGCCGAGCTCCCGCGAGGCCGGAAGAAAAGGGATCTCCCCGGGGCGCAAATACCATTGCGCCGTCCCGGCTGACTTGTTCTCGTGCGGGCCACATGAAGTATTGGTCGCAGACGTACATCCCCACGCTCAAGGAAAGTCCCGCCGACGCGGAAATCGCCTCGCACAAGCTCCTGCTCAGGGCCGGCCTCGTCCGGAAACTGGGCGGCGGTCTCTATACCTTCATGCCGGCGGGCTTGCGCGTCATGCAGAAGATCAGCCAGATCTGCCGCGAGGAAATGGATCGTGAAGGCGCGATCGAGTTGTCGATGCCGTTCATTCACCCGGTGGAAAACTGGACGGAAGGCCCGCGCTGGGCCGCCGCCCGCGAGATCATGTATCGCGTGGACCATGCCGGCGCCGGCAAAGGCCGCAGCAAGGAGCCGGAGTTCGTCCTCGGACCGACTCACGAGGAGGTCATCACACCGCTGGTGAAGACCGAGATCACGAGCTACCGCGACCTGCCCAAGAATTTCTACCAGATCGGCACCAAGTTCCGGAACGAGATCCGTCCGCGCTACGGCCTCATGCGGGCGCGCGAGTTCGTGATGAAGGACGCCTACAGTTTCGACGTGAACGATGAGGGCGCCATTGCCAGCTACAACAAGATGAAGCGCGCTTACACGGCGTTCTTTTCCCGCTGTGGTCTCAAGGCGATTGCGGTCGAGGCCGACACCGGCGTGATGGGCGGCAGCTTTTCCCACGAGTTCATGGTCCCGGCTCCGGTCGGTGACGACGACATCGTCTATTGCGAGGAGAGCGGCTACAGCGCCAATCGCGAAAAGGCCACCAGCGGCATTGTGCCGAAGGATCTCGCTGACGCGCCGCCCGCGGGCGCGCTCGAAGAGTTCGCCACGCCGGGCATCGTCACGATCGCGGCGCTCGCGGCCGCGCCTTACAGCGTGCCGGCCGACAAGCAGTTCAAGACCCTCGTCTACATGGGAGACGGCAAACCCTTCCTCGTGGTGCTCCGCGGTTGCGACGATCTCGAAGAGGCCAAGCTCGGCGCGCTGGGCTTCCAGCTCTGGCGTCCGGCCACGCCCGAAGAGATCGAGCCGGTAATGGGCGCGAAGCCCGGCAGTCTCGGCACGGTTCGCGGCACGATCAAGAATCCCGGTGCGCTGGCCGGCATCTTCGCCGATCACGCCATCCGCCTCGTCGGCAACGGCACGACCGGCGCCAACAAGGACGGTTTCCACCTGAGCAATGTGAACGTCGTCCGAGACCTCGAGATCACGAAGTTCGGTGATTTTCGCACCGTGCGCGCGGGCGAGCCCGACCCGAAATCCGGTCAGCCGCTCAAGATCGCGCGCGCGATCGAAGTCGGCCACGTTTTCAAGCTAGGCACCAAATACTCCGAGAAGTTCGGTGCGGTCTACACCGACGATCAGAAGCAATCTCACCCGATGGTCATGGGCTGTTACGGCATCGGCATCAGCCGCACGTTGCAGGCCGTGATCGAGCAGAGCAATGACGCTGACGGCATCATCTGGCCGTGGCAGGTCGCGCCGTGGCAGGTGTTGGTGGTCAATCTCGATCCGCAGGACGCCGCTGCGAGCGACCTTTGCAAAAAGCTCGCCACTGCTGCCGAATCAGCCGGCGCTGATGTGCTCATCGACGACCGCGCCGAGCGCCCGGGCGTCAAATTCAAGGACGCCGACCTGATTGGCCTGCCGTTGCGCCTCACGGTGGGCGGCAAGGGGCTTAAGGAAGGCATCTTCGAAATGAAGTGGCGTACCTCGAAGGAAGTGCGCAAGATCCCCATCGCCGACGCGGAAACCACGGTCACCTCGGCCGTCCGCGAAGCCGCCGGTAAAGCATGACCGACATCCACGCCACCCATCAGAAAGCCAAGCCGGTGACGGCGGTCCAGCCGCTCCTCGCGGACTATTGGCGGGTGGTGGTGCTCAACGATCCGGTCAACCGCATGTCCTATGTCGTGATGGTGCTGCGCCGGGTTTTGGGTTTCGACGAGGTTCGGGCGCGCCAGCACATGCTGGAGGTTCACGAGCGGGGCCGGTCGATCGTGTGGACCGGCACGCGCGAGCAGGCCGAGGCCCACATGTTTGCTCTGCAGCAATGGCATCTCACCGCGGTGATCCAGCCCGACGATGCAGGCTGATTCGATCATGGCCATGTCCGCCTGCTCTATTTGTAGGAGCCTGCTTGCAGGCGATTCCGAGCCGGGTTTATTGGCGGGCGTACCTTGTCGCCTGCAAGCAGGCTCCTACAGTCGAACCGTGGGAGCTCTTTCCCCATGAAGCAGGTTGAAGTCAGGCTCAACATCAGCGCGGTCGCCCCGTTGCTCGATGTCATCAAGGAGGCCGCTGACGATTTGCGGGGCACGCTGGCGATTCGCGCGACCTTCCCGGAGGACGACGGCGAATTCAACGAAACCTGGACCCAAGACCTGATGGCGGCGCAGAACAGCGACGTGCGTGCGCTGCTCGGCCTGTTCGATTCGGAATTTTTCGCCGAGGGTGCGATTTCGATCGATTCGAACAATTGCGATTCATTGCTGCGCGGCTGCGCCGCCCTGCGTCTGCGCATTCTGGCCCGCTGGTTGCGGGAGGTGCCGGCCGAGATCATCGAGGACGAGGATGCGCCCGCCGATTTGATTCCGACGGGAGTGCGCGTGCAATTCGCAGCGTATACATTTCTCGATCAGATCCAGAAGATCATCCTGGAGCACCTGAATCCGGCGGGGACGGAGTAGGGGGGGATATTTGTGATTTACGACTGATGATTTATGATTGGGTCGGGCCGGCGGTTTTGGGTCCTGAAATCGTCAATCGTAGATCTTAAATCATAAATATTTCTCCCCTATTCGCATTTGACGACCGGGGTTCGGGGCGTACGGTCTTCGCCCGACACCCTGCAGTGTTCGAGGTGCCTTAATACACGCTCTTTGCCTTTGTAATAATTTGGGAGCCACCAATCGTCATGTGGATGCCAGGCCGTAAACCGGAAGGCTGAAGCACGGCAGGCGGCGCCCACCTTTAACTTAAAAAGGACATGAGCCTTTGGGCGCACGGCACAGGCGGGGTGTCATCTTTTACTCCATGAATCCCCTCTACTATTATCTGCTTCATCTTTTCTCCCTGTTCGTCCTGACGGCGCACACGTTCATGGCGTTCGGCAATCCGGATCCGGTGAACAAGAAGCGGACGATGATGATCACGGGCATCGCCAGCCTGTTGGTCTTGGTGAGTGGATTTGGCCTGTTGGCAAAACTGCACCCGGGCCAATTTCCCGTCTGGGTCATCGTGAAGCTCGTGTGCTGGCTCGGCCTGTCGGCCCTGGCGGGTATTGTCTATCGGCGTCCGCACCTGCGGGGCGCGCTGGCGACCGCGGCTTTGGGCCTGATTTTGGTCGCGCTGTTCATGGTCTATGTGGTCCGGAATACGTGAGCGGAGAGGCATTTTGCGGACTCTGGATTGACGATGGAGGCCGGGCGTGGGTTTGCGTCGCGCACCCGGACGGCAGCCGGGAGCAACGTGAGGAAACGTTGAGGCCTTTCGCCTGGGTGTCCGAGGGAGCCCCCGCCGAGGGGATCGAGGTTGAGCCGCTGCAAGGCGAGGGCTTGTTCAAATTCCTGGTCCACGCGGACACGTTGGAGCGTTTCGAAGCCTACCTGAAAGCGGCGCCCGACGGCACGCAACGCGACGTGCTCAAACCTTACGAGAGCCAGTGGCTCGTGCAGCGTCGGGCGCGACTGTATGACGGGCTGCCGTTCGCGCAGTTGCGGCGGTGCCAGCTGGACATCGAGACCGGCGCCACTGAAGCCGGCGCCTTCAGCGACGCGCGCAATCCCGGCGACCGGGTGTTGGCCATCGGACTGCAGTGCGGGGAACGCCGGGAACTGCTGACGCTGGACGAGGAGACGGACGCCGGGGAAAAACGCCTGCTGCTCGCTTTTAACGACCGGTTGCGGGAACTCGACCCCGACGTCGTCGAGGGGCACAATCTCTTCAAGTTCGATCTCGATTACCTGCGGCAACGGTCGAAGCGTCACAAGGTGCCCTGCGCGTGGGGTCGCTTCGGGCTCAATGCCGAATTCCGCAACAGCCGGATGAAAGTCGCCGAGCGCTGGATCGACTTTCCTCGCTGCGACCTCCCAGGCCGGACCGTCATCGACACGTACCTGTTGGTGCAACTCTACGACATCACGGCGCGCGAGATGACCGCTTACGGCTTGAAGGACGCAGCGGTGTATTTCGGCATCACGCCCGAGTCGGGCGAGGGCCGCACCTACATCGACGGCGCGCAGATCCAGCACGCATTCCGCGACAACCGGGAACAGTTTCTCTCCTACCTGGCCGACGACTTGCGCGAGACCCGCGGGCTCGCCGATGTGCTGCTGCCGACTTATTTCGAACAGGCCAGGGCGTTTCCGATCCTGCTCCAGGAAGCCGCGCTGCGCGGCACGTCCGGCAAGGTGGACTTGCTCTTCCTCGAGG
>DATCRM010000293.1:0-3152 GCA_036568985.1 Lacunisphaera sp. | reverse complement strand
CCCTATGCCCCACCCGTGTCACACGTGCCGGACTGGCTTGCCGCCTACAATTATATCCAGCACCAGAACATTCGTTTCGATCCCGGCCACGCCTGGTGGAAAGCCGACCGTCTCCCGTTTCAGCTGCAATTCTTTCACCCCGGCTGGTTGTTCAAGGAGCCGGTGCAGATCCACGAGGTGAACAATGGCCAGGAGAAGCTCATCGGATTCGATCCGGCGTTGTTCAACTACGGGCCGAACAAACTGGCCGGACCGGTGCCGTCGGACATGGGCTTTGCCGGCTTTCGGGTTCACTACGCCTTGAACCGTCCGGACGTGCTGGACGAGCTGGTGGTGTTTCTCGGCGCGAGTTATTTCCGCAGTGTGGCCCAAGGCCTGCACTACGGGCTTTCGGCGCGCGGCCTCGCCCTCAACAGCGGGGGACCCGACGCGGAGGAATTTCCGCGATTCGCGGAATTTTGGATCGAGCGCCCGACGGCCGGGGCGGCGGCGTTCACAGTATACGCGCTACTCGACAGCCCGAGCGTGGCGGGGGCCTACCGGTTCGTCATCCCTCCCGGCAAGGAGACGGTGATGCAGGTCAAGACCACGCTCTATTTCAGGAAACTCCCGGCGGTGGTCGGGCTCGCGCCGCTGACCAGCATGTTTCTGCACGGCGAAAACACCGGCTGGTCACGCGATGATTTCCGCCCCGAGGTGCATGACTCCGACGGGCTGCTGGTGCAGACCGGCGCCGGGGAATGGCTCTGGCGGCCCCTGAGCAATCCCCCGAGCGTGCGCGCCAGTGCGTTCGCGGATCGCACCCCGCGCGGTTTCGGACTCTTGCAGCGGGACCGGGAATTCGCGCACTACGACGACGTGGAGGCCAACTACCACTCGCGCCCGAGCACCTGGGTCGAGCCGGTGGGCGATTGGGGCGAGGGCTCGGTGCGGCTGGTGGAATTGCATTCGCCGGACGAGACGAACGACAACATTGTCGCCTTCTGGGTGCCCGCGCGATTGCCCGCCCCCGGGGAGCCGCTGAATTATGAATACCGCCTCCACTGGTTCGGCGCGGATTCCAGCCGTCCGCCGGGAGGTTATGTGGCGTCGACCCGACTGGGAGCGGTGATGGATCATCCCGAGCGGCGCCGCTTCGTGCTGGATTTCGCCGGACTCCCCGAAACCGACGTCGAAACCGCTATCGAGGCCGTGGTGTCCGTGGGAGACGGAGCCCGGTTGATCGCGGTGGGGTCGGTGAACCGAATCGTCCCGACCGGCACATGGCGCGCGGTCTTTGAACTGGCGGCGGATGGGTCGGGCCGGCCGGTCGAGCTCCGTTGTTTCCTTCGGCGCGATAAGAAAACCCTGACCGAAACCTGGAGTTACCTGTGGACACCCTGAACGCCTTTCGGCCGCGCACTGGCACCCCGGACCAGTGGAACACGGCTTTCATTCGCGTTGAAGACTACCTGCGCGCCCACCGCGTGCACAACCGGCTCCAGCAAATCACCATTCTGGAGAAAGTGATCGCACGGGCCGCGGCTCGTCATGAAAAAAATCCCTCGCTTGATCCGACCACGCTCGCGGCGGAGGAGGCCGACCAGATGATGGATGAGTGGTTCGGCGAACTCCTGGGGGACAAGAATCTGCCGCACGAGCGTATCGCCGTGGAAGGGCGGGTGGCCTTGCTGCTGACGGATGGCGTGGAACGCTGGCCATATGCCTTCCTCGACGAGCGGCGCGTGCCGCCGGAGTTTGCGCAGGAAATGCAGCGCCGCTCGATCCAAGCCGGGCCTGACATGACGGTGACGAGCATGGTGCCGCGGCCCATCGAGCTCGGTGCGCTCACCGAGGTGGCGGGCCAGACCTTTGAGCAGATCGAAAAATGGCCGATCCTTCGCGTCACTCTCCTTTGGGCGTTGTTTATGTCGGCGCTGGCCCTGGTGTTTTACGCCACACGATGACCATGAGCGCAGCGAACCAACACACCCCGGCGCTTTGCGCCACCCCTCTTGATAGAGGGGAACTTTCCGTTGCATGGGATTGGATCCCCTCTAGCAAGAGGGGTGCCCGCCAGGGCGGTGTGTGTGTGTGGTGCCCGATTATCTCCAAGCGCTCGATCTGACGCACCATGCCCACTCCCTTCACCGTCGAGCAGGTGGACAAGACGCGCGTGAGCCGGCGGCGCGCGACATTCTTCACCCTGGTGTTTTTTCTCACGGCGCTGGCGTCGTGGTTCATGGCCGACTTGCTCTGGCGAGGTCCGACGAATTACGCCGATCTGCCGGTGCTGATTCTCTTCACGGTCCTGTTTGCACACATTTCCACCGGTTTTTGCACGGCGTTGCTGGGTCTCTACGTCATCAACCGCGGCGACACGACGCGCATTTCGTGTTCCATCGAGGGTGAGTCCATCGACACCCTTCCACTCGGCAGCACCGCGATCGTGATGCCGGTCTTCAACGAGGATCCCAGCCGGATCTTCGAGGGGCTGCGCGTGATCTACCGTTCGCTGGAACAGACGGGCCGGCTGGACGAATTTGATTTCTTCATTCTCAGCGACTCCAACGATCCGAACCGCTGGATTCAGGAGGAGGTCGCGTGGGCCGAGCTCTGCAAGCAACTGAACGGATTTGGACGCATTTTCTACCGGAAGCGTCGCGTGGCCATCAACAAGAAGAGCGGCAATGTCGCCGACTTCCTCCGCCGCTGGGGCAGCAATTACCGTTACATGGTCGTGCTGGATGCCGACAGCATCATGACCGGCGAATCGATCGTGAGCCTCGTGGCCATGATGGAGCGCAATCCCACGGTCGGAATCCTTCAGACGGCTCCCCGCATCGTGAATGGCGTGACGCCTTTCTCACGCCTCCAGCAGTTCGCCAGCCGCCTGTATAGCCCGCTGTTTCTGGCCGGTCTCAACTACTGGCACCAGGGCGAGAGCAACTTCTGGGGGCACAACGCAGTGATCCGCGTCGCCCCGTTTATGCAGCATGCCGCACTGCCCGACCTGCCCGGCGCGGAACCGTTCGGCGGACGCATCCTCAGCCACGATTTCGTCGAGGCGGCCCTGATGCGCAAGGCGGGCTGGAAGGTGTGGCTTGCGTACGACATCGAGGGAAGTTTCGAGGAAGGCCCGCCCACGCTCATCGACAATGCCAAGCGCGACC
>DATCRM010000292.1:0-3483 GCA_036568985.1 Lacunisphaera sp. | reverse complement strand
CTGACCGCGAACGGGCAGGCTGCGGCGGTGACGGATGCCGCGGTAGCAATTGATGGCCTGGAGGCGCTTCAAGTTGCCGGCGATTTCACGGCGGAGATCGCCCTCCACCACCCACTTGTTGTCGGTGATGATGTGGAGAATCTTGTTGAGCTGCTCCTCGGTCAGATCCGAGGCGCGCATGTTGGCATCAAGACCGGCGGTCTCGATGATGTAGTCGGCCCGCGTGGGACCAATACCGTAGATGTACCGGAGGGAGTATCCGATTTTCTTTTTGGCGGGGAGTTCGACGCCGAGGAGACGAGGCATGGGTGATGTGGTTGAGAGTTGGTTGTTGAGAGTGGAGAAAAAACTTAAGAGGCCTTCGGGATCGTGAGGATCTCAGGACCGGAATCTGTCGTGAGCACGGTGTGTTCGAAGTGGGCGGAAGGCTGGCCGTCGGAGGCGACGACCGTCCACCCGTCACTGAGCGTCCGGACCTGGTAGCCGCCGAGATTGACCATGGGCTCGATGGCGAGGGTCATGCCCGGCTTGATCTTCTCGCCGGAGTTGCGGCGGCCGAAGTTCGGGATCTGCGGTTCCTCATGCATTTCGCGGCCGACGCCATGGCCGACCATTTCGCGAACGACGCCGAAGCCGCGAGCCTCGACGTAGGTCTGGACCGCGTGGGAAATGTCGCCGATGCGGTTGCCGACCTGCGCCTGCTTGATGCCGACGTAGAGGGCTTCCTCCGTGGTTTTCAACAGGTCGGCGGTGCGGGGAGCGATGACGCCCACCGGAACCGTCGTGGCGTTGTCGCCGATGTAGCCGTTGTATTCCACCACGACATCGAGGGAGATGATGTCGCCGTCGCGCAAGATGCGCTTCAGGGAGCCGATGCCGTGCACCACCTCTTCATTCACCGAGAGGCAGGTGTAGGCGGGATAACGTCGCGAATGCAATTGGTAGCCGTGACAGGCGCTGCGAGCGCCGAGTGAGGCAATGAGATCGCGACCGATTTCGTCCAAGTCTTTTGTAGTGATACCGGGTCGAACCTGTTCCTTCAGCCGCGCCAGAACGGTGGCGGCGATGGCACAGGATTCGCGCATCCGCTTGATGGCTTCCGGATTTTTGATCGGGATCATCAGGCGGCGGCGTTAAAGGCGGCGGGAGCCAGCCCTTGGGTGCGGTAGTGGGTGACGACGTCATCCTTCGCCAAGGCTTCGGATGACAGGTTCGCGGGGACCAGAATGGCGGTCAGAGTTTCACCTCTGGCTTCGAGCCACTCGTCGAACACCAACGCTTGGAGCAGCGTAGCCGGGAAGCCTTCGAGAAGGAATCCCGCATCGGGTTTGCGCGCCCAGAACCATTTGCGCAAAAGCGCGAGATGGACCCGGTCAGGCACGGCAGAGCCGCGCGTGAGCGCCTGTTCGGCCTGCTGGCCGAGAGACGTGCGTCGCGAAATCTCCTGTTGCACAAGTAACGCAGGAGAGACGTGCTCAAGATTCAAAGAACGACCTTGGTTGATCAAACCCGCGGGAGGCGGGCCCGAATGACCGAGGAGAATGATTTTCGCTTTCGCGGTGGCGAAAGCGGAAAAGGCGCTGGAGTGTTCAGCCCCTTTCACCGAAGTAAAGTATTAAAGAGCCCAATGGCGAACGGCCCAAGCGATCAGGCCGACCAAAAGAATAACCACCATGATGGCAGTGAGTTGCATGACCGACTTGTCGCTCGCGGCTTCGCCCAAAGCAACGTTGGCGGAAGTGCTGCGGCCCCGGATGCGGCCTTTCTTCAGGAAACCATCGTAGTGACGCTGAAGGAGGAAGGTTTCGATCTGCCGCATCGTGTCGAGAATGACGCCCACGGTGATCAACATGCCGGTACCGCCGAAGAAATAGGCGATGCGGGGCGGGACCTTCAGTTCGAAGAGCAGCACGTCGGGAATGATGGCGATGATCGTGAGGAAGATCGCACCGGCCAACGTGAGGCGGGTCATGATGAAATCGAGAAATCCGGCCGTCGGCTCACCGGGACGGACGCCCGGGATGTAGCCGCCGTATTTCTTCAAATCGTCGGCGATCTGGATCGGCTTGAACATAACCGAGACCCAGAAATAGCTGAAGAAAAGGATGAGCAGGGTCATGCCGATGTAGTAGATCGGATGACCGCGCAACAGGTCGCTGGCGAACTCGACCAGGAACTTGATGTTAAAGGCCGCCCCGGCTTGGGACATGATCTGTTGCGGGAAAAGCAAAATCGCGCTGGCGAAGATGACGGGCATGACGCCGGAGTAGTTCACCTTCAGCGGCAGGAAGGAGCTCTGACCGCCGTAGACCTTCTGGCCAACCACACGCTTGGCATATTGCACCGGAATCTTCCGCTGACCTTGGGTGACCGCGATGATACCCATGGTCACCGCTACGAAAAGCACGAGCATCATGACACCCTCGATGGCGCCAAGCTTGGCCACGCCGATCGGGGCGAAGAAGAGCTGGTAGGTGGCGACGGCCGCCCCGGGGATGTCCGCCAGAATGCCGACTGTGATCAGCAGGGAAACACCGTTGCCGATGCCGCGCTGCGTGATCTGTTCGCCGAGCCACATGAGCAGCATGGTGCCGGCGGTCATGATCATGGTGGACTGCACCATGAACCAGAACTTGCTCACGACGACGATCTGGCCGTAGGTGTTCAGGTCATAGCCGGGGAACAGACGGGCCGGGTTCTCAAGGGCGAGGATCAAGAGCACGCCCTGGATCAAACAGATAAGAACAGTCGCGTAACGGGTGTATTGGGTGAGCTTCTGCCGGCCGACATCGCCTTCCTGCTGCAAACGGCTCAGGGCCGGCACCACCGCGGTGAGAAGCTGGAAGATGATCGAAGCGCTGATATAGGGCATGATGCCCAGCGCGCAGACAGCACCCTTCACGAGCGCGCCGCCGGTGAACATATTATAGAGACCGACGAGCGCACTGCCGCCACCGGTCGCCTGATCGGCGAAAAACGCCTGCAAGGGCTTCGGATCGACGCCGGGCAGCGGGATATGCGCACCGACGCGGGCCACGAAAAGCAAACTCAGGGTGTAGAGGATCCGCGAGCGGAGCTCGGGAATCTTCATGGAGTTCGTGAAGGCGGAAAACATTAGGGAGGAGGCTAAAGGGGTTAGGCATAGCGGGCGCGCTGGCCCGCCCTGCCCTGCTTAACTTAGGCGACGGTCGCCGAACCGCCGGCCTTCTCGAGCTTGGCCTTGGCAGAACCGGTGAACTTCTGGGCGGTGACCTTGAGGGCGCGGCCGATTTCGCCGTCACCGAGGACCTTGAGGAGCTTGACGCCCGGACGGATGAGACCGGCCGTGGCGAGCACCTCGGCGTTCACCTCGGTGATCTTGGCATCGAGACCAGCGAGATCGCCGACGTTGACCACAGCATAGCTGGTGCGGAACTCGTAATTGTTGAAACCCCGGTGCGGGAGCTTGCGGTAAAGGGGCATCTGGCCGCCTTCGAAGCCGGG
>DATCRM010000291.1:0-13679 GCA_036568985.1 Lacunisphaera sp. | reverse complement strand
GTCCTGGCTTGCACCGCATCGGCACCGTCTTGGGTGGCATGGTTCTGCTGGGCGGCTTGATTGGTTTTTTCTGTGAATACCTTGGCGTGGGCGCTGCGTGGCAATTCGCCTCGTCGTCCGTGCTGGCCGGCGCACGGGCTGCCGCGTCTCCTTATCACGCCGGCGTGACAAACAACGCAGTCCTCGCACTAGCTGGCCTGGCTCTTCTGCAATTGGAACAGTCCAAACGGGTGTGGCTCAGCCCCTCCGCCCTGTTCGGCGCAATCCTGCTGACCCTCGGCTTGTTTGGCACGATCACACGCCTCAGCGTGACCTCAGATCTGGCTCCGGGCATCTCGGGTTTCGGCACTCTCGCAACCCTGTTGCTCGGTCTGGCATTCAGCACCGCGCATCTCGATTCAGGATTGGTGCGTTCCTTAAAAGCGGACAACGCCACGGGACTCGTCGGACGCAGGTTGCTCATCCTGGCCGGCGTGCTGCCGCCGGCTCTTTACCTGATGCAACTCCGCACCGATGGCAGCGCTTCGGTGGACAGCTTGGAACGCGTGGCCGTTATTACGGTTGCCTTCACCTTCGTGCTCATCGCCGTGCTGGTCTTCTCGCTGCACCGCCTGGAACAATTCGACGCTGAAAAAGCCCACATGGAACAGGAACGCGACCGGCTCCTGCAACGCGTCCAGCATCAGGCCGCTTCGCTCCAACAGGAGGTCGCCAACCGGACCAAGGAGCTGAAACTGCTCAATGATCGCCACCGCCTCGCCCTCCGCAGCTCCAACTACGGCGTGTGGGACTGGAACGTGCTCACCGGCGAACAAATCTGGGACGCCGCCATGCTCGAAATTTACGGCCTGGTACCCGCCGCTTTCACCGGCAAGCAGGACGATTGGTTGAGCCGCATCCATCCCGACGATCTGCCCCGCATCCGTAAACTCGACTGGAGCGCGCTTCAGCCCGACGAAACGCTGATTTTCGAATACCGGATCATGCGCCCCGACGGGGCGATCCGCCATCTTCGCGCTCAAGGCCAGCCGCAGTTCGCTTCTGACGGCCGACTTATCCGCATCGTCGGTCTGGTCCGCGACCAGACCATGGAAAAGCAACGCGAGGTCGAGTTGAACAGCCTGAGTGAGCGACTTCAGTTCGTGGTTTCCGCCGCGGGCTACGGCGTGTGGGAATACGACTTCAAGGCTGACCGGCTTTATTGGGACGACCACCTTCTCAAACTCCACGGGCTTCAACGCAGTGACGTTTCGGGCGGCATCGAGGGCTGGCGGCAACGCGTGCATCACGACGACTGGGCCGACGTGCAGCACCACCTCAACGAGGTCATGGTCGGTCGGCGCGAACAGTTCGAACCCGAGTATCGCATCATCCGATCCGACGGGGTCGTCCGCTACATGCAGATGCGGAGTTATCTGATCCGCGACAGCGACGGCAACCCGATGCGCCTCGTCGGCCTCAATCGGGATGTCACCGCCGCCCGCGAACTGCGCGAACAGCTGCGCATCTCGGAGGAACGCTGGCGCCTGGTGGTCGGCAGCAACAACGACGCCGTCTGGGATTGGGACATCACCAACAACCAGGTTTATCGCGACCAACGCTACGCCGAGATGCTCGGCCTCGAATCGACGGATCTCTCGGTCTCGGGCTTGGAGTGGAGCTCGCGCGTCCATTCCGAGGACATGGTGCAGGCCAGCCAGGCCCTGCAGCAACACCTTGATGGCCGGTCATCGTACTACCAATGCGAGCTGCGCATGCGGCATAAGGGCGGCCAGTGGATCTGGATGCTCGATCGCGGCAAGGTCGTCGCCCGCGACAGCCAGGGTAAACCTCTCCGCATGGTCGGAACCCAGACCGACATCACCACCCGCAAGACTCTCGAGGAAAAACTCCGCCACAACGAACAGCTCTCCCTCCAGCTCAACCGTCTGGCGCAGATCGGAGCATGGGAGGAAGACACACTGAGCGGCCGCATTACCTGGGCTCCCGAGGTCTACCGTATCCACGAGGTTGAGCTCGGCTTCACTCCGACCGTGAACTCCATCCAAGGCTTTTATCCCCCCGAATCCCGGGTCGTGCTCGAGGAGGCCTTCAAACGCGCCCGGCTGGACGGCACGCCCTTCGATCTGGAGCTGCCCTTCACCACCGCCCGCGGTCATCAACTGTGGATCCGCATTCTCGGTCAGGCCGAATCCCATCAGGGCCAGGTGATCCGCCTCTTCGGCGGTTTTCAGGACATCACCGCCCGGCGCGACGCCGAGGAAATGCGCCGCCAGCTCGAGAGTCAGCTCTTCCAAGCGCAGAAAATGGAGACGCTGGGAACGCTCGCCGGCGGCATCGCGCACGATTTCAACAACCTGTTGACCGGCATCCTCGGTTATCAGGATCTGGCCTTTGACGGTTTGCCCGAGGGCCACGAATCGCGCCCGTATCTTGAGGCTTCCCGCGAGGCCAGCCTGCGCGCCCGGGAGCTCGTCGATCAGATTCTGACTTTCAGCCGCCAATCGGGCTCGAAGAAACTACCCGTGGACCTGAAGGCCGTCGCCGAGGATGCCCGTCGTTTCCTTCGCGCAACCGTGCCGGCCACGATCCGAATCGAGCTCAACGTCGCGGAGGAGTGTCCCCCCGTTCTGGCCGACGCCAGCCAGATCCACCAGGTCATGCTCAATCTCGGCACCAATGCCGCCCATGCGATGCACCAGACCGGCGGCCTCATGCGGATCACGCTTTCCACGGAGAACATTGCCGAAAGCACAGGCTTCAACCAACTCGCCCCCGGCCGCTACGTCCGGGTGGACTTCAGCGACAATGGTTGCGGCATGGACGAGACCACCAGCAAGCGCATCTTCGATCCGTTCTTCACCACGAAGGAGGTCGGCCAGGGTACCGGCCTTGGCCTTTCCATGGTGCATGGCATCATCCAGGCCCACCAAGGTAACATCACGGTGGAAAGCCAGGAGGGTCAGGGCACCACCTTCACTTTCTTCCTGCCCGTGGCCGAGGTGCAGGAAGCCGCCGTCAGCAACGATCAGCCGGCCACGCCGCGTGGCGGAGGCGAGTTGGTCGCGATTGTCGACGACGAGGATCTGGTGCGCAGCTTCGCCCAAATCTCCCTCGAGCGCGCCGGCTATCGCGTCGTGGCGTTCGACCGGGCGACCACCTGCCTGGAGGAAATCCGCGGCCGCATCGCCGAATTTTCCGTGCTGCTCACCGACCAAACCATGCCCGGCATGAACGGCATGGAACTGGCCGCCGAAATCCGCAGCATCGCCCCCACTCTCCCGGTGATCATCATGTCGGGCTACTACTCGCGCATCGCCCCCGAAATGCTGCAGCAAATGGGCTTCGTCTCGCTCATTTCCAAACCGTTCACCAACGAGGAGCTTTCCCTGGCCGTCCACCGCAGCGTGGAGGACAGCAAGACGCGAGTGTGAGGAAATCGATCGCCGGTCTCCAGACCGCGGACGCCGGCGTCCTAGACCAAGTCCCAAGCCGCAGCCTGCTTGGATACGATCACCCAAAAACTTCCCTACCGCCTTCCTGAGCCGTGCGAAGGATCCAAGGGGAAGGACGGACACACGCCTCGCGCTTGGATCCTTCGCACGGCTCGGGATGACGGATGAGGGTTGTGCATTTCCCGCGAATGCTAGTACCGCGCAGACATAAAAAAAAACGGCCGCCTCCTTCACGGAAGCGGCCGGCGGGAAATAGAACGGCTTACTGCTGGAGCAGCGAGAGCACGGTCTTGGGAGTCTGATTGGCCTGCGCCAACATCGCCGTGCCGGACTGCACGAGAATGTTGAACTTGGCGAACTGCGTGGACTCCTCGGCCACATCCACATCGCGGATGCGCGAGATGGCGGAGCTGAGGTTCTCGAACTCGACCTGGAGGGTCGTGGCGGCCAGCTCGAGGCGCGATTGCGACGCACCCAGCGAAGCGCGCTCGGTGGCGACGTGCTGAATCGCGTCGGTGATCGCCGCGATCGCACCCGGGTCGTCCAGGGCGAGCGAGTAAGCGCCGGAGCTGTCCTGGTCGATGATGGCGAGCATGTCGCCCGTGCGGAGATTGGAATCGCCAATGGTCATCTCCTGGCCGACCGCCTGACCGATGGTAACAGTGAGGCCGGTCGTGGTGGAGCCGAAGAGCGCGATGCCGTTGAAGGCGCCGAGCGGGGCCGCGATGTCGGCCGTGCCGCCGATATCAGCGCTCGTGCCGCCGATGGTGGCGCGGAGCTGGTCCTGCAGGGCGGTGAACTCCTGCGAGTAGAGGTCGATGTCGGTGGAGTTCTTCGTCACGTCTTTGGCGAGGATCGCAAGCTCGCTCATGCGCGAGAGGATCTTCGTCATGCCGGACATGAAGCCATCGGCCGTCTGCACATAGGAGACGGCGTTCTGGACGTTGGTGACGGCCGCTTTGACGCGACGGCCCTGCGCGTCCAGTTTTTCGGACACGGCGAGGCCGGCGGCGTCGTCGGAGGGATTAACGATCTTGGAGCCGGAGGAAAGGCGCGACAGCGAACGGCCGAGCATTTCCTGGCTTTGATTGAGGTTACGGGCGGCCGCTATGGCCTGAATGTTGGTATTGATGACGCTCATGGTGGCGTGGGGATCTGTGGTTTATGCCGCCGCGCCGTTGCGGCGGCTGGCAGGTTTGACGCCATCCATGGTGGGTGAGACCGGGCCGGAATCCTTGGCCCGGGAAATTTTGGGAAGAAGCGGCAGCGCCTGCCCGGAAGTGGGCATGGCGGCGGCCTGATTGCTGGCCACGATCGCGCTGTGGACCTCCTTGCGGAAGATCGGCACGTCACGCGGGGCGATGATGCCGATCTTCACCACATCGCCTTCGATGCGGTTGATGCGGATCTCGATGCCGTCGCCGATGACGATCGCTTCGTTGACCTTGCGGGATAGAACGAGCATGGGAGTGGCTCCGGTTCAGGCGGTGGCGCGGCTGTTGGTGGTGGTGTCCACCAGCGGCCAGTGCGCGCTGTATTGCGAGTAGTTGGAAATCACGAGCTGGCGCGCAATGCGCGTGCGACGGTTCATCACGATGGGACCGACGAGATTGACGGTGGCCTCGAGCGGATTCTGGTGCTGGAGGGTGACGATGTTGAGCAGCATGGCCTCGGTGGCATCGCGCAAATCGAGCGACTCGGCGTCGGCGTCGAAAACCTCGGGGGTGTAGCCGGGAATGAGACCACCCGGCTCAATCACGATGAAGTGGACCGAGTCGGTGGCCCGATGCAGCTTGAGCCAGAGAAACGGCAGATGCTCGGGCATGTAGAGCAGCTCGGCGCGGGTGTAGTCTTTGAAGCCGATCAGGCCCTGCGGCAGCTCGAAGCTGTTGGCCACGGGCGGCGGCGGAATCTCGGCGGTATGAGGAGGAGCGGACAGGACTTTCATGGCAGTTGGGGTATAGGTGCGGAGGTGACTCAGTGAATGTAATCGAGAAGGGAAATTTTCATGATGCTGGCGGCGGACTGGAGTGCGGCTTGATAGGCCACCTGCGACTGGTTCAGCCGAACAATGGCGTCGGGCAGGTCCACGGACGTTTCGGAACCGATAAGTTCCACCAGGTTGTCGCCGCGATTCTGCTGCTGCGAGCGGTTGACCTCGATGCGGGTTTGCACCGCGCCCGTGGCGGCCATGGCGGTAACCAGCGAGTCTTCACCGTTGATGAGATTGGTCTGCGCCGTGGCGATCGCGTCGCTATCGTTTGCGGAAAGGGCGTCTCGCAGGCTGACGAGCTGGTTGAGCAGGTCGCAAATGGACTGGTTGGTCGCAGGCGTCGACGAAGGCGAAACACTGGCCACTTCGGAAAGCGGAATGGAAGCCTGGCTCGTATTGCCGTCATAGGTCACGGCGGTGATGTTTCCGTTCGCGTCCCGGGTGGCGGAGAACGCCGGAGCATCCACCGCGGTGCCGGCGAAAATGTAATCGTTGCCGAGACGGGTGTTTCCCACCTGCAGGAGTTGCTCGATGAGCTGGTTGACCTCGGCGGAGTAGGCCAGCCGCGAGTCGGGGCTCGTCGGCGAACGGCCAAGCGTCGCGAGCTCGGCGCTGCGATCGGAAATATCCTTAACATCACTGAGGCCGGCGAAAGTGGCCTGGCTGATTTCCAGCGCGCGGGTGGCGTTCTGTTCGAACTGGTCCACGCGGCGCAGTTCGCTCTGCTGATTGAGGATGCGGGCCGTGGCAGCCGGATCATCATCGGCTTGGAGAATGCGCTGACCCGTGGCGACCTGGGTCTGCAATTTGGAGCTTTGCACGCCGAGCTGCTGGATCTGCCGGACGACGTTGTCCTGAATGGTGTTGGTGGCGATGCGCATGGCGATGATCAGTGACCCATCCGGTTGACAATGGTGTCGAGGAGCTCGTCCACGACGGAGAAGACGCGGGAAGAAGCCTGGAAGGCGCGCTGAAAGCGGACGAGATCGGCCATCTCTTCGTCAAGCGAGACGCCGCTCACGGTGTCGCGTTGGTTGCGCACCAGCTGCTGAATCTTGTCCTGGTCGGAAGCGCGAGCGGTGGCCGTGGAGAGGGCTTGAGCGAGGTCGCTCACCGAGCGGGAATAGAACTGACCGAGGGTGCCGTCGATCAAATCGCCGGAGCCGGTGGAGAAGGACTGGGTCGCGAGATTCGCCACCGCGATCGCGATCGAATTGTCACCGGCGGATCCGCTGGAGCCCGTGACGAGGCCGGCGCCAGTCAGTCCGGTGCGCAATGCAATGGTGCCGGCGGTGACGCCAGCCGGATCGAAGAAGTCCGCGCCGGCGGTGCTGCTTGGATTGTAGGCCGCATTGACGGAGGTGACCAGCTGTTCGGCAAAGAGGTCGAGATTATCCCGCAGAGTCTGTACCGCTCCGTCGCGGGCAGAAAGCGCGCCGTGGATTGAACCCGACGTGAGCGCGATGGCCGTGGCGGACGCACCGCCCGTCAGGCCGGTGCCAGTGAAGACCACCGAACCATTCACGGTCTGCCCGTCGAGGAGAACGATGTCCGTGTTGCCCGCGTCCTTGACGCTCAGGCGGACCTGGCCGTCGCTGAGATCGGTCACCGAAACGGGCAGGATGGCGGAGAGTTCCTCCAAACGGGCCTGCCGCTGGTCGCGAAGATCAATGGCCACGCCCGGGCGGTTGACCTCAAAGCGGCTGATCTGATCGTTCAGGTCGGCGATCGTATCGATGAGCCGATTCACCTCGGAGACGTCAGCCGTCACCTCGGTGCCGAGATCGGTCTGCACTTGGGCCAGACGCGTATCGGTCTCGCGCATGGTGTCGGTGAGGATGCGCGCCTGCTGCAGCAGCGTTTCGCGCGTGCCCATGTCCGTGGGACGGGACGCCAGGCTCTGGAAAGCGTTGAAGAAATTGTCGAGCGAGGCGGCCAGACCGCCGGTCGCGGTGCCGCTGGCGTTTACGGCCTGGCCCAAGCCGGCCTGAGCGCGTGCGAGGGCCTGCTGCTCGGCGTCGAGGGAGCCCCCCATGCCAATTTCGCGCATGAGCTGGCGGTCGAGAAGCACGTCGCGAAGCTGGCTGATCGAGAGCACCTCCAGACCGAAACTTTCAACGCCCTCGGCGGTTTGCACCGTACCGCGATCGCCATAGACCACCCGTTGGCGGGCGTAGTTGGGATTGTTGACGTTGGCCAGGTTCTTGCCGCTGGTCTCAATGGCCCGGCTGTGCGCACCGAGCGCCATGGAGGTGGAATTGAGAGTGGAGAACAGGCCGGACATGGGAGGAAATTATTTGAGGTCTTTGTCAGCCCGCAGCCTGAAGGGCACCGGTGGTCCGGGCGTTGGACTTGAGGGTCTTGCGGCCGGCGGCCGAGTAGGTGTGCTGGAAGGCGTCGGGACGGAGCGTGCGCATCAGCTCCTGATGAGACTCGACGGTGCGGGCCAGGAGCGTGTGGTTCTGCCGCGTGAGCCGGCGCACACGGTGAATGAGGACATTGACCTCGGCGATAAGCGCCTCGATCAGGGGACGGGCCTCGGCAACGATGAAAGGCAACAACGAGCGCAACGTGGCCCGCGCGGGCTGGCCGTTGGACAGGGCGAACTCGGCGACGATCTGCTCGCGATTTTGCCGGTGTTCCTGCATGAGGCGGGTGTGGGCCTCGATCTCGCCGCTCAGGCGAAGCACCCCGTCCGTGTCACGGGCGAAGAGGCTTTGCTGCTGCTGCTCGAAAAGGTTCAGGAGTCCGCCGAAGCCGGCGATCTCGGTGCGGAGGGATTCCGCGATAATGGTCCAGGGTTTGTTCATGGAAGGGGGGTCGGCGTCTTGGGCGCGCGCGGCGTAAGTTGTTTTTCAAGCATGCCGGAAAGACCGAGTCCGCCGCCCTCGCTGAGCTTGTTGGCGATGACATCGGTCAGCATGAAACCGTAAACGTTGCCCGAAGCGCCCTCGCCGGCGATCTTGCCGACGCTGTCCTGCAAGAGCTGGCGGAGAATGATGGCTTCGAACTGGCCGGCGGCGGCCTTGACCTGCTCCGCTTGGGGCAGATTGCGCAAGCTCTGCGGCTTGCCGGCGGCGGCGAGGGTCGCGGCGGCGGAAGTGGCGTGACTGATGGCGGAGACGGCCATGGCTCAGTTGATGATCAGCTCGGCTTGCAGGGCGCCGGAGCGTTTGAGGGATTGGAAAATCGCCATCATGTCGCGCGTCGACACGCCGAGAGAGTTGAGGGCGGCGGCCAGACGCTCGATGCTCGGAGGATCGTTGAGGATCGTGAAGCCGCCCTTGCCTTCGCTCACGGCCGTCTGCGTGCTGGGCACGGCGGTGGTCTGGCCGGAATTGTTGAAGGCGTTCGGCTGGCTGACGCCGACGTTGGAAGTGACGGTGATTGTCAGCGAGCCGTGGGCGATGGCAACCTGCGAGAGACGCACCGTGGAAGTGGCGACGATCGTGCCGGTCCGCTCGTTGATCACGATGCGCGCCAGCGTATCCGGCTGGACCTCGACCGTGCCGAGGTCGGCGAGAAACGCGACGTCACGGCCGCGGTAGTCTTCCGGCAGGTTGACGCGGACAGTGGCCGCATCGACCGCCTGGGCGGAGGCGGGATAGCGGTTGTTGATGGCATCGGCCATGCGGGAGGCGGAGGTAAAATCGGGATTGTGCAGCAGCAGACGGAGGCTGTTGTCGCGCACGAACTCGGCCGCGATCTCGCGCTCGACGATGGCGCCGTTGCTGATGCTGCC
The DNA here is from genome assembly GCA_036568985.1 of Lacunisphaera sp. Taxonomy (GTDB): domain Bacteria; phylum Verrucomicrobiota; class Verrucomicrobiia; order Opitutales; family Opitutaceae; genus Lacunisphaera. Next base: position 4,489 of record DATCRM010000291.1, on the reverse strand, counting down.
CACGGTTGGATGGTTTTTCTGAACGGTGGCGCCACCGGCACCACCAGCGCCGCCCAGGAAGCCGCCGATCGCAACCGGACCCTGCGCCACGGCATAGACGCGGCCATCGGCGCCGATCATCGGCGTCTGGAGCAGCACGCCGCCTTGGAGACTCTTGGCGTCGCCCATCGCGGCAACGGTCACGTCGATGCGGGAGCCTGGTTTGAGGAAAGCGCCGATGTCAGCCGTGATCATGACCGCGGCGACGTTCTTGGCCTTGATGTCGGTGGATTGCACCGTGAGACCGTGGCGCTGGAGGATATTGGAGACCGCGTGAAGCGTGGAAGCCGCGTTGCTATCACCATCGCCCGCGAGACCGACGACGATGCCGTAGCCAACCAGTTGGTTGTCGCGACCACCCTCGACGAGGGTCAGGTCCTTGACGCGCGAAGCCTGCAGCGCGCTGGCCGTGAGGAGCGCGAGGCAGGTGGTGAGCAGTCGGGGCAACATCCGTGTCATGACAGAGGGTAAGGTTTAGAACGGGCGGAGCTTTTCGTAGAGTTTCGAGAGCCAGCCGCGCTTCTGCGCGTCGGTGAGGTTGCCCTCGCTGAGGAACTCGACGCGCGCGTCGGCAACGTTGCTCGAGAGCACGGTGTTGCCGGAAGAGACATCCTCGGGACGGACCAGACCGTGGAGGACGACATACTGGGTTTCGCCGGAAAAGGTCACCATGCGGGCGCCCTCGATGACGAGGTTGCCGTTGGGCAACACGTCGGTGACGAGCACCGCGGCGCGCGCAGTGAGGCTCTGGGAATTATTGACCTGGCCGCCGCCCTGATAGCTGGATTTGCCGCTGGCGCTGGTGGCGGGGTGCTCGCCCTTGGAAGTGAGACGTCCCGAAGTGGCGGCGCTGAAGATGAACTGGCCGATGGCGTCCTCGAGGCTGGAATCACGACTGGACAGTTTGGTCTGCGCGCTGCTGGCGTTGGCCACCTCGGCCACGACCACGGTGAGAATGTCCCCGGCGCGCGAGGCGCGGCGGTCGGCAAACATGCCCCGGTCGCTGCCGGACGGCCACAGCGAAGCGGCCGACGCGCCGACGGCGACGGACAGGAGGAAGGCGACAGCGGAGGCCTTAGAAGCGGACTTGGACACGGTTTTCATCAACGACAAAGGCGGTGAAATCCTTGCGGGATTCGAGGTTGCGGAGAGTAACGGCCTCACCGTGCGCGCCGCTCTGGAGCGCCAGGGCCTTCATGGTGATCGAGAGAGTGCCTTCGGCGGCACAGACCTCGACCATCGAGCCCTTCTTGACCAGCGGGCGGCGGGCGATGTCACGCCAGGAAACAACCCGGCCGGCATTGACGGCACGGGTGAAAACAAAGGTCTGGTCGCCCACAGCCGCGGGCAGCGCATCGCGGTCGCGGAAGAGATCCACGCGGCGGGTTTCCAGCAATTCGGGATCGAAAGTAGCGCCGTTGACCAGGGGCTGGCGGGCAATCCAGGCGTCGCGCCAGAGCGAGGCCCGAAGCGTGAGCGTGGACTCGGCGGCGCTTTGGCCGTCGGCGAGAACGCGGCAACGGAGTAGCATGGCGGAGCTGGCCACTGAAGGGTACTCGGTGACAACCACCTGCCAGGTGCGGGCGACGACTTGGGGCGGGTTCCAGGCCCGCAGCAATTCGATCTGGAGGTCGCCCTCGAGATTGAAGTGGGAAGTGATTTCGCGGCTGACGGCAGCGACAAAAGCGTCCTGCGTGAGCGGGCCGACGGGATTGCCTTCTTCGGCGGCCAGGGAAACCGCGGCAAGGAGGGCGAGACAAAGTGGGAGCAGGCGGCGCATGGAAATCAGCGTTTGAGATTGGCGACGTTCTGGAGCATTTCGTCCGAGGCTTGGATGGACTTGGAGTTCACTTCGTAGGCGCGCTGGGCGACGATGAGGTTCACCATTTCCTCGACGATGTTGACGTTGGAAGCCTCGACGTAGCCCTGGATGGTGCGGGCGAAACCCTGTTCGCCGGGGTTGCCGGCCTCGGGCGTGCCGGAAGCGGCGGTTTCCTCATACATGTTGGCGCCGAGCGAACGGAGACCCGCGGGATTGGAGAAACGCGTGAGCGTAAGGCGGAAGGTCTGACTGCCGCTCGCCGTCTGAACGGTGACGTTGCCGTCTTCCGAGATCGCCACATTCGTGGCGCCGGCCGGAATCGGCTGGAAGCCGCTCAACACCGGAAGACCGTCGATGGTCACGACCTGACCCTGGGCGTTGAGCTTGAAAGAGCCGTCGCGGGTATAGGCGAGCGTGCCGTCGGGGCGCTGGATCTCGAAGAAACCGTCGCCTTGGAGAGCCACGTCGAGTTTTTCGCCGGAGTTGGTGAGCTGACCTTGGGTGAAAACCTTGGAAGTGGCCGCGACGCGGGCGCCGTTACCGACTTCGATGCCGGTGGGGACGATGTTGCCGCCGCCGGAGTCGGCGCCGGAAGCGCGGGGCTTCTGATAGAGGAGATCCTGAAACTCGATCTTGCTGCGCTTGAAGCCGGGGGTGTTCACGTTCGCCAGGTTGTTGGCGATCGTGTTGAGGTTGAGCTGCTGGGCCTCCATGCCGGTGGCGGCGGAGTAGAGCGAGAGGTTCATGCGCAGGCGGGGTTGAGGAAAAGCATCCGCATCGCGACTGGGGCCGGCCCGGCCCCATACCGGGCGCGGCCATGCAGTCGTGATTGCGGTTGTCTATATGGGGAAGTAGCGGAAAGGGACCAAAGGACGAGGGACCAGAGACCAAGGGACCGGGCCGACACAGGGTCGTCGGTCTGACAGTGGTTGGTCTGGTGGCTCGTGGTCATTGGTCCTTTGTCCTTGGTCTTTGGTCGGCGGCTTCGCCGCCTCAGCCGAGGGCCTCGAGGGCTTTCTGCATCTGTTGATCGATTGTGGTGATCATCTTCTGGTTGGCCTCGTAGGCGCGGGAGATGAGGACGAGGTCCACCATTTCGCGCAGGGGCTGGACGTTGCTCTGTTCGAGATAGCCCTGCATCAGGTCGGGCTCCTCGACTTCGCTCTTGCCGGCACCCGGAGTCGCGACGAACAGACCGCCCGAAGAAGGGATCAACGCCGCCGTGTTGGCAAAACGCTGGATGGAAAGTTTGCCGAGAGCCGTGGTGCCTTGGAAAAGGGTGCCGTCCTGATTGACGACCACCGGTCCGCCGCCGGGAAGAAGCACGAAAGGGTCGCCATTGGTGTTGAGAACCTCGAGGTTGCCCGACGTCACCAGCGTGCGGTCGGGGCGCAAACGGAACTCGCCGTTACGCGTGTAGGCTTTGCCGCCATCGGAGGTCTGAACTTCGAAAAAACCGTCGCCTTGGATGGCGATGTCGAGCTCCCGGCGGGTGGGCATCGTCTCACCGGAGATGAAATTGATGCCGCCCGAGGTCTTGGGGAAAATCGCGGGAATACCGGCATCGATGCCGGCCTTGCTATGCAGATCGGGCCGGATTTCGCCGGCGGTCTCGGTGCTGAACTGGATCGTGCGCTTACGATAGCCAGTGGTCTGCGCGGACGTAATGTTTTGGGAAACATTGTCCTGCCAGCGCTCAAGGGCGGCGAGCGAAGCGGCACTCTGGTATAGCCCGATGTTCATGTTGCCCATGCTTGAGCAACGCCGATGCCAAAGCCGGTCACACCCGTTCTTAAGGCATTGATGCCAGTTACTTAAAAATTTATCAGTTTCGTCACGACGAGGGCTCAATCAGCCCCCGGCCCCACCCCGGCAAAACTTGCCCGGCCGGACGCACGACAGAACGGGGTGTAAAAGACTATCGGACCCAACCGCGCCGGCTTGATGACTTATTTGGGTTCGTCGCGGTTTTCAGACGCCGATCGAAGCCGGGCCACCCGCCCCCGGACGCCTTTCGGAGCAACAATCTCGCCGCCCGCATTGAGGTCGCACACCACATGATGGCGGTTCACAAGATTCCGATCGTGATGTTTTTTGTGTTCAATAAGGCGAAGAGCTTGGACCTCATCCTCACGGGTGAGTCTCTATGCCTTCTCATTCCTACTGGTCAGTCCTTTTCTTCGAGCGCTCTTCGAATCCAATTCGGATTCCGGCGACAATCGAGCACACGGTGAACTACCGCCTCACCAGCTCCGATAGTAGACCGCATACGGAAATCGCGTCGCAAGGAGACGGTGATAGCCAAATTGCAGCCGATGAATTCCCGCGTACAGTACCAGCGAGTCGATCTCGCTAAATAAGCTGTCGAGAAAATACCCACCGATACCCTCTCGCTGACGATCGTAGAACTGGCGACCGGCCGCTAAATCCTCCAAGGCCGGCCGAAGAACCCGAACATTCATTCGAAGCGCTTGCGCAGCTCCTTCTTGGCGTCCTCCCAATCTAAAATCTCGATTCTGCCCGCCGCCAAGTCTGCCTCAGTTTTCCGCAACTCCTCTGCGTGCCACGCTGGACTCTCAAACGAGGCTTCGTCTGCCGCAATGTCCCCCCAAAGTGTCTCAATAATCT
>DATCRM010000290.1:0-6740 GCA_036568985.1 Lacunisphaera sp. | reverse complement strand
CCAGCACACCGCCCCCGCCGGCGTGGCCGAGCCGACGGTCGTCCTGCTGACGCCCGGCGCCTATAACTCCGCCTATTTTGAGCACACCTACCTCGCCCGCCAGATGGGCATCGAGATTGTCGAGGGACGCGACCTCCTCGTGCGCGACCAGCACGTCTTCATGCGCACCACCAAGGGGCTGCAGCCTGTGCATGTCATCTACCGGCGCATCGACGACGACTTCCTGGACCCGACCGTCTTTCGCAGGGACTCCGCCCTCGGCGTGCCGGGACTCGTCAACGCCTACCGCGCCGGCAACGTCTCGCTGGCCAACTCCATCGGCACGGGCGTGGCGGATGACAAGGTCATGTATTACTTTGTCCCCCGCATCATCAAATACTACCTCGACCAGGACCCGATCCTGCCGAACGTTCAGACCTACCTCGCCAGCGAAGAAGCCGACAAGAAATACATGGTCGAGAATCTCGACAAGCTCGTGGTCAAGGCGGCCAACGAAGCCGGCGGTTACGGGATGCTGATGGGCCCGCAGGCCACGGTGGCGGAACGCGACGAATTCCGGAAGCGCATCGAGGCCGATCCGCGCAACTACATCGGTCAACCGATGATCTCGCTCTCACGCCATCCGACCTACTGCGGCGACGGCGAGGGTTTTGCCGGCCGCCATATCGACCTCCGCCCTTTCATTCTCTACGGCGAAAAAACCTCCATCATCCCCGGCGGCCTCACGCGGGTCGCCCTTCGCAAAGGTTCGCTCGTGGTGAATTCCTCGCAGGGCGGCGGCAGCAAGGAAACCTGGGTGCTGTACGGAAACCACTGAGTGAATTTACGATTTATGATTTACGAACTACGATTGACCGAACCAAGCAGACGGCTCCCGCCCGGGCTGGGCGCCTCGCCGCTCCGTGTTCCCATCGCCACCCCAATCATCAATCGGAAATCATAAATCGGAAATTTCTCTTCCTCCCATGCTAAGCCGTGTCGCCAACAGCCTCTACTGGATGAGCCGTTACATCGAGCGCGCCGAAAGCATCGCGCGCCTGGTGGACGTGAACCTCCAGATGCTCCTCGATTTCCGCAACCTCGACGATGCCACCTTGAACGCCCACTGGATGCCCGTCGTCCAGAGCTCGGGTGACGAGGAGCTCTTCCGGAAGCTCTACCCCCGCACTACCGGGCAGAGCGTGACCGACTTCATGGTGTTCAACCCGGGCAACGCCAACTCCATCTACTCCTCCATCTGCCAGTGCCGCGAAAACGCCCGCATGGTGCGCGACCAGATCACCGCCGAACTCTGGGAGGAAATCAACCGCATCTACCTTTTCGTGAACTCGCCGCGCGCCAAGAAGGAATGGCGGGAAAGTCCCTTTGATTTTTTCCAGACCATCAAGAGCAGCTCATTGCTCATGCAGGGCCTGACCGACGCCACCGTCGTCCGCAACGAAGGCTGGTTCTTCATCCAATGCGGCCGCTACCTCGAACGCGCCGACAAAACCTCGCGCATCCTCGACGTGCGCCACGCCTCCCTCCCCGCGCAGGGCACCCCGGGGCCAGCGAGCCAGGCCGACGCTCTCGGCTGGTCCGCAGTGTTGCGTTCCTGCAGCGCCTGGGATGCCTACAAGGCGCTTCACGGCGCCGAGGTGCAGCCGGCCCACGTCGCCGAATTCCTCCTGCTCTCCGACGACTTCCCCCGCTCGGTGCGCTTTTCCGTGCGGCACCTCAACACGGCCCTGCGCCGCATCTCCGGCGTCCATGAGGGCCGTTTCAGTAACGATGCCGAAAAACTCGCCGGCCGTCTGCTGGCCGAACTGCAGTTCAGCACCGCCGACGACATCTTTGCGCTCGGCTTGCACAATTACATCGACGTATTGCAGGGCAAACTGAACGCGATCGGCGACTCCCTCTTCCAGGCCTACATTTTCCAGCCTTTCCAAACCCCTGACGACAACGAGCTCCGCCAGCAGGAGGAGCAGCAGCAACAGCAGACCACCGGTGCCAGCGCCGGCTTGCGCTGAGCCTGCGTCCCCGCTCGGATTTGCGCCGTCTGCATGAAACTCCACGTCCTGCATCGCACCCGTTTCAAATACGGGGCGAATGTCCATGAAAGCTTCAACGAAGCCCGCCTCCAGCCGGTCAGCACCGGCCGGCAGGTCTGCCACAGCTTCGTCCTGAAGGTGCTGCCCACGTCGCGCCTGTCGCACTACATCGATTTTCACCTCAACTACGTCCACCTCTTCGAGGTCAACCAGGCCCACCTCGAACTGACCGTGGAAGCCAACTCCGTAGTCACCACCGACGACCAGCCGGCACTCTCCCCGGGCCTGACGCCCGCCCCGTTGGACCGGCTGGCCGAGTGCGCCCGCCTGGATCGCTGTTACGATTTCCTCCAATCCAGCACCTACGTCGAGATCAACTCCGACCTATGGCGGATGGCGCTCGATGCCACCGATGGCCAGACCGACGCCTGGCAGGCCGGGCAGGCCATCATGCGCTACGTGCATCGCGAATTCCGGTACCAAGCCGCGGTCACCCATGCGCACACCCACGTCCGCGATGTACTTAAGACCAAGGCCGGGGTCTGCCAGGACTTCGCACACGTCATGCTCGGCCTCTGTCGCGCCTTGAAGATGCCCGCCCGGTATGTCAGCGGCTACCTCTACAACGGCCCGCTGGATCAGTTGAAAGGTGCGCAGGCCAGCCATGCGTGGGTCGAGGTTTATATTCTGGGACATGGCTGGTGCGGCCTCGATCCCACCAACAACCGTCCCGCCGACGGCCACTACGTGAAGGTCGCCACCGGGCGGGATTTCGCCGACGTTTCCCCGCTCAAGGGCACTTACCGTGGCACGGCCAAGCGCGAACTTTTTGTGGAGGTGTTGGTTTCACGCCTGGAGGAAAGCGAGCCGACCGTCTCTTCCTCCCCGCTGCTTGCCGAGCCGCGCTGATACCAGCACCCCTTTGCTTTTGGACTGTAGGGCGGGTCGCTGCCTCCGCCGCACTCCAGGCGGGATCAGCGATCCCACCCTACAGGGTCAACCGATTCCAACCCACATCCCTCACACGTTTTGTCATTCTAAGCGCAGCGAAGAATCCAGCAGGATGTCGTAGCTGGTGGAGGCAGCGAGTGTCCTGCTGGACCCAGTGCGCTGGCTTGGGAGCAACCGGGCCAGAACCGCACCGGGGTCAGCGCATCCCACCTGTTGGACTACTTTTGAGCCACCGGAGGCTTCGCCGCGTAACGCGGCCAGTCCGCCACGAGCGCATGCACTACCGGGCTGCCGGTCCGGTACGCGGCCTCAAGCGCCGGAACCATACCGGCATATTCCTCCACCATGCTCTCCGCCGCGGTCTGACCGGCGGGAGGCATGGAAAAATTGGAACCCGTGCGCAGGAACAGCACGCGCTGGAAATCTACTTTGCCCAATGCGTCCAACCGCGTGAGTGCGTTGGCGATGCCGTGGTCCTCCATGTTGGTCATCGCGCAGAGCCCTTCGCCCTTGGTGTAGAGTCTGGTCCAGTCATCAGCCCACTGTTGCATGCGCGCACCATGCCAGTAGCGGCATGAGGCGAAACTATCTCCAATGAATACCTTCGGCGCCGCCAGCGCGGCGGGAAACCCGGTGTAGAGCGCCCGGTGCGCCCTGGCAGCGGCGTCGTCGGCGAGCTCGATGTTTTTCGTGAGGGCGAAGGCCCAGTCCACCAGACTCGGGTTGAGCGTCCACATCATCGGCTTCGGCGCCCAGTCGGGAATGACCGGCGCCGTCAGCGGCGTCTTGTTGCCCAGCGCCATGATGCCGTAGGGCCAGTCCGCCGGCGCCTCGCGGGAATCAATCTCGTAGGCGATGTCGCCGTCGATCACATGCCGCGCCCAGGCGGCGCTGCCTTCGGTCGCGACGTGAGGACTGACGCCCGCGATGCCGTTCACCAGCCAGTAGGACTTGGAAAGATCGAAGCGCGGATCGAGACCCAGTGCGAAAATCTGCAGCCCGGCGCGCACCGTCGTTCCGGATATCACGCCGTAAACTCCGGCGTCGTTGAAAAGCACGGGATGATCGAGACCGGGCACGAGGATCGAGTGCGTGAGCTGCTCGCGCTCGACCCAATATTGGAATTCGCCGGGCTTGTCACCGCTGTCGGCCCCGATCTCAAAGGTCGCCACAACGATGACCTTGGGACGGATGAGGTCGGCGGCGGAAAGCGCGATCGAGGAGAGGACAAGCAAGAGCAGGTAGCGGAGGAAGGAAACCATGGCAGCGGTTGAGCAACCACTATGCCAGTGTTACCACTGTAGGAGGGGCTTTACGCCCCGATGAGGCGTGCGTCGCTTTCGGATCGGGGCGTAAGCCCCTCCTACAGTTGCGCCGCCCTCAAACCTTCGTCTTAAAGTAGGCGATGGTCTTCTTGAGGCCCTCGGCCAGCGGGATCTTGGGCTCCCACTTGAGGTATTTCTTGGCGAGGGTGATGTCGGGCCGACGCTGCTTCGGATCGTCGGCCGGCAGCTCCTTGTGCACGATTTTTGATTTGCTCTTGGTGAGCTTGAGCACGTTTTCCGCGAGCTCGAGCATGGTGAACTCACCCGGGTTGCCGATGTTCACCGGTCCGATGGTCTCAGTCTGGTTCATCAACCGGACGAAACCCTCGATGAGATCGTCCACGTAGCAGAACGAGCGCGTCTGCTGGCCGTCGCCGTAGATGGTGAGGGCCTCGCCTTTCAAGGCCTGCACAATGAAGTTCGAGACAACGCGACCGTCGTTCGGGTGCATGCGCGGGCCATAGGTGTTGAAGATACGAACGATCCGGATATCGACCTTGTTCTCGCGATGGTAGTCGAAGAAAAGCGTCTCGGCGACCCGCTTGCCTTCGTCATAGCAGGAACGGCGGCCGATGGGGTTCACGTTGCCCCAATAGCTCTCCGGCTGCGGGTGAACGGACGGATCGCCATAGACCTCGGATGTGCTGGCTTGGAAAACGCGCGCCTTGACGCGCTTGGCGAGGCCGAGGCAGTTGATCGCACCCATCACCGACGTCTTGGTCGTTTTGATGGGATTGAACTGATAGTGCGGCGGCGAAGCCGGGCACGCGAGGTTGTAGATCTGATCGACCTCGTACTTGAACGGGTCGATGACGTCGTGCCGCACGAACTCGAAATGCGGATTGCCGAGCAAATGGGCGATATTGGCTTTCGTCCCGGTGAAGAGGTTGTCGAGACAGATGACCTCGTGTTTCTCGGCCACCAATCGGTCACAAAGATGAGAACCCAGGAAGCCGGCCCCGCCGGTAACGAGAATACGCATAACGAACGCGATGCTTAGGGGATGGCCCCAAGGCAAGCCAACAAAACTTCGTCCTGAAATCGACGATCCGGATTATGACGCGCGATGAGTGTGAGGGCGCGGGTCCATTCCGGCCGAAAATTTATTGACCAGCCCGATCCACCGCGATCTGTGCCAGCTCGACGGGCCAAAACCAAACCAAACAAACCAATGCACTCAGTTAAAAAATCCGCTATCGCCCTTGCGATGCTCGCCATCGCCGGTGCAAGCCAGGCCCAACAGGCTGCCACGAGCAGCTCTCCCACCGGCCGTCTCGGCCAACGCTATGTCGGCACCAGCTACGGCTTCGCCAATTACCAAGACGCCCGCGAGGAATTCCACGACGTCTCCATCGGAGTGAACCTTCCGGTGGGCAAGTCGGTCGATTTGGACTTTGGCTACGGCTACCAATGGCTCACGAACAACCCGGTGTCCCTCGATGGGCACTCCCTGGACGCTGGCGCCACCCTTTACACCAGCACTCACGGCGTGAAGCCTTTCGCCAGCGCCTCCTTGGCCCATCTGTGGTCCAAAGCCTCCTACCATGGCGTAACAGCCCGCGACGATGAATCGTTCTACGCTGTCTCCGTAGGTGTGGAGGTACCGGTTGCGAAGATTATCCTTACCCCATCGGTGGGCGTGCAGGACTCCCTCAACGACGGCGGTGATCCGACCTATGCTGGCGGAATCGATGCCCATTATTGGGTCACCTCCAAGGTAGGTTTGCGGGCGGCAATCTCGTATTCCGACTATGGCAGCGGACTGAAGTCCTGGAATTACCGGCTCGGGGCGCGGGTAAAATTCTAAACTCGCGCGCCAATCAAGAGGTCGTTTCCGCCCGCATGGTGTTCCACCGTGCGGGCTTTTTGTTGATGAATGCGCTCGGGAGCGTTGAGGCAGCCCGGCATGCGGAATCTAGCGCTCCATGGCAGCCTCACCGGCCTCATAGCGGTCGACCCACGAACGATGCCATGCGCCATAGTCGCCAGCCTCGATATGCCGTCGGGCCTGCGCAACCAGATCGAGGTAGAAATGCAGGTTGTGGATCGTGAGCAGCGTGCTCGCGAGAATCTCGTTGGCCATCACGAGATGTCGCAGGTAGGCCCGGGAAAAATTGCGGCAGGTGTAGTTGTCCATGCCTTCGACCACCGGTGCAGAATCGGCGCGATAGCGTTCGTTGCGCAGGTTGATAAGTCCGTCGGGCGTGAAGGCCGCGCCGTTGCGCGCCACCCGCGTCGGGTGCACGCAGTCGAACATGTCCACGCCGAGCGCGATCATCTTCAAAATCTGCGGCGGCGTACCGAGGCCCATCGTGTAACGAGGTTTGTCCGACGGCAGAAACGGCGTGGTCGCCGCCACTTGCTTGATCATCTCCGGCTCGGGCTCGCCCACGCTCACGCCACCGACGGCGTAGCCGGGAAAATCCAAGGC
>DATCRM010000289.1:0-8783 GCA_036568985.1 Lacunisphaera sp. | reverse complement strand
GCGTAATAGGGCGCGTACTTCGGAAGGGAAACATTCTCGAGCCGTAACTCGCCAGTCGAAGCGAGGGGCGCGGCGCTCAGGGTGCCGGTCCAGGCCAGTTTCTCGCCCGTCTCGGTCACCGCCGTGAAACGATACGGCGCGCCGCGCTCCACCGCGGTATAAAACTCCGTGAGCTCAAAACTCACCGGCCCAAGCGTGGTCGCAAACGGCAGCGGCTGCGACTGGTCGGCGAAGTGCAGCCGCGCGTCGCGCACCGCGAGGCTCTTGACGCGGATCGCGGGGATGGGCTTCGCTTCCTTCTCGGGCTGGGCCCGCAACCGTGCAATGATATCGGCAAAGTCGAAGGTGCCGTCCTTTTTCAGCGTGGCCGCCCCGTGGAACCCGTCCAGCTCGACGATGCCAAAGGTCCAGGCCCCGAGTACCGAGGCGATCGGGTCGAAGTTCACGTAGAGCCGCCGCCAGCCGAGCAGCGAGCCGTCGTCCTCCTGGCGCCGCACATCGAGGTTTTCCAGCGTGAGCGACAAAGCGTACGGGTTCACCCGCACCCGGCCCACCGTGACTTTGCGGCCCAGCGATTCACCGGCCCGTTTCTCCAACTGGGACTTGATGATCGGTGGTGCGACGAAGAAACCGAAGATCGTGAAAACCAGGAGCGTGACTCCGATAGCGATCGCCACGCGGGGGCCTTTCTTCTTCTTCCGCTTGCGAATCTTCCAAAGCATAGGGCACCAGTGTTGCCACTTCATCCGGCAAGGCAACACATGAGACGGAGGGCCGCCGCTCGCCGGTCCTACACCCGATCAGGTGCTCGCGCCCTCATTCGGGAATTCAGCCCGCTTGCCGCCTGACCGGCCGCACCTCGACCGCGAGCCGGTAATCGAGCCCCGGACACCCGCGCGCGATTTCGACAGCCTCGTCGAGGCTCGACGCGTTGATGAGGATGTAGCCACCGATGACTTCCTTCGTCTCGGCGTAGGGTCCGTCGGTGACCACCACACCACCGGGTTCGCGCAGGACCTTTCCGGTCGGCTCCAGTCCATTGGTGCCGACCACGATATCCTTGGCGCGCAGAGCTTCCATCCATGTATGGAAGCGCGCCATGATGCGTTGCAGTTCGTCGGGCGCCGGGCTCGCAGTGCCGGGTTGGTGGAGCAACAGGAGATATTGGGAGGAAGGAGTCATGGTTGTCGGAGGGTACAATAATACAACGAACGACCCGGGCGATTCCGGACAACGGAATGCTGATTTCTCCCTTTTCGCAAGGTGGAGCCCGCGCTCCGCGCAGGCTTGGGGCATGGTCGAACAATCCAACCTGCGCGAAGCGCAAGTTCCACGCTACCGCCGCGCTTGCACCGGCCGCACCCACATTGCAGCTTCCCCTCCGCATGAGCGACGTCGTTCCCATCAGCATGGCCCCGGGCGAACTGGAAAAATTCCTTCACGCCAAAATTCCCCTCACCGCCGTCATGGGCATCCGCGTGATCCAGACCGGCCCGCGCCGGCTCATTCTCGAAGCACCGCTCGCGCCCAACGTCAACCACCTCGGCACCGTCTTCGGCGGCGCGCTGCACACGCTCCCCACCCTCGCCTGCTATGCCGCACTCTGGACGTTGCTCGTCGAGAGCGGCGTGGACGGGCATGTCGTCGTCAAGACCAGCCACGCCCATTATCGCCAGCCAGTGCTGGGCGCCTTTCGCGCATCCTGCGACCGTCCGCCCCCGGATATCGCCGCGCAGTTCATCGGCGAACTGCGCCGCTTCAAGAAAGCGCGCATGGACATCGAATCCGTCGTCGAGGGCATTGGTGGCGAACCCGCCGTCGAGTTCTCAGGCAGCTTCGTCGCAATCGTGTAGCGCCGGGGTTTGGTTCATACGCGAAGGCCGAAGCCCTGTACGCGGGGCTTATCCCCAACCTCCGGTGGTTGAATGCCGGCGTAAAGATCCCCGGAGCAAGCTCCGGGGCATTCTGAAAATGGAGGCGGGGCTATCAGCCCCGCGAGGCATGCGTTGCGCCACCGATAACTCGCGGGACTGATAGTCCCGCCTCCATCCAGGCCGGAGTCGTTCGACCGGGCTCACGGTCCGAGACATGCTCCGGAGTATTGGGACCCAAAGGGAATAATACCCGACCTACATTCGACCGAACCGGAAATTCAATTTTCGTTCGCCCCGGACGAGGGAGCGTGCTCCGTTGGATTACACCCCACCATGAAGGCCCCCCTGCTGCCGGTCTTTCGTTTGGCTCACCTCTGCCGTCTCGTCTTCGGACTGATTGCCGTCCTGGCCTTCGCCCGCGTGCCGGCACCGGCTGCGGCGGAGAACAACACCGTCCTCTCTGGTGAGCTCAAACAATGGCACGCCGTCACCCTGACCGTCGACGGACCCTTCGCCCACGAGACGGACACTGAGCCGAATCCGTTCACCGATTATCGCATGACCGTGACGTTCACGCACGAGTCCGGTGCGCCGGTCTATCGCGTGCCAGGGTACTTCGCGGCCGACGGCGAAGCCGGCGAGTCTTCCGCCAGCGCCGGCCAAAAATGGCGCGCCCATCTCGCCCCGGACAAAGTTGGCCGGTGGGATTACCGCGTAGAGTTCGTTGCTGGTCGCGGGATCGCAACCGAATCGGCCATCGGCGAAGCGGTGACCGGCGTCGATGGGCTCAGGGGGTCATTCGTGATCGGCCCGACGGATAAACGGGATCGCGATTTTCGCGCGAAAGGACGGTTGACATACGTCGGCGGTCATCATCTGCGCTTCGCCGGTTCAGGGGAATACTTCCTCAAGGCCGGCCCGGACTCGCCTGAAACGCTGCTGGCCTATGCGGATTTCGACAACACGGTCGCCCTGAAGCCCAAGGTGCCCCTGAAAAATTGGACGCCGCACGTCCGCGACTGGCGCACGGGCGATCCGACCTGGCACGAGGGCCGCGGCAAGGGCCTGATCGGTGCGCTGAATTACCTCGCGGGCAAAGGCCTCAACTCGGTCTCGTTCATCCCCTACAACGCGGGCGGCGACGGCGACAACGTCTGGCCGTTCGTCTTCCGGGACGACAAGCTGCACTACGACTGCTCCAAGCTCGACCAATGGGACGTCGTCTTCGCCCATGCCCAGAAGCTCGGCCTCCATCTGCATTTCAAACTGCAGGAGACGGAAAACGACGACCAGCGAAACGGCCTGAAACGCGAAACGATCGCCGTGCCCGAGGCCTTGGACGGCGGCGCGAACGGCCCTGAGCGCAAACTTTATTTCCGCGAGCTCATCGCGCGGTTTGGTCATCATCTCGCCCTGAGCTGGAATCTCGGCGAGGAGAACACGCAAACCGCGGACGAGCAGCGGGCGATGGCGCAATATATCAGGGAAACCGACCCCTACGGGCATCCCATCGTGATCCATACTTTTCCGTCCGAACAGGAACGGATCTACGGTCCGCTGCTCGGCGACCAATCCGCGCTCACCGGCGCATCGCTGCAAAACCGTTGGGACGCCGCGCATGAACGCACGTGGCATTGGATCGCGGAGTCGGACCGCACCGCCCGGCCGTGGGTGTGCGCCAATGATGAACAGGGCCCCGCCAATTTCGGAGTCCCGCCCGATCCCGGTTACCATGGCTTTCTCGGCACGGTCACGGAAGGCGCACAGTCCTATGATCTGCACAGCATCCGCAAATATACCCTGTGGGGCAACCTCCTCGCAGGGGGCGGTGGCGTGGAATATTACTTCGGTTACAGCCTACCGGAAAACGACCTCACGGCCGAGGATTTCCGCAGCCGGGACCGCTCATGGGACTATTGCCGGCTCGCGCTCGAGTTCTTCGCCCGTGAGGCGATTCCCTTTTGGAAGATGCGCAACTGCGACGAGCTGGTCGGCAATCCCGCCCGCGACAACAGCCGCTACTGTCTGGCGCTGCCAGGCGAGCTCTACCTGATTTATCTCCCGGCCGGCGGCGCGGGCGAACTCGACCTCACCGAAGCTAAAGGCCGGTTTTCCGTCCACTGGTTCAATCCCCGCGCCGGCGGGCTCCTGCAATCCGGACCGCAACGCCGCGTCGACGGCGGCGCCAAGGTGTCGCTCGGGCAACCGCCGAGCGACCCCACGCAAGATTGGCTGGCCGTCGTGCGTCGCGAGTGATCCTCGATCCGCCGGACGCTCCGCCTTCGATCTGGAAGGGCGGGGGCCTCCGAACCCCGCCTTGCTCGACGCGAGATCAGCAACCCCAGAGATCCGAAGCCACGGTCAATAATCAGATGTGCTTCGAGTCCGCCTCGTCTTTCTTCACGTAGCCGCTGTCCTGCCGCTGGTGGTTGACGGCGTTTTTCTTGAGGTAGGCTTGGTAAACGTCGTCCGGCGTCATGCCCAAGGTCTGGGCGAGCGACACCAAAAAGTGAAACAGGTCCACCACCTCGACCTTGGCGTTCTGCTCGTCGAACTTCTGGTATTTGGCCCACCATTTCCACGGAACGCTGTCGATCAGCTCAGCGGTTTCCTGCTGCATCGCCCGGGTGTAGTTGAGAATCCACTTGGCTTTTTCCTCGTCGGTCGGCGGCGGCAGATTCACTCCAATGCGCTTATTCAGCGCATCTTGCATACGAAAGATCTCCTCGAGTTTGTCCATAAGCCCGGAGCTTGGGAGCGCGCTCTCCCTCTGGCAAGCCCCGCGCCCGGGAAAAATAACGTTGCCCTTGGAGGGGGTGTGGGCGACGTTGTCCGCGTTATTGCCGCCGTCACGGCCCCGAGCGAAATCGAAGGGCTGAGCACGAATCCACGAGCTCCGGCTGGCATCCCATACCGCGCCGCCCCCGGGCAGGCGCTTTCACAACCAACAACATAGACATGTCCTCCACAGAAACGTCCGGTGCTCCCGCCGAAGCGCCCGCGACCCATCCGGCTCCTGAAGCCGCATTCCCTACCTTCGGCACCACCCGCGGTTCGGGCCTGGCCCGCGGTAAGCGTCCCAGCACCGGCCCGGCCGCCACGACCGCTGCCGCTCCCAGCGACTACAAGCCCACGGCCATCGAAGTCGTCAACGCCCCCCGCGAATACACCAACCCGTTCGCCCCGGCCGAAACGCCGGCTCCTGAAGCGGCTCCCGCCCCGGCGGCTGTCGCTCCTGTCGTCAACACCCCCGCGCCCGCCGCAGTCACCCCGGCCCCGGTTCAACCGGCCGCCGTTGCGCCCGCTCCCGTCCAGGAAGAACCCGCGGAACTGAATATCCTTCCGCCGGCCGAACAGAAGACCGCGCCCGCCCAGACTTGGGAGAGCGAGGGTTTCCGTCCCGCCCGCGCCGAGCGTTCCGAACGCCCGCGCCGTGAGGAACGTCCGCGCAGCGAGGAGCGCGCCGACGAGCCGGTGGACATCGCGTCCATCCCCGAGAAGTTTCTCTACGTGCGCCCCGGCGTCACCTTCGTGCCGACGCCCCGCAACTGGGGCGGCGCTCCCCGCGAGCGCCGGTCATCGGACGAAAATGCTCCGCGTTCCGTCGAGGCGCCTCGCGCTTCGGCGCCTGCGTCCGCAGCGGCTCCCGAGAAATCGGGCGGCTTCCTCGGCTGGCTCAAGGGCCTCTTCGGCGGCTCCTCGGCCTCGGCAGAACCCATCACAGCCGGCGCCCCGTCCGCCAGCGAGCATCGTCGCGAAGGCGGCGAACACCGTCGTCATCGCGGCGGCCGCAACCGCGGCGGTCCGGGTGGCGAACGCCGCGGCGGCCGCGGTGGCCGGGGTCGTAGCGGCGGCGGTGGCTATCCTCCCCGCGAGGGCAGCAGCCAAGGCGGTGTCTGAGCCCAACCTGATTCGTTATCCGATCTCTGCAAAGCGCCCCTTCCCCGGGGCGCTTTTTTTGTTCGCGAGTCACCCGTCCTTTGTAGGAGCTTGCTTGCAAGCGACCCTCATCGCCTGCAAGCAGGCTCCTACACTTTAGCGACATGGCCGATCTCATCATTCACGGCGGCAAACCTCTCAGCGGTACCATCACGCCGTCGGGCAACAAGAACTCCGTCCTGCCCATCCTCTGCGCGACGCTGCTGACCGACGCAAAGGTCACGCTCCGCAACGTCCCGCTCATCACCGACGTCGAAAAGCTGGTGACTTTCTTCACCGAGCAGGGCTCGGTCGTCGCGTGGGACCGGGCGGCCGGCACGATGACCCTCGACCATGCGTCGTTCGACGCGCGCCGGCTCAACGGCGAACTGCCCGCCGGCATGCGCTCCGCCGTCCTGCTCTTCGCGCCGCTGTTGCAGCGCATGAAAAAATTCGCGTTGCCCGCCAATGCCAAGGGCTGCTCCCTCGGCATCCGCGAGCTCGATCCGCATCTTGAGATCCTCGAAAAACTTGGCGCCAAGGTGGTCACCGATGGCGATGATCTCACGCTTTCGCTGAAGGGCCGCTTCCAGGGTGCGCGCCACTGGCCCGACTACATGTCGGTCACCGCGACCGAAAATTTCGTCATGGCCGCCGTCCTCGCCGAAGGTGAGTCCATCCTGCTCAACGCCGCCAGCGAGCCACACGTGCAGGACATGTGCGCCGTGCTCGCCGCGATGGGAGCGAAGATCGCCGGCCTCGGCACGAGCCAGCTCACCGTCACCGGCGTGACCAAACTCAAGGGTGGCACTTTCACCATCAATTCCGACCACCACGAGATCGTCACCTTCCTCGCCCTCGGCGCCATCACCGGCGGCGAGGTGCGCGTCAGGAATTCCCTGCCCCATCATTTCGACCTGATCACTCGATCCTTCGCCAAACTCGGCGTGAAGATCGAACACGACGGCGACACTGCCATCGTCCTGCGGAAACAAAAACTCGTCGTTGAGCAACCCTTCACGTCCAACCTGCTGCCGAAGATCGAGGCCGCACCCTGGCCTTACTTCCCCGTGGATCTGCTGCCTTGCATGATCGCGCTCGGCGTGCGGTCCGAGGGCGCCGTCATGTTCTGGAACAAGGTCTATGAAGGCGGTTTCACCTGGATGTCTGAGTTGGCGAAGTTCGGCGCCCATGTCGTCGTGAGCGATCCACACCGCATCACCGTCTTCGGCGCCAAACCCCTGCGCCCGACCACCGTCGAGGCCCCCTACATCATCCGCGCCGCCGTGGCGCTCTACATGGTCGCCGCCAGCATTCCGGGCAAATCGGTCGTGAAGAACGCCGACACCATCAAGCGCGCCCACCCCAACTTCGTCGAAAATCTCCGCTCCCTCGGCGCGGATGTGGAATGGAAATGACGGGATTTTCGATTTTGGATGCTCGATTTTCGATTCACGAACAACCAGCCCACCTCCGCCCCGTCATTCTGAGCGCAGCGAAGAATCCAAGATGACCCGCCAGCTCCACCCATTCCTTGGATCCTTCACTTCGTTCAGGATGACGGGTTGCGTTTGTTTGGCAGTCCATCCGTCTCCATCTGCGAAATCCGTGGTTAAATTTTCTGCCCTCTGATGCCTCCCCCTGAAAAAGCCCCCAAGGGCACCGATTTTCTCACCACCGCGCTGACCGCCCCGGTCTCGCCGGCCGAGGCTGCGCTGCGCCCGTTGTCGTTTGGCGACTTCGCCGGCCAACCCAAGACGGTCGAACGCCTGCAGGTCATGGTCGGCGCCGCCAAGCGCCGCGGCGAGGCCCTCAACCACATCCTGCTCTCCGGTCCGCCGGGCCTCGGCAAAACCACCCTCGCCTTCATCCTCGGCCATGAGCTCGGTCGCAACGTCCGTGTCACCTCCGGCCCCGTCATCGAAAAGGCGGGCGACCTCGCCGGTCTGCTGACCAACCTGGAGGAGGGCGAAATCCTCTTCATCGACGAGATCCACCGCATCCCGAAGACCGTCGAGGAATATCTCTACAGCGCGATGGAGGACTTCCGTCTCGACATCATGATCGACCAGGGACCCAACGCGCGCAGCGTGCGGCTCTCGATCCCGCGATTCACGCTGATCGGCGCCACCACGCGTTCCGGGTTGCTCACGGCCCCGCTCCGCTCCCGTTTCACGCTCAACACCCGGCTCGACTACTACGACCGGTCCACCCTCGAAGGCATCGTCCGTCGCAGCTGCGGCCTGCTCAAGGTCGAGATCGACGCCGGCGGCGCCCGGGAAATCGCCTCGCGCGCCCGCGGCACGCCGCGCATCGCCAACAACCTCGTCAATTTCGTCCGCGACTACGCCTCCGAGAAGGCGAAGGGAAAAATCACCCAGCCCGTCGCCGCCGCCGCGCTCGAGCTCCTTGAGATCGATGCCGCGGGCCTCGATGAGATGGACAAGCGCGTGCTGCGTCTCATGGCGGAAAACTACAAGGGCGGCCCGGTCGGGCTCGGCACCATTGCCATTGCCGTCGGCGAGGAAGCCGAGACGCTCGAGGAAGTCCACGAGCCGTTCCTGATCCAGGAAGGCTACCTCGCCCGCACCGCCCAAGGCCGCATCCTCACCGCAAAAGGTTACGGCGCCATTGGCCTCAAAGCCGCCACCGGCGGCGACCAGCAGACTTTACTGTAGGAGCGGCTTTATTGCCGCGACCTTTCACACTAGTGCGCATCACCCGGCGGCAATTCCTGCAAACCACCCTGGCGACTGCCGGTCTGACCGCGCTCTACACGTGGCGCATCGAACCGACCTGGGTCGAGTTCGTCCGGCGCGAGCTGCCGATTGCCAACCTGCCTCCCGGGCTCGTCGGCAAGACCCTGGTGCAACTAAGCGACATCCACATCGGATCGCAGGTGGACGATGCTTACATCGCCAAGGTCTTCGCCCAAGTCGCCGCCTTGGATCCCGACCTCGTCGTCCACACCGGCGATCTCGTTACCTACTC
>DATCRM010000288.1:0-2751 GCA_036568985.1 Lacunisphaera sp. | reverse complement strand
TCGTTGAGCTTGGCATCACCCAGCTCGAACATGGCGCCCGAACATTTCCGGCGCACGGCCCAGAGTTCTTCCGCCTCGTCGCGACTGCGCGCCTCGCGGAAGCCCAGCGCATTCGCTTGCGCCCAAGCCAGCACCTCCCGCTTCAGCTCGGCCACCTCGGCCATCGAGCCCGCCAGTTCCAACAAGATCACGGGGCGCCCAGCCTGGCCGGGGAAGATCGTCGTCTTCATGGCGCGCTCGGCGCAGACCACGCTCTCGCGGTCGAGAAATTCGCAGATCGCCGGCTGCACGCGCGCCCGAAAGAGCGTCTTGATGGCCCCCAGCGCCGCCGTTTCGTCACTGAAGGATGTGAGCAATGTCCAGCGGGCCGCGGGTTGCGGCACGAGTTTCAGCACCGCACCGGTCACCACGCCCAGCATTCCCTCGCTGCCAATCCACAGGTCGCGGAGATTGAACCCGGCGGCGAACTTCTTGGTCGCCGTCCCCCACTCCACCTTTTCGCCCGTCGGCAGAAAGCCGCGCAGGGCGATGACGAAGTCGCGCGTCACGCCGTACTTGCCGCCGTGCATGCCGCCGGCATTGCAGGCGATGTTGCCGCCGATCGTGCAATAGGCCTTCGACGAAGGGTCAGGCGGATAAAACCAGCCCTGCGCCGCCGCGGCGTCCTGAATGGCCCCGGTTGTCGCGCCGGCCTGCACGTGGGCCATGCCGGCGTCGGTATCGATAGTGATTTTTTTCAGCCGCAGCATGTCGATCACCCAGCCGCCGCGGACCGGCGCAGCCGAACCCATCAACGTCGTGCCGCGCCCGCGCACCGTCACCGGCACGCGGTGTTTGTTCGCCAGTTCAAGCACCACACCGACGTCAGCCTCACGCCGCGGGGTTATGACGGCGTCCGGCAAAAAAGAAATTTTGCTGCTGTCGAACGACGCGGCCCAGCGGCCTTTTTCGGAAATATCCACCACGGAGCCCAACCGACGCTTCAGGGAGGCAGTGACTTGCGCATGAGTTTTCATTAGCGAAATGACAGTGAACGAAGTCTCGAGGCGAAGGGCAACCTCGCAGGACAGTGGGTCCGCAAGTTTCGCTTTGTGTGCGCGGGTGACGGGTGTTCAGATGCGAGTTCCCTATGACGCGCATACTACTGACCACTACTTCCTTTCAAGACACCCCCGGGGCTCATCACCAGATGCTCGCCGACACCGGTTGGGAAATTATCCGCGCCCGCGGCCCCCTCAACGAAGCTGACACCCTCGCCTTGGTCGGTGACATCGACGGCTACATCTGCGGCGACGATCTGATCACCCGCAAGGTGCTCGAGAAAGCCAAACCCCGCCTCAAGGTCATCAGCAAATACGGCATTGGCGTGGACAAAATCGACGTGAAGTCCTGCACCGAGTTCGGTTTGCCGCTGCTCTTCACGCCCGGCGTCAACCACACCACCGTCGCCGAGCATACCTTCCTCCTGCTGCTCGCATTGGAGAAAAATCTTCTCTTCCACACCGACTCCACCCGGGCCAACGGGTGGAAACGCAAAACCGGCCACGAGCTTCTGGAAAAGACGATCGGCATCATCGGCCTCGGCCGCATTGGCAAGGAGGTCGCCATCCGCGCCCGCGCGTTTGGGATGAACGTCATCGGATTTGACGTCTACTGGGACGACAAGTTTGCCACCGCGCACCAGGTGAAGCGCGCGGCTTCCCTTGACGAGGTTTACGCCGCCGCCGA
This sequence comes from Lacunisphaera sp., assembly GCA_036568985.1. GTDB lineage: Bacteria > Verrucomicrobiota > Verrucomicrobiia > Opitutales > Opitutaceae > Lacunisphaera. The sequence continues at coordinate 1,023 of DATCRM010000288.1, read as the reverse complement.
CTACCTTTCACTCCACACCAACCTCACTCCCGAGACCCGCGACATGATCAGCGCGAAATCCTTTCCGAAGATGAAGAAGGGCGTGCTCATCCTCAATTGCGCCCGCGGCGAGATTGTCCACACCGCCGATATGGTCGAAGCCCTCAAGTCCGGCCAGGTGGGCGGCTATGGCACCGATGTCCTCGATTCCGAGCCCCCCACGCCCGACCATCCGCTGCTCAAGCTGCCGAACGTGGTCTGCACCCCGCATATCGGCTCGCGCACCTACGAGAGCGTCGTCCGCCAAGCCACGACCTCGGTGCGCAACCTCATCCTCGCCATGAACGGCGAGAAACCCCTCGCACAGATCAACCCCGAGGTTCCGGTCAAGAAGGTCGTCTGACCCAATCGTTCTCTTTCTCCTAATCTTTCTCGTTCTCTCGAACCCTCATCCAACCGAGAGAACGATTAGGAGTAAGATTACGAGAACGAGTCGAGGCTTCGCTTCTGCAATTCACCTAACCCATACTTTTAACTGATAACCGCGTGCTTCGCACGCCCATCCCATGCCCGACACTTATTTCATCGTTCCCGAATCCCAGCACAATGCCCTCATCGAGGCCGCCTATCGTCATCGCGGCTTTGACGCCGACGAGGCTCGCGAAGGCGCCATCGTTTGCGCCGACGCTTCCCGCCACGGCATTCGCACCCACAACGGGATCAAGGCGCTGCACCTCGACCATCTCTTCGGCTCCGGCTCGAAGGGCTGCGTCCCCGGCGCCAAGATCGAGGAAAAACCCTCGAAGTTCGCCGCCGCCAAGATTTGGAACGCCAACCGCAAGCTCGGTCAGTCGACCGCCTACCGCGCAATGAACGAGGCCATCCGGCTCGCCGACCAATACGGCGTCGGCACCGTCTCCGTGGACAATGCCTTTCACTATCTCTGGGGCGGCGGCTACGTGATGGACGCGGCGCGCCGGGGCTACATTGCCTACACCAACTGCACGGCGGCGCTCGCGGAAGTCGTGCCCTTCGGCGGCAAGT
>DATCRM010000287.1:0-7493 GCA_036568985.1 Lacunisphaera sp. | reverse complement strand
AGAGGCCCGTTTTGCTGATGATGGCCTCGGGGAAACCATCAGCCGGAAAACGCAACACGCTGCTGCGACCGGTGAAGCCGGGCTTGGGCGAGTCCTTCTCCTTCAGCAAATCCTTGGGGTCGTCTTTGCTATCATTCGAGCGGGCAAGGCGAAAGGCATCGCCCGCGTTGAAGACGAGGCCCGCGTAAAAGCTGCCGTCATCCATTGGCAGCAAGTCCACAACCTCGGCATCATGGTTTTCCTGCAGAAAAAGCGGGGCGCCACCGGTCGCGGGAAAGCTGTAGACGTTACCCTTGGGCGCGGAGCCGGCGACGATGCGGCCATCGCTGAGGCGGGCGATGCGGCGGACGTTGCGGTCGCGAATCTCGCCAAACACAGTGACGCCGCGATCGGCGAGCAAGGTGTCGGTCTCGATCTTGCCTTCGATGACGCCGGACTTGGCCAGTTTTGCGAGATCGAGGCGGTACACCTTGCCGGGATTGCCGGTGGCCGCCAGCACGCCGCCGTCGGGCAGAGCGAGCAGATCGAACACCGAATCGGCCGGGAGCGGCACGCGACTCACGGTCCGGCCGTCCTTCACGAGGTAAAGTGCCGCGGTCGGTGAGGTTCCAATGAGCAAGCTACCATCGGGCAGTGGCAGCAGGGAAATCGCGTGGGTTTCGGATACGTCGGCTATCTCGCGGACGGTATACGTGGAGTCCTTGGGGTTGAAGGTGATTTCCTGCACCTTGCCGTCGGGACCGGTCCCCACGAGGTAGCGGTCCTTGCCGACCGGTTTCAGCGTCCAGAGAATTTCCCCGATCTTCGGGCCGGAGAGATCGGTAAAGACGGGTCCTGGAAGCAGACGACCGTCAGAGCGCGCGGCGAGACCCTTGAGGTTGCGGCTGGCGACATCGCGGCCGAAATCGAGGTCCTGCTGTTTGGTGAGGGGATCGGCAGATACACTGGCCGCAAAAAGCAGCAGAAGCGCAAAAAGGGCGGAGGGGCGGAGGGGCATGGATTTGAGAAGCATCATCCTGAGAGAAGCGAAGGATCCATGATAGGACCCGGATCGCCTACCCGGGTTCTTAGCTTCGCTCAGAATGACGGGCGACGGAAGCCGAAATCTCAATCCGTGATGGCGAGCGGCTTGCGGACCATGACGTTGAAAAGCATGCCCGGCAGAATGTGCTTCTCCCAAAGCGGGGCGAGGACGTCACGGCGCTGAAACCGGGCTTCATCGGCGCCGCGGGCGATACGCTCCAGCGAACCGGGCATGTCAGCCGTGGTGGCGCGTTGGTCGGTCAGCAGGCGCGTTTTTTCGACGACGGTAACGTAGAGGCCGTCGGACTCGCGAAATTCGCGGAGGGCGGCGATGTATTCCTCAAAGCTGCGCAGCTGGGCCACGGAAATCATGCGGGAATGGCCGGTGAGTTCGTCGAGCGCGGGGCCGGTGGTCACGATGATCTCGAGGTCTTTGCCGGCCCAATCACGCGGAATATCCAAGCTGAGGTCTTCGCTGGCGGCGGCGCGCTGGTAACCGCGCCAGCCGAGTCCGAGATCCACGCGTTCGCCGGGCGCGGCTGAGGCCCGCGACACCTGGAATTGTTCGACGATACCCTGGGGCGTGTCGGGAGTGTCCTCCACGGTGAAACGGATGCGATCGGGGAAGATGCGCTCGTAGGGATTGAAGAGCCAGAGCGAGAGGTTGCCGACGAAGTCGGACAGACCCTGGTTGAAGCCCTGCGGCCCCGGGTAAATCTGACTGAGCTCCACGGGAGCCGAGCCCGGAAAGTCCACGGTGGTGGTGACGCGGAAACCGCGGCTGAAACCGGATTCGTTCGAACCGCTCACGGCTTGCGCGAGTCCGGTCGCGGCGATCACCGGCAGAACCTGTTCGTGGCGGACGACGGAAAAGTGAAGGGACTTACGATTAAGGCGGGCTGGAAAATCGATTTCCACCGGCACCATGGTCGGTTGACGACCGATCTCACCGTAGATGCCCGAGAGACGGTCCTGGCTGAAAGCGCCGATAATTTTGCCGGTGTTGGAAACCTTGATCGAGTTGAGCTGGCTCGGGAGAATGGTGACGACCTCGGCGGAGGCCATCGGAAGCTCGGTTGCGCCGAGCGACATCATCGGGTGGCCGAAGGCGAGCACCCGGTTGCCATCGACGTGCGAAACGGTGCCGGTGCCGGCAATCGTAATGTCGCCGACGGCCAGCGCCACCGCAACGACTCCGCCCGGGTGGAGGGAGGGCGGGGATTGGGGGGCTGAAGTTTCAGATTTGAGGTCGCCGGAATTATCGCTTCCACCGAGCGCATTGAAAGAGATGCCGAGCGATTGAAACTGGTTGCCGAGCAAAGCGGAGACTTCGGGAGAGAGACCACCCGCGGTAAACGCGGGGGAGAGGGGCACGAGATCGCCAGTCAGGCCGGAAGAGCGGGCGCTGCTGTTGCTCTTGATCGGGATCGGGGTGGGAGAAAAACTATCGCGTCCGGCGGGCAGAGCGCTGATCTCAAGCATGTCGCTGATGGGCGTGAAACCCGCGTAGCGCACCGTCTCGAAACGCTGAATCTGATAAGAGAGCACGCCGGCGAGTTTGCCGTCGATGTAGAGCGGGCTGCCGCTCATGCCGGCCACGGCGCCCATGGATTGAACGCGCGGGTCGGTCAGCTCGCACAGGATCATGCTTTTACCCGGGCCGAGGGCGTTGCGGAGAATGCCGGTTACCTGGACGCCGAACGGCTCGGGGTTGTGTCCCCGGAAGACCGTCCAGACCTCGCCTTTCATGCCCGATTGAAGTTCGTCGATGGAGATAAGTGGCGCATTTTGCGGCTGGGCGACCAACTGGCCTATCATCAACGTGAAGAGGGCGGAAAGAAGGGGGAGCAGTCTTTTTGGCATGTGGGGAACGGATATACCGGATACGCAATAATCGGACCAAACTTAGAGCAACTTAATGGCGTTCGCAATGACTTCGCAAGCGCGGTCAATGGCCGGGCCATCATGAGCCGTACTCAAAAACCAGGCCTCATAAGCGCTCGGCGGAAGATACACGCCGCTACTGAGACAAGAGTGGAAAAAGCGCCCAAAGAGCTTCGCATCAGAGGTCAGGGCGGAGGTCATATCGCGCACCGGGGTGGCCGTGAAAAACAGGCTAAACATCGATCCGCGCTGCGGCGCCTGCATGGGCAGGCCCTTGGCTTGGGCGGCGGCGAGCGCGGCGGTACAGATCTGGCGGCCGAGGGCGTCGAGGCGCGGGTAGGGTTTGACCTCGTCAAGCAGGCGGAGCTGGGCGATGCCCGCGGCCATGGCGAGCGGGTTGCCGCTGAGGGTGCCCGCTTGGTAAACCGGACCGAGCGGGGCGAGATAATCCATGATCTCAGATCTCCCGCCGAACGCACCGACGGGCAGACCGCCCCCGATGATCTTGCCCAGGCAGGTGAGGTCCGGGGCGATTTGCTCCAGCTCCTGCACACCTCCCCGTGCCAGGCGGAACCCCGTCATGACCTCGTCGAAAATGAGCAGCGTACCGTGCGCCGCGGTCATGTTGCGCACATGCCGGAGGTAGCCGGGAACCGCCGGGATGAAACCGGTGTTGCCGATGTAGGGTTCGAGGATGACGCACGCGATTTGCCCCGGATTGGCGGCAAAAGCGGCGTCGAGGGCGGCGGGGTCGTTGAAAGGAACCACGATGGTCTCGCGGGCGAACGAGGCCGGCACGCCCGCGCTGTCGGGATTGCCGTGGGTGAGCGCGCCCGAGCCGGCCTTGATGAGCAGCGAGTCGCTGTGGCCGTGATAACAACCCGCGAACTTGATGATCTTGTCGCGCTTGGTAAAACCGCGGGCCAGCCGGATGGCTGACATGGTGGCCTCGGTGCCGCTGCTGCACATGCGCACCTTCTGAATGGACGGGAAGAACGAGACGATGAGCTCGGCCATCTCCACCTCGTAGGGATTGGGCGTGCCAAAGGAGGTGCCGTTTTCCAGGGCGGCGGCGATCGCGGCTTTGATGCGGGGATGATTGTGGCCGTGGATCGCCGGACCCCAAGTGCAGACGAAGTCGATCAGCTCGCGTCCGTCGGCCGTGGTGAGCGTTGCGCCTTGGGCGGACTTGGTGAAAAATGGCGTACCCCCGACGGAGCGGAAGGCCCGGACAGGAGAATTGACGCCGCCGGGAATGAGCCGCTGGGCCTGGGCGAAGAGTTGTTCGGAGGAGATCATTTTTGAAACCACTAAGGCACACTAATGGGCCACTAATTCAGAGAACGAATCGTTTCCACTCAAGCTTTGGGAACGATCCGAAGTTGACGAGATATCCGACTCGTTTCCGGGTGGCGCGAAGGTAGTTGATCAATTGGGCTTCGTGTTCCGGGAGCAGTGCCTTGACGGCTTTCAGCTCCACGATGATCTCGCCGATGACAATCAAGTCGGCTTCGTATTGTTTCTTCAACTCCTTGCCCTTGTAGAAAAGAGAAAGCTTGGGTTTTGAAGTGTAAGGTATGCTTCGTTCGCTCAGCTCGTGTTCCAAGCTTTCGTGGTAAACTTCTTCGAGGAATCCGTGACCCATCTCATTATGAACTTCAAAAACCGCGGCCATGAAGTCGTAGCCCTGCTGTTGGTAGAGTTCCGCCATTGGGTTCATGTTGTCTCCATTAGTGGCCCATTAGTGTGAATTAGTGGTGCCCTAAAAATCAGCTCACATACCGTTGCACGATCGGGATGCGGCGGCCGACGCCGAAGGCGAGGGGGGTGATCTTCAGGCCGGGGGCGGCCTGCTTCCGCTTATACTCGTTGAGGTCCACCTTGCGGACAATGTCGTTGACCACAGCCGGATCGAAACCTTGGGCGACGAGGTCGGCGCGCGATAGGCCCTCCTCAACGTAACCCTTGAGGATTCCGTCGAGCACATCGTAAGGCGGAAGACTGTCCTGGTCGGTCTGGTCGGGCCGCAATTCGGCGCTGGGTGGCTTCAGGATCGAGTTGAAAGGGATGATCTCCTTGTGCCGGTTGATCCAACGCGAGAGCGCGTAAACCTGGGTCTTGAACACGTCGCTGATCACCGCGAGCCCCCCGCACATGTCGCCGTAAAGCGTGCAGTAACCGACGGCCAGTTCGCTCTTGTTGCCGGTGGTGAGAAGCAGGGCGCCGAATTTGTTCGAGATCGCCATGAGCAACAGACCGCGGGCACGGGCTTGGATGTTCTCCTCGGCGATGTCGCGGGGGCGTCCGGAAAAAACCGGCGCGAGGGTTGCCTCCGCCGCACCGACCACGTCGGCGATGGACAGCGTGTGGTATTGGATGCCGAGGTTTTTAGCGACGAGGGCCGCATCGTCGCGCGAGTGTTGACTCGAGATGACCGATGGCAGGCTGATCCCGATGACGTTCTGCGGACCGAGCGCCTGGGCGGCGATGACGGCCGTGAGGGCGGAGTCGATGCCGCCGGAGAGCCCAAGCAGAACTTTCTTGAAGCCCGTCTTCTGCACGTAGTCGCGTACGCCGAGCACCAGGGCGTCGTGAATATCCGCCAGATCTTCCTGCCCGAACGTCGCGTGAATGGCCGGGGATTCCGCCGGGTTCGCAACCAAAGGCGGACGGCTGTTCGAGGAAACTTGTCCGAGCTCGACCACCCTCAGTTCGTCGCGAAATGCAGCGAGCCCCGCGATCACGCGGCCTTGGGCGTCGGTCGCGAGGCTGCGGCCGTCGAAGAGCAGTTCGTCGTTGCCGCCAATGGCGTTGACGTAGGCGACCGGGCAGCGGAGCTGGCGGGCGGTGTCGGAGACGAGAGTCTGGCGGACGCCGCCTTTGCCGTAATTCCACGGGCTGGCGGAGAGGTTGACCATCACGTCGCATTTGCCAGCGAGCTGGGCAACCGGAGACACGCCATTGTAGAGGCGGCGCGTGGAGATCATTTCATGCGTCCAGATATCCTCGCAGATGGTGATGCCAATGCGCCGTCCGGCGAATTCCACGACAGTGGGGCCGGACGCCGGCTCAAAGTAGCGATCCTCGTCGAACACGTCGTAGGTCGGCAGGAGGCATTTGCGGGCCACGGCGAGAATTTTGCCCTCGTGGCAAAATGCCGCGGAATTGAACGAGGGTCGGCCCTGACCGCTGGTGTTGGCCTCGATGGTGCCGATGAGCGCCGGCACGGCACCGACGCGACCGGACAATTCACGCGTCGTGCGTTCGACGTCGCTGACGAAGCGTTTCTTGAACAGGAGGTCGCGGGGCGGGTAGCCGCTGACAACCAGCTCCGGGAAGACCACGAGATCCGCGCCTTGGGCGACGAGTGTCTTGTAGGCTGCCTCGATGAGACGGCTGTTTCCGGCGAGATCGCCGACGATGGTGTTGATCTGAGCCAGACCGATGCGCATGGAAAATTGAGTTAGACAACTTGGCTCCAAGGGGCCGGACTGCAATCATCATCCTCCGCCAAAGCGCTACGGATGACAGGCATAGCCCATATGAATTCATCACAATCCTCCCCACTGATCCTCGCTTCAGCGTCTCCGCGGCGTCGCGAGCTCTTGGAAGGGATCGGCGTATCTTTTACGGTTATCCCGGCCGAGGTCACCGAACACGAGGACCCTGATGCCGATCCCCGCGAGATGGTCCGTCACAACGCCGCGCTGAAGGCGGACTGGGTGGCCGAGCGGCACCCGGCGGCGACGGTGATCGGGGCCGATACAACGGTGTTTGTCGACCGCACGGTATTGAACAAGCCCCGCGATCTGGCTCATGCCCGGGCGATGTTGCGGATGCTCAGCGGAAGCACCCACACGGTCTTCACCGGCCTCGCCGTGCGCCGGCGGCTGGACGGGCTCAAGCTCGATCGCGGTGTGGCCAGCGAGGTGACGTTTCGAACCTTGGACGACGCCACCATCGATCTCTATTTGAGCCGGGTGCACACCCTCGACAAGGCCGGAGGCTACGCGATCCAGGAGCACGCGGAGTTGATTGTCGCGGGTTATACCGGCTCTCTGACAAATATTGTGGGCCTGCCAGTGGAAGAAATGAAACAACTTTTGACTCAGGCTGGTCTAGGGTGCTGATTTTACACCCGTGACCACCCTCTTAGAAACCGGCTCCCGTCCGCTGGCCCCCGAAAAAGATCCCTCCGACCGCTCCATCCTGATTGGCGTCATCGCGACGGTGGTATTTCACGTGTTGCTGGTGGTTCTGTCGCCCAAGTTCGCCTTTGATGATTTTTCCGGCGTTCACACCGGCATCAACATTCAGAGCAAGCAGCAGGGGCAGAGCTTCGATTTCCAGCTGAGCGATCCAGTGCAGGAGGAGAAACCGCGCAATCCGTTCCAATACGTCGAGACCAACCCCGATGCTCCCGCCAACGAGCCGGACAAGACCGATAATTTCAGCAACCGCAACCAGCAGGCGGCCCAAGCCGAAGCGGCCAAGGAATTGGATCCGCTGCACCGTCCCAGCATCACCAACGCCCAGGATAAAATCAAAAACGACACGGCGGTTGTGTCCGGCGACATGTCCCCGCC
>DATCRM010000286.1:0-4063 GCA_036568985.1 Lacunisphaera sp. | reverse complement strand
GTCCACCAAGGGGCAGAATCGCTCCCGAGAAAAACTTTTTCGGCGGTTGCCGACGTCCGGTGTTTTGGAACCTTGCGGCTTTTGAATCAAACCGGCCGGTTGCTCCTGCGGCCCCGCGTTTGTTTCTTCGCCGGTTCGGGCCTATCAGTGTCGGATGAGTTCCGACCGGTTCACCCCGCCCTCCGCAACACCCGGTGCTTCGTCCCGGGATGGGTCGCGCGACTCCGACCCGTGGGCGGCGCAACGGAAACACATGGTGAAAACGCAGATCGCCAACCGGGACATCACTCACCCCGGCGTCCTGGCCGCGCTACGCAAAGTGCCCCGCCATCGATTTGTCCCGGCGGAGCTGCGCCAGGAATCTTACGCCGACCGCCCCCTGCCAATCGGGTTTGGGCAGACGATTTCGCAGCCTTGCATCGTGGCGCTCATGACGCAGTACATCGCCCCGACCCGCACCATGCGGATTCTGGAGATCGGAACCGGTTCGGGCTATCAAACGGCCATTCTCGCCGAGCTGAGCGCACGGGTGTTCACGATCGAACTGGTCCAGCAACTCGCCGAGCGGGCCGCGACCGCGTTCGAAGACCTGCATTACCACAACATCGAGACCCGTACGGGCGATGGCTGGAACGGCTGGCCCGAAGCCGCACCCTTTGATGCCATCCTCGTCACCGCCGCAGCGCGATCTATCCCGCCACCGCTGCTTCACCAACTCAAGGACGGCGGTCGGATGGTCATACCGCTCGGGCTGCATTCCCACGACCAGGAGCTGGTGCTGGTGACCAAGGTGCACGGAGAAATCGAAACGCGCCCCCTCCTCCCGGTGCGCTTTGTCCCGTTCGTCCACGAGTGAAACCAAAAAGGGTTTGAGCAAAACTTTTCCAACCTACGATCTCGGGACCATCACCCTATCGCCACCGTCATCCTGAGCCGAACGAAGGATCCAAGCGGGTTTCGTCTCCGGTCTTCCCTTAGATCCTTCGCTCGGCTCAGGATGACGCAGGGGAAGGTTTGGGTACTTCGAACCTTCAGTGGGCAGTGCCATTTTCAAAACACCGAAGGTTTAACCACTGATGCTCCGCCTATCGACTCTGCTTGAAAGTCCCCTCCGTCTGATCGGCTCAGGGGGATTGGGTCCCCTCTGGAGAGGGGTGGCGCTTCGCGCCGGGGTGTGGTGCTTGATCTTAACGGAGCAGTGCTAGACGCTGCAGCCGCACGGCCAGCCTCACTTCCCAATCACGCCCTTCTTCTGCAGTTTGGTCACCTTCGGTTTGATCACGAAGGCGCAGTATTGCTGGTTGGGATGCTGGTTGAAATAGTCCTGGTGATAATCCTCGGCGCGCCAGAATTTCTTGAGCGGCGAAATCTCGGTGACAATCGGGTCCGCGTAATCTTTCTGCGCCGCGCTCTTGGCTTTCAGGGCGGCCTGATGCTGGGCTTCGTTGTGGTAGAAAATCACGGAGCGATACTGGTCCCCCTCGTCGGCGCCTTGGCGGTTGAGCGTCGTCGGATCGTGCGACTCAAAGAATATTTCCAACACCTTGTCGTAGCTGATTACCGCCGGATCGAATTCCACCTGGATAACTTCGGCGTGGCCGGTGCCATGGCTGCAGATCTGTTCGTAGGTCGGATTTTCGGTCCGGCCGCCCGAATATCCGCTGACGCTGCGAACGATGCCGGGGACTCGCTGAAACACGGCCTCCATGCACCAGAAGCATCCGCCTCCGATGGTGGCGAATTCGGTTTTGGACGCGGGTTTGGTTTCAGCCTGGGCGGTCATGACAAAGGAGGAGAGGAGTAGGACGGTGAGGAGAGAGCGCACGTTCATGGACGTGGGAGCAGGTAAGCCCGATTTTATTCCGTGGCAAACCCGGCCCGGCTCCCCCGGACAAAAGCCCAATGCCAAACTCCAGATTCCAGCCAACGCTGAGACGACCAGCTTCCGAGCCAAAACCAATCCCCATACCGTCGTCCTGAGCCGTGCAAAGATCCAAGGAAAAGGACGTACGCTCGCACCCTTTAGATTCTTCGCCCGACTCAGCATGTCGATGCCGCCGCCAGAAACTGATCCCAAAATTTCTTTGGGATTTGGCGTTTGGCCTTTGGTGTTTATCTATTTCCGCCATGGACGATCCCCGTCTCGACAAATGGCTCTGGAGCGTGCGTGTGTTCAAGACGCGTCCCCTCGCGACCGCCGCCTGCCGGAGCGGCAAGGTTCTGATCGGCGAACTCGAGGCCAAGCCCGGCCGCGATGTCCATGTCGGCGAGATTGTCACCGTTCGCGTCGGCGCCCTCACCCGCACGTTGAAGGTTGCGGGCCTGCCCCGCTCGCGCGTCGCCGCGAAACAGCTCCCCGAGTTTCTGACCGATCTCACGCCGCCCGCCGAATACGAACGCGCCAAGCAGGCCGGCATCGAGCACCTGCTCGCCCGCCAGCGGGGAGAAGGCCGACCCACCAAGAAAGAACGCCGCGACATGGGCCGGCTCTTCGGTTTCGAGTGAGAATGTCCCTTGATTTGTAGGGCGGAATCTCCGAACCCCCGTCGCGAGCGTATTACCGTCCTCGAACGCAGGCGGGGGTTCGGAGACCCCGCCCTACAGGTTCCGGAGCCGAGCTGTTTTCGTCTCCGGAGTATTCGTTCTTCCTTAACTCGCGGCGGCTACGGCCGATGCACCGGGGATGCTGGTTCCACTCACCGCCCGGCAAACGACCGATATGGCCGCGGCCGCCCTCGCCTCCGGGCGGGGCGCCGGCCTGCCTGAATTGTTGGAGCTCATCCAGACCCTGGCCAACCGCATGGAGCATATTTCGCTGGGAGACATTGCCGAGCTGGTCGAACAGGACCCCGTCGTCTCCGCCCGGCTCATCAGCATGGCCAACATGATCGCGCTGAATCCCGGCATGACGCCGCTGACGAACGTGACGCACGCGATCCACCAGATCGGCTTTCAACGCGTCCGCAGCCTCGCCATTTCGCTCATGCTGCTCAAATCCTCCGGTGCCCGTCAAAATCCGCCCGAGCAGCGGCAGGCGGCATCGCGCGCACTCTGCGCCGGCCTCATTGCCCAAGCTTGCGCCAAGCAGGTCGCAGCCGTGGACGCGGAAATGGTGTTCGCGTGCGCCACGCTGCGTCAGCTCGGGCGCATCATCCTGCCGGTGGTTTCCATTGAGCATTACCGCGCCGCGCTCGAGCTCGCGGAGGAGGAATACGAACCGGTCGCCTTCCGCCGGATCTTCGGGCTCACCCCGCTCGAGCTCAGCCGGGAGCTGCTCAAAGGTTACACGCTGCCCCAGGAGGTCCGTCACGCGCTGGATGATTTTCACTTCGGCGGCACGGACGACGTCGCTGCGTCTTCGCACAGCGAACGTCTCACGGGCCTGGCCGAATATGGCGGACGGCTCACCCAGATTGTCCTCAACGTGTCACTCGACGAGGAGGAATACGAGCGTCAGACTGCTTCGCTCGCGGGAACTTTTGATCGGATCATTCCCCACGTCGGAGACCTACTCGCCACTACCTTGAGCGGCGCCGGCGAGCGGTTGACCCAGTTCATGCAGGTGCCCGGTGCATCGTCGGGGACCGAAATGATGCTGCGCCGCATTCGTGCCCGGCTGCCGAAGCCCGTCGAGCCGGAATCCGTTTCCAAACCCCTGGAAACCGCCGGAGCCGCTGCACCGGCCCGGGTCAAACCCGCCCCTGCGGCCGTGCCGGCGCCGCCGATGGCGACCGCATCGCCCAAGCCCCTCGTTTCCGCCGCGCCCTTTCCCGCGCCGACGAAAACGCCCGCAGCGCCCGCGGCGAAGCACCCGGCTTCCCCGGCGGATGCGCTCCCCGATGCCATTACCTTGGTGCCGGAACCGGTACAACCCGTCGTACCCGGCGAACCCTGGCTCGAGGTGCTGCGTCCCGTGCGCGACGGATTTGCCGCCGATCATTGCGTCGTGTTCCTCCGCGCCTCCAGTGGCGGCCCGTTTATTCTTTCCGAGGGTCTTGGTTCCTTTGCTGCCCACCATCAGGATATCGCTTCGGTGCACCCCGAGGAGAAGACGGTATTCAGC
>DATCRM010000285.1:0-19973 GCA_036568985.1 Lacunisphaera sp. | reverse complement strand
GCCAGCCGATCAGATGCGGATCGTAACAGATCGGAACGGCCGCGTTTGCCGCCGACAACTCGGCGAAGAATGTGCGGCAGACACGCTGGATGCCTGTCTGTGCCCCGGTGTGGCTGGTGTGGCTGGCGTCGAAGAGGAAGGGGGTGGCGTTCATGGGCTGTCCTCGATGCGGACCGTGCGCAGCACAAAGGCCATGTCCTCGCGCGGCCCGTCGTATTCCTTCAGATCAACCGTGATCCGGTTGCTCGTGCGGGCGATGAGCGGGATTTCCAGGCGCCACGGTGGGAGGCCGGAAACGGTAGCGGAAAAATCCAGTGCGCCCTCCGTTTGGCGGATCAGGTTCCAGTTGGCGGGCAGCGTTACGCGCTTCGTGCGCGGCGTGAGCTCGAGCAGCAGGCGGCTGCGCGAGTGGGGGAGGATCTCGAAGCGCATAGCCCCGCCGGCATGGTCCGGGTAACCGTTCGTTGGATAAACGCCCTGCAGATCCGTGACGCGGTTGGCCTCGCGCAAGAGGATGAATTCCCGGCCCTCCAGCAGGCGGGGCGAGTTGGCATCGAAGCTCTCGGCCCAGCGCCGGCCGACCAGCAACGCGGCCGGCCGGCCACCGGGCACGGCCGATTCGTCCCGCACCCCGAGACGCAGATAACCGCCGCCTTCCCCGCCGCGCCGCGCATAGTAGGTCCGGCTATCGGGGAGAAAGTAAGCCGCCCACATGCTGTGAAAAAACGGCATCCGGAAAGTGGCGGACTCCACCAGCACGGGTTGCTCGCGCAACGTGGTGGCCGAGAGCTCGCGCAGTGCGGTCCAGTCGCGTGAAAGGATCTTCTGCCGGCGCCACTCGTAGATCTGCGAGAAATTCGAGGCGGTGGCGGCGGTATAAAAGGTGATGATGCCGGCGAGACAAACCCCGGCGGTCCGGCGTCGCCACCCCGTCTGGTGCCATTCGTCGATCTGAGCGCCGACCAGGGCTGCTGTCATGGTCGCAGTGATAAAGATGCCGCTGAACTGGACCGATTTTTGCCAACCGTATTTGAAACCGGTGACAAGGGTGTAGACCAGTAGCACGCCGCTGCCGGCCAGTGCGAACAGGGCGCCCAGCCGGTCTCGCGCCCGCCACCAAGCGGTGATGGCGGCGGCCAGGAGCATGAGCGTCAGTCCGGTGCCGAGCACAGCGCCCAAGCTGAGGGCGGCTGGAATCGACAGGGTGGCGGAGCCGGGTATGTATTCGGCGAAGTTGAGCGGCGCAAAGAGATTGCCGAAGATGTCCTCGGTGCGAGCCGTACGGAACGAATACAGGAAACCACGGACCGCCCGCACTGTGATTGCAGGATTGACCACAGTCCCGGCGACAAAGGCCGCAGCGACCCAACCGGCGTGGGTCCGGACGACGTCCCGCCGGCGGGCCCACCACGGGCGCAGCCAGAGCAGGCCGCACGAGAGCAAGATGAACGGGACCATTTCGGGGTAAACCGCCAGCAGGCCATGGAAGCCCATCACGAGCACTGCGCACCAACCGAGCCGGCGCGGCCGGGTGCCGGCCCGGAGGGCATGCTCGGTCGCGAGTATTACCGTCGTGCCCATGATTGTCCCGAGCAGGTTGGGCAGGTTGGAATTGGCGTAGAAGAAGACGAAGATGGGCTGCAGCATCACCAGCGCGGCGAGCGTGGCGCGGGAGAGCTGTGGCCGGAAGAAGGTGGTAACGGCCAGATAGACCGCCGCGGTCCAGGGCAGGAAGAGCGATCCGGCCAGATAGAGGCAGGTGAACAGGGGGGTGGTGCCGGCCAGACTGGAAAACAGCGCCAGAAGGGTCTCCGCGCCGAGTTGCCCGCGCCGAGGATCCCAGCCGACATTGTCCTCGGCCATGTTCATCCACGGTTGGGTGGCGCTCGGCACCGGAGATTCCATGTAGGTGTGGTGCTGGAGAAATTCCCCCGAGGTGACCCAGATGTAGCTGTCGTGGTTCGTCGTACCGTCGTAAAACAGCGCCTGCCAATCCAACAGCGCGGGCCCAAGCAACACGGTTAGGAACACCGCGACCAGGCCGAGGACCATGAAACCGGAGCGGGAGCGGCCCGCGCTCCGGAGATCGGCCAGCAGTTGCGAGCGGGATCGGGACCAAAGGAGCGAACCCATCGCCGGCAGCAGGCACGCTCCCATGCCCGGGCCTGACAGGGGCAGGAAAAAATTCACACCGGCCACGAGCAGGAGCAGCGAGGCGAGCCCCGCGATTGACGCCAGCGCCAGACGCTCCGGGAAGGTATCGACCAGGTTCAGGGCGGCCAGCCAGTACCCGGAAACGAGGATCACTGCCGCCACGACGAGCAGAAACAGCAGACCGAGCGGAGGACTCATGGGCTGTCCTCGATGCGCAGCGAACGCACGGAGATCTGCAGTTCCTCCCGCGCTCCGGCGTATGCTGCGAGGCTGATACTGACCCGGTTGCGCTGGCCGGCGACGAGAGGGATACTGAGCCGCCAAGGCGGGGGACCGGAGACGGTCGAGTTGAAATCATCCGTGCCGGCGGCCTGCCGCGCAAGTTGCCAGGTCGCCGGGAGGGGGGATTGCTTCAGGCGGGGCGCCAGCTCGATCCGCAGGTTGCTGGGGGAATGCGGCAGGATCTCGAGAGTGTATTGGTCATCGATGGTGTCGGGCACGCCGTTCAGCGGGTTCGCGCCGGCCATCGCGAAGACCCGGTTGTTTTTCTGCAGCAGGCAATACTCGCGGCCCGTCAGGATGCGGGGTGAGTTGGCGTCGAAGGAGTCAGACCAAGGCCGGCCGACGAGCACCGCGGCCGGAGCCGGGATCGTGGCGGTCTGTTCGTTGACCACCCAGTAGCGCAGGTAGCCCCCGCTCTCTTCGCCGCGGGCGCCGTAGTAGAGGCGGCTTTCGGGCAGGAAGTACGCCGCCCACATGCCATGGAAGAAGGCCATGCGGAAACTCGCCGCTTCAACAAGCACCGGAGCGTTGGCGAGGTTGGTCCGCGCGTGATCGCGCAGTTTGAACCAGTCGGCGGAGATGACCTTGCGGTCGCTCCATTTGTAGATGTCGCGACAGTTCATGAAGCCGGCGAAGGCGAGAAAGACGGCCAAAGCCGCGAGCGCGGCGGTGGCCACGCGCCGGAAGGAAGCGGCGGATTCCCGCAGGCGCCACAGCACTTCGATGGCTGCGGCCGGAAAAAGCACCGCGAAGAAGATGCCCGAGAATTGCACGGTCTTTTGCCAACCGTAGGAGAAGCCCATCACAATCGTGTAAGCGAAGAGCACAGCGCTGCCGGAGAGAGCGGCGCAGAGGCCGAATGGATCGCGGCTGCGCCGCTGCACCAGGCCGAGCAGTCCGACGATCAAGGCACTCAGCGGCCAACCGAACCACCACTCCAGTTCCTTGCAGGCCGAAATGCTCAAGGTGACCAGACCGGGAATATATTCGGCGAGATCGAGCGGAGCAAAGAGGTTTGCCCAATTCGTATCGGCGCGACCCATGGCGTAGGAGGTGAAAAATCCCCGCACACCCCGAATGGTGGTGGCCGGGTTCATGGCTGCCCCGGCGAGCAGCACGATGATGACAATCAATGCCGTATGCCAGTAACCGGTTCGCCTTTGGCCAAACCAAGGACGCAGCCAAAGCAGACCGCAAGGCAGCAGGGCAAACGGCACCATCTCAGGGTAGCTGCACAGCAAGCCATGCAGGGACAGCGCAGCGAGGGCGGCCCATGCGGTGAACTCGTTCCGTTCAGCCGTCCCGGCGCGGATGGCGCGCTCGACGGCAACGATAAGCGCAGTGCCCGTCAGAGTGCCGAGGAGGTTGGGGAGATTC
Source organism: Lacunisphaera sp. (assembly GCA_036568985.1). Classification (GTDB taxonomy): domain Bacteria; phylum Verrucomicrobiota; class Verrucomicrobiia; order Opitutales; family Opitutaceae; genus Lacunisphaera. The sequence continues at coordinate 16,160 of DATCRM010000285.1, read as the reverse complement.
GCATTACCGTAGAAGAAAACAAAGATCGGCTGAAGGCAGACAACGGCTGCGCCGGTCAGGCGGGACGGGAAGTCCGTGACAAACGTACGAAGAGCGAGATAAACCAAGGCAAACCAAGTCAGCGCCAGGCTTGCGGTCGCGTAGAGATAGAGTTTGAGCGGCGAAACGTTGATGACCGAGGAGGCGAGGGCGAGCAAGGCCTCGCCGCCGATGCGGCCCCAAGGCGGGTTCCAGCCGATGAGCGCGGAAGCGGAGTTGGTGAGCGGCTGGGTGGTGCTCACCACCGGCAGTTCCATGTAGGTGTGACGCTTGAGGTGCTCCGCTCCCGAGATCCAGAAGAAGCTGTCATGGTTGCTGGTGCCGTCGTAGAACAGCGCCGACGGGGTTTGCAGCACCGGCCACAGCAGCAGTAGAAAGAACACCGCGCCGGCACCGAGCACCAGCCGCGGGGCGGTGCGCACCGTGCCGGCCAGGTCTCGCACGAGGGAGGCGCGGGCGCGGGGCAGCAGCAGCGTAAACAGAGTGGGGGTCAGGCAGGCATAGGCCCAGCCGCCACGGAGCGGTTGGAAAAAATTCATGGCGGCGGCGGCGGCCAGCAGGAGTGCCAGCCCGCTGGGGAGCGAGAAGGCGAGCCGCTCCAACGGATCGGCCCGGATCAACAGAGCTGCCAGCCAGTAGCCGGTGAGCAGCAGGCTCAACGGCAGGGCGACCAGGATGAGAAAACCTTCGAGCTGGTTCATCGGTGGGGTTACCAGCAGGCAATGGCCTCAAGGCGCTGCCGGTAGCGGGCGCCGATAACCGCTGCGGAGAAATTGGTTTCCATGCTCGTCCGGGCGGCGGCCCCGATCTTTTGGGCGAGCGCCCGGTCGCCTTGCAATTGCTGCATCCACCACGCGGCATGATCGATGTCAGGTGCGGCCCAGATCTGGCCCTTGGCGTACGGACCGTGGTTGCGATCCAACGTCACGGTCGTTGCGTGCACCGGGCAGGCATTGTCGGCGCGAACAAAATCGGTCGTGCCGGACCAGTCGGTGGCAATCACCGGTTTGCCGAGGAACATGCTTTCGGCCACCGCGAGGCCGAAGCCTTCGGAGCGATGCAACGATACGAAGCAATCGCACGCCGCCTCCAGCTCGTAGATCTCGCTGCGCGAAAGCGTCTGGGTGATGAGCGTGGTGCCGGGCAGACTGGCGGCGGTGTCGCGCAGCCGTTCAAAGTCGACGGGATTGCCCGGGACGTTGTGGACCTTGATGACGAGGGCGGCGCCGCGGCCGGCGAGGCCGGAACGACGGAAGGCTTCGAGCACCGCCGCCGGGTTCTTGCGCTCCGAGTAGGAGTTCAGGTCGTAGAGAAAGAGGAAGAGAAACTTGTCCTCGGGCAGGCCATATTTGCGACGGAAATTGCCCGTTGGGCGCGCGAACGAAATCGCATGTGGCATGGTGAGGACAGGCAGCGGCACCTTGGGGGCGATGGCCTCGGTGGTGAATCGCGACGGAGTCCATATCTCGTCGAAATAGCTGGCGTGGTGCACCCAGGCGTCGGGGAATTCCGGCAGTTCCCAAGCCCAGTAGGCGATGTTGTATTTTCCCTCCCGAAAGCCGCGGCCATGGTGATGGTCGATGTCGCGCGAGACCGGAGCGTCGAGATGGAATACGTTCACCGGGTGGGGATTCGCATCCTGCAGCCGGGCAACGAACGTCTGATCGGTCTGCGGATTGATGCAATGCAACCTGAGATTGACCAGCGCGGATTGCAGCCCGGCCGCATCAGCGGCGCGGGCCATGCAGCGGACCGATTCGCCCACGCCCAAGTCGGCTTTGAAAAATCCGGCGATGTTCAGGCCGAGCTTGAGAAAACGCCGGGCGAAACCGGCGTTCCACGGGGCGGACCGGTTGCTGAAATCGAAAAGGATTTCGGTTCCTGCTTCGATACGCCTGATCCGCAGGCGGCGGTTGCGCGCCTGGCGCCGCCATGGCTGCAAAAAGCTCAACCCCGTCAGGCGACCGCACCACGCCAGCAGGTTGCTGCCGGCTGTACCGGTGAGCTGGAGGGTGAGGGTGTGGCTGGTTGCAGCCGAATTGTCGGGCAGAAGGATTTCCAGCCGGAACGGGCCAACCGGCGGTGCCGTGAGTTGTGCGGAGCCCTGTCCGTCTAGCAGTGCGCGCAGACCGGGGTGGCCACTAGAAGTATGATCGCCGGGGTTCGGAGGAAGCACTTCGCCGACAACGGTAATGCGATCAAGCCCGCTCAGTGAGGGCAGGGTCAGCTCGCCAGTTTCACGAATCCAGAACGAATCGGGAACAACCTCGTCGTGAAACAGACCGGTGAACTTGGGACGGAGACGGAATGACATGCCAGTCACTCCATTTAGGGAACAGACATAGACAGATTTTCAACCATGAATCCCAATTCGCGGGAATCGTGTCCGCCCGGCCGGAAGGTGCGGCCGGCCAACTCCCACGCCAGCGTGTTTAATCCCGGAGAGAGGGTCAGCTTGATCGCGTGGACTTGTGTGCCTGGTGCGCCGCGCCAGACCTCGCGACCGGCTTGCTTTACGACCACGCTGGATTGCCCGGGGCCACCCAGTCGGAAGCGAAGGGTAACGGTTCCAATGTTGCCTTCATTCCAAATACCAAGAGAGGCCTGTCGTGTCGCCCAGCGCCAATGGTTGTGGCCTTCGGTTTCCAAGCCGTACCATCCATGCAAAGCCAGGAGGGCCGGATGATGTGCGGCTTCATCCCACGGATCTTGCAGCTTTGGGTCGGCGAAATTGGTCATCTGGGCCGGAACGTGGGGCCCGAGCTGGAAAACCCGCACTTCGCGTTGACCGCCGGTTGGCGTCAATTCGGGATACCCGGCTGTGGTCAGCGCGAAAATGAGCGGTGCGGCTCCGTCGACGTATGCGCGCGTGTCGATCCAGAGCGCGGAGAAACCTACCTCCTCGAGCGCGAGGACCAGGTCCGCGGCCGGAAGTCTGGCGACGTAGCGGCACCAGCGCAGGGCGGGCGACGTGCGAAGTTGTCCATAGGAATAACGGAGCGTCGCGGACGTCAGATAGGGCAGCAGATGTTCATAATCGGGCATGGCGCCCGTGAGGCCGGCCTCGGGAAAAGATACGGTCGGGAGCTGGAAGATCATCGCCCCGCCGGGCAGTACATGTTCCATCCGGGTGGTCAGCGCCCGGTATTCATTCCAGCGGGCGAGATTTCCCCGGCGGTCCGTGGTATCACCCAATGAGGGAGTTTGATCCCAAATGGAGAAGATACTTAGCGCCAAAGCCAGCCCGACCGACAGTGTCCGCGGCCATTCGCGGCAATGCCGGCTGAGCCAGCTGCCGAGAAACAAGAAAACCCAAACCTGAGCAAACACTCCAATGCGAGTGCTGGCTCGGAAGAGATCGAGCCCGGCGAAACCGAGCCAATAGTTGAAGCCACCCACGATGCCGAAAGCGGTGATCCACAGGAGGCCGAGGACGGGATCAAGGCCGTGCCAGTGTCGTCGTCCGGTTGGGACGATGCGGGACGCGATCAGGCCGAGCAGGGCGGCGATTCCAAGCACGCCAAGATAGTTGTAGAAGAATTCACCCTGATGGTGAAGGTGGACCTGATAGTGCCGGCCGATGGCGCCGAGCCAGGATAGCCGGTGATCGGCAGGCGGAACCAACCATTCGACAGGTCGGAGCGAGTAAGTGCGCATGTCATCGAGGCTGCGTGCCAAGGTTGTATTTTCTGCCCCGGCGAAAACATGTCGGATATGGCCGGCGTTGGCGGCCAGAAAGCAAAATGAGAGTGCGCCAAGAAACACGACGAGCGGTGCGATCCTCTGCCATCCGGTGCGACGCAACCCGGCAAGCAGGAGTGCGCCACCACCAACGAAGCCGGCGAAATAAGCCAGGTAAGGGTTTCCCTGCCCCAGCCAGAGGCCAAGGCCGAGCCCGAGAGCCGTCCAGGTTCGCGATGGAGCCGGGCCCCGGCGCGCCGCCCGGGCGCAAAGCAAAACCAGCGGCGGCAGGGGGAAGGTCTGGTTAAAACTCAGGGTGATGCCCCATCTCAGATTGTAGGTGCACAGCGCAAAGGCGACGCCCAGCGCAGCGGCCCATTCCCAACGCCAGCGCAGCCAGCGGGCGCACAGGTAGAGCGAGACGGCGTTCAGCCCCCAAAGGAACGCACTCATGAGTTGGACGGCGGCGATCAGCCCGGTGCGATGGCCCATCCATCCGGTGAGGACGAACACAATCCGATCGGGCGTCGGGTAACCTCGCCAATCGGCCCCAATGGGCGCTCCCAATGCATTCACGAAGCTGAGATTGGTGAGGACTTGTCCGGGCTGCTCGCCGGCGATTTTTGCCCGGGCATAAACTTCCAACGGATCGCCAGCCAGCCAGTGCGGTTCCTTCCAGTCGGCCCAGGACAACCGGTTGAACAGGAGACAAACGACGGCGGCGGTCAGGAGGAGTATCAAAACGGCTTGAAGCCAGCGGGGCGGCCGCGCTGAAAAAAGGACGGGCATGTGGGGTGGACCCTAGATGGGGGATTTAACCTACCGCGCCAATCCCAATACGCGCACTTCCTTGCTGACGCCGGGCACAAAATCACAAGTATCGCCGCGTCACCCCGCATGTCCCCGGCCCTGAGCTTTGTCATACCGCTGTATTACAGCGCCGATACCATCGTACCCCTCGTCCGGGAAATTGAGGGACTTGTCGTGGAGGGCGGACACGAAATCGTGCTGGTCAACGACGGCAGCCGCGACGGCACGGTGGCGCGATGCCGGGGGCTGTTGTCCGATGCCCGTATTCCCATCACGTTCGTCAACCACGCGCGCAATTTTGGTGAGCACAATGCCGTCTTGACCGGATATCGTCACGCTCGCGGTGCATACATCGTGAATCTGGACGATGATGGACAAAATCCGCCCGACGAGGCCGTGAGACTATGGCAACATGCCGTGCGTGAAAATCTGGACGTGGTGTACGGACATTACGCGGCCAAGAGGCATTCTCTTTGGCGCAATCTCGGCAGCTGGTTTACGAACCGCATCACCGATTGGGTGCTCGATAAACCGCGGGGTTTTTATTTGTCGAGTTTCCGCTGTGTAAGTGGATTTGTCGCGAAGAAGGTCGCGGAACACCAAGGTCCTTTTCCCTACATCGACGGGTTGATTCTCCAAGTGACGCAGGAAATCGGGGCAGTTGAAGTGCGGCACACCGCGCGCCTTACAGGCCATAGCGGTTACAATATGCGGCGGCTGGTGCGGCTGTGGGTCAGCACGTTCGTTAATTTTTCAATCATGCCACTGCGGCTCGCCACGCTGCTGGGGCTGGTCATGGCGATTGGCGGGCTCGCCGGTCTTGCGATCGTCTTGTATCTGCGGCTGACGAACCGGGGGCCGGATTACGGTTGGGGCACACTCATGGGAGCACTTCTGGTGTTCTCGGGAGCCCAGCTCGTGATGCTTGGGTTGATCGGAGAATACCTCGGACGCATGTTTCTTACGGTCAATCTCCGGCCTCAGGCCGTGGTGCGTTCGGTCGAGCGGAGTGGAGGCTAGAAAACTGGCGGATCCTCGGGTGTGACGGGGAAAAATTGCCAGGCAGTCTCCCGTTCGGGCGGCAATGGCACCCCGTCGAACAAATGTTTCCAGCGCGCTTGTTCCACATTCAGCAAGGCGCCTGCGGCGCTCATCAAGACGGAGGTACGCCAAGGAAGCAATCCGCAGAGATGGAGAAAGGCGTGCCGCGCCAACGTTGGATCAGAGAAATTGCGCGGTTCGTCCCATGCTGACGCGAGGCAGAGCTTACTGCACCCCTTCAGGATGCGGGGAATAATAGCCATGCGCCAGCGCTGGTGCAGGCGGGCGGTGTTTTGCTCATCACGTCGTTTCCGTCCGACCGAGGCACTGATATGGTGGCGCACGACGCTGCGAACTGCGACCAGGTTGATGAAACCGGCCGCTCGCGCCCGCAGGCAAAGATCCACGTCTTCGCAACCGTTGATGTACCCTTCGTCGAAGCCGCCGAGTTGCCGCCACACCGTGCGGCGAATTCCGAAGCAGGCTCCGGTTACCGCATCGGCTTTGCGGTGGGCCGAAAATCCGCGACGGGTGTCGTGGGTGGGTTTGCCTTTTTGGTCGAAGAAAATCCCGGTGTGATCGATCGCGCCGGTGGAAAAGTTCAACTGGACGTTCCCCACGAGACCGGCGCGGTGAAAGCGGGTAAAGGCTGCGAGCATTGGTTCCAGCCAGCCCGGCAGAAGCACGAGGTCGTTGTTCAGGAAGAAAAGCAATTCGCCCGAAGCCATGGCTGCGCCGCGATTGCAGGTGCTGGCGAAGCCAAGATTGCGTTCGTTGAGCAGTGCGCGGCAGTGCGCGGTCGGGTTTTTCAGCCAGGCGCGCGTGCCGTCGGTGCTACCGTCATCCACAAAGATGATTTCGTGATCCAAACCTGCCGGCAACGTGCTCTGCAGGCTTGCCAGCATGGCTTGTGTGAGCGGCAGGCCATTGAACAGGGGGATGACGAACGAGACCTTCATGCAGTTGGCGGTAGAAGCTCATCCGTGATACCGGAGCCACCGGAGTCGAAAGCGACCCCATGGTCCACCCGAGCTCGGGCGCGAGGGAAGAACGCCTCGACTACACCGGTCTTGGGGTTGGCGATGGAAACACGCACCAGACGCATTTGAGGCAGTGTGCGGATTGCATGGTGAAAGCGGAGGAAAAACTGCGTCGGTGTCTTCCGGGTTTGACCGGTAGCAGGTGCGGCTCCTCGTCTACAACGAGGAAAGTCTGTCACGCTATTCGATCCGCATGATACCGATTGACGCCCAGTCGCGCAAAATGCTTCCGGCCGGCCCGGCCGTGACGCTGAACTCGAACTCAGCCCCCGCAGGCAAGTCGAAGGCCCAGTCCAGCGGAAGCTCGCCGCGATCGCTCGGATTACCGGCGGGATTGATGAGACGATTGTGCAGGATTTCGCGCCGACCATCGGGTAGAATGACGACAGCGGACACTTCGATACCATCGGAAGCATCGACAGAACTAAGGTTTTCCCAAGTGTTCGAACCGAGCGAAATTGTCGTATGTAGGACGTGCCGGCCCGGCGTCAGCCCGAACCAAAGCCTGGTGACAGGATGGACGGAGAAGCGCCACTCGGCCGGCACCATCCCCGACGAGCTGGGGCCGAAGGTGGAGAAAAAACGGATGGGGCGCGGCGTGATTCCGGCAAACAGATCGGAGTGGCGTCGGGCAAGCGTCCGATAGTCTGTTTCGTGTCCGGCAAGGGGATTGGGCGGGGCTGGCCGCTCTGCCAAGGTCAGGTGGTGGTAGCGATTCTGGTTTTGGTGGAAAGTCGCAAACGCCTCCGGCTCGACAAGGTGGCTGAAATAAATTACCGCCTCCCGCCCGCGGTCGCTCCAGAACATAACAGGTTCCGGATCCAGGCCAAGTTCACGTACGGCTAGGTCGAGCACGACCCTATTGGCTCGTTCGGAATCGAAGAGCACGAGCGCGCCGACGTCCTCACCGCGCATAGCCTCGAAGGCGGAGCGAAGGTAGTCGGGATTGCCGGATAGGCTGGCGCGGATGAGCAGCGCGCGTCGCTGGGAATAGTACGGGAGGATGGGGGACCAGTCGTCCCCAGCGATGACCAGGTATTCCCGAGGCCGCAGAATATCGTTCAATGCCTCCGCTAGGGAGCCCCGGTTGCCGGTGCGGCTGTACAACGGATAGGTGTATTGCGTGTACGCGTATCCCTGTCCGACCATCATCGCAGCCAGCAATACCGGCCCCACGATACGCGGCAGGCCCGGCCGTTCGCAGATTCCGACGACGATCAGTCCGAGGGCAACGAGGGCGAGATGCGCAGCTGCGACATGATAATAGGCATGCACTGCGTAAAGTACGGGGAAGATCATCAATACGGTCGTATAGGTGCCGAGAAGTCCAGCGATGGCCCAGCCGCGCCGACGAACCAACACGGCTCCCGCGATCATGCCTAGAATGAGCACCGGGGGCCAGATCACCTGGCTCGAGAAGTTCTGCCAAATGAGCTGCCAGTTGTGAGGGGCGAAGCGTTGCCCGAAGCCGAAGTTCCAGTCGCGCAGCTGGTCAGAGCGGAGGTGAAATCCGGTAGGATTGAAGGACTTGACGGCATCAGCAAACTGGATCCACCAAAGGGTCGCCGCAAACGGGGCTGCATGGGCGGCTGCGAGCCAGCTGAAGTTGAGTAGGAAGGAGCCCCACCCCGGTCGGTCGGAGCGTGGTCGCGACTGCCACAACAGTACAACCGACCAGAAAAATGCGGGCCCTACGAAAACGAGGAAAGTGGTGACCTTGACCAGCCCGGCTCCGATGCCTGCCAAGTTGATGACGACGAGCCATCCGGGACTCCTCGTCCGTGAACCGCGGACCAAGGCGACGGCGTACCACAGGCCAAACATCAGCGCCATGGTTTCGATCAGGAAGGCGCGGGCATAGAGGATATACAGGGGACAGGTGAGCACCAAGCTAAGCGGCCCGAGGCAGAGGACGGGGCTAAGCCCTGAGGAGCGCAGCAACAGATAAAGAGCCGGCAGCGAAAAATAAAAACAAAGAGCGCTGACCAGACGTCCGGATTCCTGAAGCGGTTGATGGGTGGCATTGGAAACCGCGACGACGGTCCACTGGTAAAGAGGGAATTCAGACGGGATCGACCAAGGTTTGCCCATGACGGGCGTTGGATAGGCGAGGGAGAAATCGTGGTCCCGCTGGATGTAGTAGGCGGAAATCGCCGTGTGAGTCTGGCGAAATTCGTTGCCCGGAAGGTTCGCATGATGCCAGCCATGCGCCACGCCCCAGAGGTTGAATCCCGCGGCCAGCAAAAAAAGACCGATCAGCCAGAAGCTGCGAAGCGGCATTGCGGCCTTCTCAGAGGCCGGGGAGGACTCTGCCATGGCGGCGTTTTAACCGAGCAGGCGTTTCAAGTATTCGCCGTAGGAGGATTTGCCGAGTTTCTTGATATTGGCCTCAAGGCCGGCGCGGTCGATCCAGCCATGCTTGTAGGCGATCTCCTCGATGCACGCGATTTTCAGGCCGGTGCGGTTCTCCAACACATGGACAAACTGGGCGGCGTCGACGAGGGAGTCATGCGTGCCAGTGTCGAGCCAGGCGGTGCCGCGACCCAGGAGCTCGACGTGCAGGTTGCCCTTTTCGAGATAGAGCCGGTTGAGATCGGTGATCTCCAGCTCGCCGCGTTTCGAGGGTTTCAGGCTGCGCGCCAACGTCACGACATCCTTGTCGTAGTAGTAGAGACCGGGAACGGCGTAGTTGGACTTGGGCTGCGCGGGTTTTTCCTCGAGGGACAGAACGCGACCGTCGGGAGCAAATTCCACGACGCCATAGGCGGTGGGATTGGCTACGTGGTAACCGAAGATGGTGGATCCGGTGGTACGGGCGCTGGCTTGGATCAGGGATTCGGCGAAATTATGGCCGTAGAAAAGATTGTCGCCGAGCACGAGGGCAGAGGGCTCCTGGCCGGAGAGGAAGCCGATGTCACCGGCGATCGTGAAGGCTTGGGCGAGGCCGTCGGGGCTCGGTTGTTCGGCGTAGCTGAACTTCACGCCGAGGTTGGCGCCGTCGCCGAGGAGTTTGCGGAAAAGCGGCAGGTCTGTGGGCGTGGAGATGATCAGGATCTCGCGGATGCCCGACAGCATCAGGACCGACAGCGGATAATAGATCATCGGCTTGTCGTAGACCGGCATGAGCTGCTTGCTCACGGCGATGGTCAGCGGATAGAGCCGGGTGCCGGAGCCGCCGGCCAGGATGATGCCTTTGCGATTCATGAAGGGAGAGGGTCAGGCCTGGCCGAGGCGTTCGAGTTTGTAGGAACCGTCGAGGATGCCCTTCCACCAGGCTTCGTTATCGAGGTACCACTGCACGGTCTTGCGGAAGCCCGAGGTGTGGTCCTGCTTGGGCGTCCAGCCGAGCTCGCGCTTGATCTTTGAGGCGTCGATGGCGTAGCGCAGGTCGTGGCCAGGGCGGTCGGTGACGAAGCTGATCTGCTCCGCGTATTTCCTGCCGTCCTTCCGCGGACGGAATTCGTCGAGCAGGCTGCAGAGCAGGCGCACGAGGTCGATGTTCTGGCGCTCGTTGTTGCCGCCGATGTTATAGGTCTGGCCGAGCCGGCCCTTGGCGATGACCGTGTGCAGGGCCTCGGCATGGTCGCCGACGTAGAGCCAGTCGCGGATGTTCTCGCCCTTGCCGTAGACCGGGATCGGGTCGCCGCGGAGGGCTTTGAGGATCACAACCGGGATGAGCTTCTCCGGGAACTGATAGGGTCCGTAGTTGTTCGAGCAGTTGGTCACCAGCACCGGCAGTTTGAAAGTATCGGCCCAGGCGCGGGCGAGGTGATCGGACGACGCCTTGCTGGCGGAGTAGGGCGAGTGCGGATCGTAAGGCGTTTCCTCGGTGAAAAGGCCGGTGGCACCGAGCGAGCCGTAGACCTCGTCGGTCGAGACGTGGAGAAAGCGGAAATTATCCTTGGCTGCACCGGCGAGTTTTTCGTAGTGGCCGCGCGCGACCTGGAGCATCGTGAAGGTGCCGACGACGTTCGTCTGAATGAAGGCGCCGGGGCCGTCGATCGAGCGGTCCACGTGGCTTTCCGCGGCGAGATGCATGACCCAGTCGGGCTTGAACTCGGCGAAGAGTTTCGTGATCGCGGCGGCATCGCAGATGTCGGCCTGCGCAAAACGATAGCGGGGATTTTTTTCCAGGTCGTCGAGTGAGTGTCGGTTGCCGGCGTAGGTAAGCGCGTCCACGTTAAGCACGGTGTGCTGCGTGGTCGTGACGAGCAGGCGGACGAGATTGCTGCCGATGAAGCCGGCGCCGCCGGTGACGAGGATGTTCATGGTTCGATTAAGCGGAGGCTTTGACCCAACGGCGGAGGTCGCGTTCGACGGCCTCATGGACCTCGGTCATCTTGATGCCGACGGAAGCGAGTTTGGTGGAATTCATGGTGCAATTGGATCGCGGGGTCTTGGCGGCGGTGCGCATGAACTCGGCCTCGTCGGTGAAGAACTTGAAATCCTTGTTCGAGACACCGGTTTTCTTGATCAACTCGACGACCTGACGCGTGGTGACTTCGCCCGGGTTGGTGACGTTGTAGATGCCGAACGGTACTCGCTTTTCCCAGCAGGCGAACGTGGCGGCGACGAACTCCTCCAGCTGTGAGATGGAATTCGTGGCCTCGAGGAGGTTGGCGTAGCGCATCAACTTGGTGAGGTAATTACGCGGGTTATCCACCTCGTTGAAGGGGATGCGGAGCCGCCAGATATAAACATCAGTGCGGCCGGCCAGCACCTCCTCGCCGAGAGCCTTCGTACCGGAATAGAAACTGCAATTGTTGGTGCGGAAGGAGAAATTCGGCGTATCCGTCTCGGTAAAACCAGTGCCGTCGGACCGGGAACCCGTGTAGATGCAGCCCGAGGAAACATGACCCCAAGGTATACCCGCGTCGGTGCAGGCTTGGGCGATGATACCCGGTAGAACGCCGTTGCCGAAAAGGCATTCGCTCTTGTGGAGTTCGCAGGCGTCCACGTTGGGTTTGCCGGTATAGCCGGCGGCATTGATCAGGAAAGCCGGCTTTTCTCGGCGGAGCAGATCGGTCAACGCAGCTTGGTCGGTATAATCGAAATCGGAGCGACGCAGGTTGCGAAAGGACAGGCCTTTGCGTTGTAGGAGAGCTTGATAGGCAGAGCCTACGTAACCGGAGCCGCCGAGCAGGTAGATCATGGTAAAAGAGACAGATAAATTAGGAACGGAGCCCGCAACAAGCAGTTTTTCTGCCCCGCCATCAGCTTATTTCTTCCGGTAGTCGCCGCGGCTGAAATACTTCTCCAGCCAAACATAAGCACAGATAAAAAAGTAGCGGCTGCCCATCTCCTTGATCTTGAGCTTGGCTTCCCCGTATTTGCGATTCTGCCATGAAATGGGGATGATCGTCCAACTATAGCCGCGCACGATGGCCTTGAGCGGGATCTCTACGGTCAGATTAAAGTGTGGAGATAGGAATGGCCGGCAGCCTTCGATCACGGTGCGGCGATAAGCCTTGAAGGCGTTGGTGGTGTCGTTGAGCGCGATATTAAAGCCCAGCCGCACGAGGAAATTAGCGAGTCGGTTGACCCAGAGTTTCACCCGAGGGTAATCTATAACCTGGCCGCCTTTCACAAACCGGCTGCCAAAGGCGCAATCCCAGCCCTCATTGAGCAATCGCCAGTAGCGTACGGCATCGTCGGGAGAATCGGAAGCGTCGGCCATCATGATTGTGCAAGCGTCGCCTTTCATGTGGTTAAACCCGAAAACGACCGCCCGACCGAAGCCATTGGGACCCTTGTTTTGCACAGGAGCCAGGGTGGGGATTGTTGTTCGTAGATTTTGGAGAACCTGCCAGGTGCCATCCTTACTGGCGTCGTCCACCACCACAATCTCGTGGGGCACGTTTTCCCGGCTCAGCACGGCATAGAGCTCATGCAGGGTGGGTGGTAGCGACTCCTCTTCGTTATGGGCAGGTACAACGACCGAAAAGAGAGTAAGCGGGGCCTGAATGGGTGGGCGGGAGCGCGAACCGGACATTCGCTGACATTTGAGACTAAAATCCCGTGGGCAAGCCTCAGGTTGGGAGAATGGACGCTGCCAATGGCCGATACATCTCCCTCAGGGCCTGCCGCACCGTCGTCGGAACCCGGATCGTGCTTCAGCGCGGGGCCGAGAGCTCCAGCCAGTTCGGGTTTTCCTCCGCGTGGTGTGCAATTTCTTCCAGAATCGTGATCGTGGCCGTGGTGGGTCTCCAGTCCCACCGGCGCGTGGCCGTGGCATGATCGAGTACCATCCACCCAATGTCGAAGGGGCGGGGAGTGCCGTCCTGCACGACCGTATGCGGGCCGAAACGTCGCCCGCACCAGTCGCTGAGCTGCCGGAGCGACATGACAGACGCGACTCCGCCGGAAAAATTGGCGAGACGGTCTCCGGCGGCAAGTTTGGCGGCGACGAACTGCTTTTCCAGCACCGGCAGCAGATCGCGTGGATGCAGGCAATCGCGCACTTGATGACCGAGGCCACCGAAACCGAGGTATTTCAACGGGCGCTTCCGCAGCCAGGCGTTGATCCAGTACGCGAAGATGCCTTGGTCGGCGCGGCCAAACTGGCCTGCGCCAGCCATTACGCCACAACGGTTGACAAAAACCGGGAATCCGAACGTCTCACCGTATTCCAAGGCCATTGCTTCGGAGGCGAGCTTGGTTGCGCCATAGAGGGAAACCGGCGCTTGGGTCGGGAAGGTCTCGTCGAGGCCGGCGGAGCTGACGCCGGTTGGAAGGCCTGAGGCATCCGCCGGCACCCGAAACGCGCCATCAATAACCTCAAGTGGAAGATTAACCAGCGGCGGGATAGAATAGACGCGGCTGGTGGAAAGCAGAATGAAGCCGGCCTGGTGTGTCTTGCAGTATTCGAGAATGTTGATCGTGCCGGTCAGGTTATGATCGACCAGCTCGCGGGAACTTGTCTTGCCATCCACGCCGGCCAGCACGCTGGGATTGGCCGCAGCGTCCACGACAAAGTCGGCGGAAGGCAGGGCATCCATTTGCGCGGTGTTGCGCAGGTCGGCGGTGATAACCCGGGCGCCGAGTTTCTCCAGCAGTGTCCGATTGGTCTCGCTGCCCGGACGGATGAAGTTATCGAAACCGGCTACCTCATGGCCGGCTTGAATCAGACCGCGGGCAAGGGTGCTGCCGACGAAGCCACAGATGCCGGTGATGAGGATGCGCATGTGGGCCGAGGGAAACAGAGCGACCCAGCCGGGTGAAGCGGGAAATGCGGAGCTCAGGCGGCCGTTCGCCGGCGCATGGCCGCGAGAAGCGACAGCACGGACAGAAACCAGAGAGATGGTGCGCCGCCCCCGCCGCCACTGGAGCCGCCGCCAGTCGACGGAGACGACGAGCCCGTGACCGTGAGCGTTGCTTTGGTGCTGGTGACGCTGCCAAGGGAGTTGGCGACGACGACCGTATATTCGCCGGCATCGGAGGAGCGGGCGTTGCTGAAGCTGAGGCTGCTGTTGGTTGCGCCGGCGAAGGCATTGCCATTGAAGTGCCACTGGTAGGTGGGGTCGGGCGCGCCGTTGGCCACGACGGAGAAGGTGACGCTGCCGCCGGTCGCCACGCTTTGGCTTTGTGGTTGGGTGGTGATGCTCGGTGCCGCAGGGAGCCGGCCTTTGCGGATCGATGCCCCGTCGCTGACCCAGAGGTTTCCTGCGGCGTCGGCGGTTATGCCATAGGGCGCCTCAAAGCCTGCGTGATCCCCGATGCCATCGAACCGGCCGTCGATGAACAGCGATCCAGCCAGAGTGGACACCACATACTCCGGCCCGGCGATCCGGCGGATCAGACCGTTGCCATTGGCGGCAACGTACATGTCGCCCGTGCCATCCACGGCCACATCGGTCGGCAGGTAGAAGGCGGCCGCCACGGAGATGCCGTCGGCGAAGCCAGGGAAGCCATCGAGACGGCCTGCGACGATAAAGGAAGTGCCGGAGTTAAAGAGTTCGATGGTATGGTAGTTGGTGTTGACGAAAACCGGGGTGCCCGCAATGCGGCCCCGACCAATCGCCAGGGAATTGGGGTTGAGGAAATAGGTGAGGGAACCGATCCCGGGCATGGAGCTAAGGTAATCGAACCCGGGCCTGGTGTAGATGGTGGAGACTTCGCCGGCGGGAGTAATGCGGCGCGCGGCACTGTTATCGCGATCCATCACCCACACGTTTCCGTCGCCATCGACATCGATGCCCGTTGGGCCGCGGAAGCGTGCCGCGGCCCCGATGCCGTTGACCAGCCCCGGCTGGCCCGGACTGCCCGCTAGGGTGGTCACGACGCCTCCCGCCGTAATTTTGCGGATGACGTGAAACTCGGCGTCGCTGACGTAGAGATTCCCGCTGGCATCGAGGGCGACGCCCATCGGGCGCCCGAACGAAGCCGCGGTTCCGGTTCCGTCGACGGACCCGACGGAAGCCGGTGAGCCCGCGAACGTCGTCACGAGCCCGGCGGGCGTGACCTTGCGGATACAATGGTTGCCCGGATCCGCCACGTAGAGGTTGCCGCTCGCATCCACGACCAGGTCGCCGAGCGTGGAAAAGCGCGCAGAGGTACCGCTGCCATCCACATGGCCCTGGCTGCCTTTCGTGCTGAGGCCGGCCACGGTCGAAACCGTGCCATCCGGCGTGATCTTGCGAATCGTATTGTTGGTCGTGTCCGCCACGTAAACGTTCCCGGCCGCGTCCGCCGCCACGCCTTCGGGAATGCCAAAGCGGGCGACGCTGCCCATCCCGTCCGTGCTGTCCCGCTCATTACGGGTTCCGGCCATGGTCGTCACCACGCCGCCGGGCGTGATTTTGCGCACGGTGCCGTTGCGGCTGCTGACGTAAACATTGCCCGCGGCATCAACGGCAAGACCGGAGGGGTATTCCAATCGGGCGGCACTGCCGGTGCCGTCGATGTGACCGCTGGTGTTGGGCGCGCCCGCCAGCGTACTCGTTTCCCCGGCAGGAGAAATTTTGCGAATGCGGGCGCCGAAGGTCTCGGACACGTAGACATTGCCCACGGCGTCGACAGCGACGGCCGTCAGGGCTTGAAAACGGGCGGCGCTGCCGGCCCCCTCCGTGTCTCCCCACTGCCCGGCGCTGCCGGCCAGGGTCGTGACGACGCCGGCGGGCGTGATCTTGCGGATCGTATTATTGTCTCGATCAGCCACGTAGACGTTGCCCGAGGCGTCCACAGCCACGTCGGTCGGAGAGGTGAAGCGAGCCGCGGCCCCGATACCATCGGCGCTGCCGCTGCTGCCGGCGGTGCCGGCCAGCGTGGTGACGACGCCGGAGGGCGAAACCTTCCGGATAACGTTGGCACTGCGTTCGGCGACGTAGATGTTGCCCACGGCATCGACGGCCAGCCCGCTGGCGTTGCCGAAGCGGGCGGCAGCGCCGCTGCCATCGATCACGCCATACTTTCCGGCCAATCCGGCGAGGGTCGATACCTTTCCGTCCGGGGTCCGTTTGCGAATGGTGTGGTTGCCGTTGTCGAGGATGTAGGGGTTCCCGGCCGCATCCACGGCGACGTCCTCGGGCAGGCAAAGCCGCGCATTCAGGC